>JBKJMH010000004.1:0-10337 GCA_046596625.1 Vicinamibacterales bacterium | reverse complement strand
ACCAGCGCGTCCCACTGCGCGGCCAGTTCGTCGGTGATCGGCTGGATATCCTCGCGCAGGATGAATCGCTGCTCGGCGAGTGCCGTCGCGGCACGCTGCACGCGGGCGACATAGTCGGCGCGACCGCTGTAGCGCTCGGCGATCGACGGACGCGGATCCTTCGTCCGCTCTCGCTCGGCCTTCGTCTTCGCAAACGGCATGAACGAACCCGCCATGGCGATGAGCGTGGTCGGAGCACCAATCTTCGCGCTGCGGAAGTTCCAGCCAGTGAGCGTGCCGAGTGGCACCGACACGATCGGCAGCCTGATGCCGGCGACCTCGCTACCGTCGGCGTCCACCTTCGGCAGCAGGAACGGCAGCGCGGCGTATGGCGACGGCACGTCGGCACGGTAGCCGCCGGGCACGAAGGTCGGCTGTGTCACGCCGGGCACCGCCGGAAAGGCGAAGTCGCGGTGCGCCACCAGCGTCCCCGCCTTCAGGTTCGGGTGCGTGCTGGGTGGCGGCTCCACGCCCTGGCGCGCCCACGCATCGAGCGCGGCCATCAGCCCGCGCTGCGCCCATCGATAGTCGTTTGTGTTCTCACCGAACTGTCCGCCGTTGTCGGCAGCCGGAAATGCACCGGCACCATGCTTCGTTCCAGCCAGCTGGAACTGCCGCACGTTCGGCGCATCGTCCAGATCCGACGAACCGTCCATGGCGGTATGCCGCATTGCGGCGACGCGTCCGCGGTCCCAGTATTCCGACGACGAGTCGACGAGGAAGAGCTTTGGCTCCATGCCGGCCGGAATGCGCGCGCCGAGTCCATCCTCTCGCCCCGTCACCGGATCGACCGTCGTCTTGTAGAGGAAGGGGAACTTCGTCTGCGTGAACGGGCCCAGTTCATTCGGTTGCGCGAAGCGCTCGTTGAAGCTGCCGACGCCGACCGCGCCGGTCTGGATGAACGCCGCGTCGAACACCGTGCGGCCAGCCTCGTCGAGCGTGAAGCCTTCGTGGATCATCTGGCGGATAAGGCGACCGGTCTGCGACGCGCCGTACAGGTATGCCAGCGTGCCGGCCGCTGGCTGGCTGCTGCCATAGCGGAACGCTGACGCGGCATCGCGGATGGCCGCCAAGCCGAGTCCGGCGACGGGCGGGTTCTGCGTTTCGTACGCGAGCTCGTAGGTGAGGCCGGGCTGGAAACCGCCCTTCAGGGCGATGGATGCGGGATCTGGCACGGCGACGCCGTTGGCCACTCGCGCAAACTGCCAGTCGTCACGAGGAAGAAGGCGCGACGCCGCGAAGATTCCTTCACGAACGGTCAGGCGATAGCTGCGGTCCTGCGCGTTCACCGGCAGGTAATTGGCCGTGTTGTAACCGCCGCCATACGCGAACGACGCCACCGGCGCATCCGGAATGAACGGCATCCGCACCCACCCCTTGATCGGCGCGCCGGTCTCTGTAGCGATCGGTGCTGTGAACCCCACCAGCGTCTTTCCCGCCGCGATGTCGAACTGCCAGCCGACAAACACCAGTGTGTAGCCCTGTCGCAGCAGCCAGGCGTCGCCGAACTCGCTCTCGGTGGTGAAGTCGGTGGCGCGCGTGCCACGGCTGAAGACGCTCAGCAGGCTCTTGTTGCCGCGATTGACGACGTCGAAGAAGAGGACGCCGTTGCCTTTCGACCGATCCTTCGGCCGGATGATGAACAGGTCCGAGGAGAACTCGACGCGCCCCTGCGCATTCCTCGGTGCCTTGTCGAGATCGGCAATCACGCGGTTGTGCGGATTCGCCGGATCGACCGCGAAGAAGATGGTCCCCTTCAGCAGCTCGTACGGTCCGACGCTGCCGAACGCGCGGCCGCCAAGCGCATCGGTGGTGGACCGGATCTCCACCCGCGTCACCTCCGCGTGCGCGCGTACGCCGACGGCGGTGAAGGACAACACGATCAGGACGAGGCGGAACACACGTGGTGCAAGTGTCATGGCAGCTCCTCTGCGGCGCGTAGTATACGCGGCCCGGTACAATGGACGCTTGGCTCAGGCACTCGGCATCGACTTCGGCACTACCAACAGCGCGGTGGCACTTATCGACGACGCGGGGTCTCCACGTCTGGCGCGGTTCGAGGCAGCAGGCGGCCCGTCCGACACATTCCGCTCCATTCTCTACTTCGATCCGAAGCCGGCGCGCGGCGCCGAGTCCGTCTTCGCCGGCCCGCAGGCCGTGCACCAGTACCGGCACGCGCAGCACAAGGGGCGGTTCCTCCAGTCGTTGAAGGCCTACCTCGGCGACGGGAGCTTTACCGGCACGAACATCGGCGGCCGGCACCGCACCTTGCAGCAGCTCATTGCGCTCATCGTCCAGCGCCTGCTGCGCGCGGCCGAAGCCGACCTCGGCGCGCTGCCGTCGCGGGTAGTCGTCGGCCGTCCGGTGCACTTCACCGTCGCCCGCAACGCCGACCATGACGCGCTGGCACTCACCCGCATGCGCGAGGCACTGGCGCTGGCCGGCATCAGCACGCCGGTGTTCGAGTTCGAGCCGGTCGCGGCGGCCTACGCCTATCAGCAGCGGCTGACGAAGCCGGCCACCGTGCTCATCGGCGACTTCGGTGGCGGCACCAGCGACTTCTCCCTCCTGGCACTCGAACCGCCGTCAGGCGTTGTCGGGGCGGGCGTGCGCATCCTCGGTAACGACGGCGTCGCCATCGCCGGCGACGCGTTCGATCGAGCCATCGTGAAGCATGCGGTGACACCGCAGCTGGGCCGAGGGTCCGACTATCTGTCGCCGCCAGACAAGGTGCTGCCGATGCCCGAGTGGGTCTACTCGAAGCTGGAGCGCTGGCACCATCTCTCGTTCCTCAAGACTGGTGAGACGCTCGAGATGCTGCGGCGCATCCAGAAGACGTCGACCGCAAAGCGCGCGATCGGCGCGTTGCTGCAGCTGATCGAGGAGGATCTGGGCTACGAGCTGCACGAACGGGTGAACACCACGAAGGTGACGCTGTCGTCGGCACTCGAGGCCGAGCTGCGGTTCGACCTGGAAGGACTCGAAATCGCGTGGCATGCCACGCGCCAGCAGTTCGAGCACTGGCTGCGGCTCGACCTGCACGCGCTCGAGCGCTGCCTGCAGCAGCTTCTTCAGCGAAGCGGCGTGGCGCCGTCCACCATCGACACCGTCTTCCTCACCGGCGGCTCGTCATTCGTGCCGGCAGTGCGCGCCATCTTCGAGCGGCTCTTTCCCGCGTCGCAAATCACCGGCGGCCACGAACTGACGTCCGTCGCCACCGGACTCGCGCTGCGCGCGCAGGCGGAGTGAGGCCCTCGGCCTTGCCTGTGCGGACCTGAAGGTCCGCGGCTACGCCACACAGAATCGAAAACCCTTTAGAGTCCGTTCGCCTTCAGGAACTCCCGGATCTTCACGTAGGCCTTCGACCGCTCGTCCACCTTGAAGTTCCCGTGGCCGCCGCCGGGAATCGGAAACAGTTCAGATGTCGCACCGGCCTTCTTGAGCGCATCGTTCAGCCGTACGTTCTGTGAGAACGGCACGATAGGGTCGGCGTCACCCTGGATGGTAAGAATCGGCGGCAGGTCGCCGCGCACGTAAGTGAGAGGCGAGACGCTCTTTGCGACGGCGTCGCGGTTGGGGAGCGAACCGAGCCACTGCACGGCGTACGCCCTGGCATTGGGGCCGGCCAGCATGTCATTCACGTCCGTGATGCCGTACCAGTTGATGATTGCGGCCACTCTGGGCACCGAGGTGTCGTTACCGGTAAACCCGCCGGTAGCGCAGAGGCTGGTAAATCCGGCAGAGGCGGGAATCATGCCCGTCGTGAGCGCCAGGTGTCCCCCCGCCGACTCGCCGCTGACGACGATGCGGGCTGGATCGATGTTGTAGTCCCTGGCCCGACTCACCACGAACTTCAAAGCGCACTGCGCATCTTCCACCGCCGCTGGCGCGAGCGAGATGCGCGCCATCCGGTACTCGACGTTGACCACGTTCCAGCCCATCTCCAGCCACGGCATCACCGACATGAAGGAGCTTTCCTTCGTGCCGCCGATCCAGCCGCCCCCGTGGTAGAAGACCAGCGTCGGCTGTGGCGCCTGCACGTCACGGCGGCGATAGACATCCAACTTCGCCTCGAAGCCGTTGGCCGTCAGGTAGGTGACATTGGGCAGCACCTGGTACTGGTTCTGCGCATGCGCGGCCCACTCGGCCGTGGGCGAGGGCTGCGCCGCGACGGTGGTCAGGTTGGCGGCGAACAGTCCGGTGGCGAGGACGGCGGTGAACAATCGTCGGGGCATCTGCGCATCTCCTGGGAACCGGTCGTTGAAACCGGCGGTGGTTCAGTGCGCGCAGATTCTGTCACGGGCGGCAAGGCCGAACAACCACGAGGTGTCCAGCCCTCCCCGTCAGTTCGCGGTCGCGGTCATAATCGCCTTGATGCCGTCCGAGTCGAGCGATTCGACGACGAGCAGTTCCTCAGCCATCGCACGAACGGAGCTGCGGTTCTTGGCGACGAGCTGGCGCGCGGTCTCGTAGCCGCGCATCACCACCTCGCGCACTTCCTCATCCACGCGCTGGGCGGTGGCTTCGCTGATGCCGACGCCGCGGTCGGTTTCCCAGGGATTGCCGGGTGTGCGGTAGGCCAGCGGGCCGAGCGCCGCCGACATGCCGAACTCGCACACCATGCGACGCGCGATATCGGTAGCGCGCTCGATGTCGTTGCCAGCGCCGCTGGTCATCTGGCGCAGGAAGAGTTCCTCGGCGACGCGGCCGCCCATCAGGATGGCGATCTGCGCTTCGAGAAACTCGCGCGTGTGGGTGTGCCGATCCCCTTCGGGCAGTTGCATGGTCACGCCCAGCGCACGGCCCCTGGGAATGATGGTCACCTTGTGCAGCGGGTCGGCGGCCGGCAGCAGCGCCGCCACTACCGCGTGCCCCGACTCGTGATAGGCGCAGGTGATGCGTTCGTGCTCGGTCATCTGCAGCGAGCGCCGCTCCACCCCCATCAGCACCTTGTCGCGCGCCTGGTCGAGGTCGCCGTCGGTAATCGTCGATCGTCCGCTGCGCACCGCGAAGAGCGCCGCTTCGTTCACAAGGTTGGCGAGGTCCGCACCGGAGAAGCCAGGGGTGCCGCGTGCGATCTGGCGCAGGTCGACGTCGACGGCCAGCGCCACCTTCCTCGCGTGGATGCGCAGGATCTGCTCGCGTCCCTTCACGTCGGGTGAGCCGACGGTCACCTGCCGATCGAACCGGCCCGGACGCAGCAGCGCGGGGTCGAGGATGTCCGCCCGGTTGGTGGCCGCGACGACCACGATGCCCGTGTTCTGCGCAAAACCGTCCATCTCGACCAGGAGCTGGTTCAGCGTCTGCTCGCGTTCTTCGTGGCTCATGGAGTTGCTGCCGCGACTGCGGCCGACCGCATCGAGTTCATCGATGAAGATGATGCAGGAGGGATGGCGCCTGGCGTCCTTGAACAGGCGGCGGATGCGTGACGCGCCAACGCCGGCATACATCTCGACGAAGTCGGAGCCGCTGGTGAAGAGGAACGGTACCTTCGCTTCGCCGGCGATCGACCGCGCCAGCAGCGTCTTGCCGGTGCCGGGCGGGCCGACGAGCAGGACGCCCTTCGGAATGCGGCCGCCGATGGCCGAGAACCGGCCGGGTTGCCTGAGGAAGTCGACGATCTCCTTCACTTCCTCCTTCGCCTCATCCACTCCGGCCACATCGTCGAAGGTGATAGGCGACGCCTCGGGATCGGCCTCGCGCGACTTGCCGTCAAGGGCCGGGATGCGCCCGGAGGTGACGCGGTACATCGTCAACCCAATCACCGCGACGAACATCACGCCGAGCGCCAGCGCGCCGTAGTTGTAAGCTGCTTCAGACGGCGAGCCCTGCACGTCGATGCGGACACCGCGGCGCGCCAGGTCCGGAAGGAGCGTTGGGTTGGCGGAGACGTAGTTGACCGGCGCCGTCGTGCGGAACAGGCGGCCATCGGACGTCTTCGCGTCGATCCGGTCGCCGACGATCACCAGTTCGGCGACCAGGCCGCGGTCGACCTCACGAAGCAGGTCGGAGAACACCATCGGCTGCGGCTCGACGGCGGAACGGCGCCAGACGACGAACGCGGTGATGACGACGAGGAAGAGGGCGGCGGCCGCAATCCACGTTGCGCGTGAGCGGAACCACTGACGAGACACCACGGGATGCTCCTGAACGTCCGGCCGAGCCGTGCGTCGCGAGTCGACAGCGGTCGAACGTGACAAGGCCGGGGACGGCGGTCGCTGGTTTCGGATGACGTGGGAATCCCGCGTGGACGTCGCGGAACCGCACGTGCAGTGTATCGGCCGCTGTAATGTTTTGACAGCACAGCAGGCGCACGAATTCCACGTATTGTTGAGCAAAGCTACTGCTGGGATGTTCGCCGTGGAGGCTACGCCCCCTCCCTCCCGGCCCTGCCCCGAGGAGCGCATCGTTGATCCGTCTGTCGAAGCATCGTGAACTGGCCGGCCTGATTCTCGCCATTGGCAGCCTGTCCCCCGCCCTGGCCGCCCAGCAGGCGCAACGACCGGCGCCGCCGGCGTTCGAGGAGCAGGTGGACGTGGTCGGCGCCACACCGCTGCCGGGCGTCGAGATGCCTGCCGACCAGATTGCCGCGCCGGTGCAGTCGTCGACGTCGGCGGATGTCGACGCCAGCGGCGCGCTCGACATGTCCGACTTCCTGAAGCGCCGCGCCACGGCCGTGCACGTGAACGAGATTCAGGGCAACCCGTTCCAGGCGGACGTGAACTACCGCGGCTACACCGCTTCGCCGCTGCTCGGCACACCGCAGGGGCTGAGCGTGTACCTGGACGGCGTGCGCATGAACCAGCCGTTCGGCGAAGTCGTGAGCTGGGACCTGATTCCGCGCGTTGCCGTCGGGTCGTCGACGCTGATGCCCGGCTCGAATCCGCTCTTCGGCCTCAACACGCTCGGCGGCGCCCTCGTGCTGCACACGAAGGATGGCCAGGCAAACCGCGGCACCACCGTGCAGGGGCTGTTCGGCAGCAACCTGCGTCGCGCGGTCGAATTCGAACACGGCGGTGCGCGCGCCAGCGGCAGGCTGAACTGGTACGTCGCCGGCAACCTGTTCGCGGAAGACGGGTGGCGCGACGACTCGCCGTCCGACGTGCGGCAGCTGTTCGGCAAGCTCGGATGGCAGGCGGGACGCACGGGCCTCACGCTGACCGCCGCGCAGGCGGACAATTCGCTGCACGGCAATGGCCTGCAGGAACTGCGGCTGCTCGAGCGCGACTACCGCAGCGTCTATACGCGGCCGGACATCACCGATAACCGCTCCACGCTGCTGAACCTCACGCTGCGCCGCACACCGTCCGAGCGGCTGACGTTCTCGGGCAACGCGTACTACCGCTACATCCACTCGAACTCGCTGAACGGCGACCTGAACGAAGCGTCGCTCGACCAGGCGGTGTACCAGCCCGGCGCCGCCGAGCGCGCGGCGTTGCTCGCCGCTGGCTACGCCAACGTGCCGGCCAGTGGGGAGACGCCGGCCAACACCCCGTTTCCGTTCTGGCGCTGCCTGGGCAACGTGCTGTTGAACGACGAGCCGGGCGAAAGGTGCAACGGTCTGCTGAACACCACCGAGGCACGCCAGCACAACGCGGGTCTGTCGGGCCAGGCGACGTGGCGCCTGGCGCGGGGACGCGTGAAGCAGCAGTTCACGCTTGGCGGCGCGCTCGACGCCAGCACTTTCGGCTTCGCGCAGCAGACGGAACTGGGCTACCTCGCAGCCGACCGCGGCATCGTTGGCACGGGCGCGTTTGCCGACGGCGAGACCGGTGGAGAGATCGACGGCGAACCGTTCGACACGGGGGTCGACCTCGACGGCACTCAGCGCACGTGGAGTCTCTTTGCCGCCGACACGCTGACGCTCGGTCGCGCCTGGCACCTCACCGCGTCGGGCCGCTATAACCGCACGCGTCTGGACAACACTGACAACGTCCGTCCCGATGGCGACGCGTCGTTAAGCGGCAATCACCTCTTTGCCCGGCTCAACCCAGCGGTCGGCCTCACGTTCAACCCGTCTCCCGCCGTCAACTTCTACGCCGGCTACGGCGAAGGCAGCCGTGCGGCGACGTCGGTGGAACTTGGCTGCGCGAACCCCGAGCAGCCGTGCAAGCTACCCAACGCCATGGCCGGAGACCCGCCGCTGAAACAGGTGGTCACCCGCACGCTGGAGGCCGGCGTCCGCAGTGCCAGACGCCGGGCCTTCCAGTGGAACGCCGGCGTCTACTGGGCGCAGAACAACGACGACATCATGTTCGTGGCGGCCACGGACACCGGCTTCGGCTACTTCAAGAACTTCGGGACGACGAGACGGCAGGGCGTGGAACTGGGAGTCAGCGGCGAGGCCGGACCGTTCACGGTCGGTGCTGGCTACAACTTCCTCGACGCCACGTTCCAGAGCGCCGAGCGCCTGAACGGCTCGGGCAACAGTTCGAATGACGAGAACAACGGGGGTGGAACCCCTGGCGTGGAGAGTTTCATCTATGTCATCGCCGGCCACCGGATTCCGCTCGCACCGCGCCACACCCTGAAGCTGTTCGGCGAATGGCAGGCCACCAGCGCGCTTGCGGTCGACCTCGACGTCGACAGCATCTCGGGCTCGACCGCGCGCGGCAACGAGAACGGCGGGCACGAGCCTGACGGGGTCTACTACCTCGGATCCGGCGGATCGCCCGCGTACACCGTCGTCAATCTGGGCGTGCGCTACAAAGCTGGCAGGATGCTGGAGCTCTTCGCGCGGGTGAACAACGCGCTCGATCGCACCTACTACACGGCGGCGCAACTCGGCCCGACCGGCATCACACCGGACGGCACGTACATCGCGCGGCCGTTCCCGGCGATCAACGGCGAGTTCCCGGTGCAGCAGAGCACGTTCTTCGCACCCGGTGCACCGCGGACGGCGGTCGCCGGCGTGCGCCTGCGGTTCTGAATTCGGTCGTCGGCCGACCTGACCACATGACGTAGCTGCCGACCTTCAGGTCGGCTGGTGCAGGCGCACCTGAAGGTGCGCGGCTACGTACCGACAGCGTCGGACCATGACGTCCCCCCATGCTAGGCGTCGGCGAACTTGTAGCCGACACCCCACACCGTCTGGACGAACGCGGGGTTCGCCGGGTCGGCTTCGACGCGACGCCGCAGCCGCTTCACCAGCGTGTCGACGCTGCGTACGGTCACGTAGGTGTCGCCGCGCCAGATCTTCGACAGCAGCGCCTCCCGACTGAAGACAATGCCCGGATGCGTGGCGAGCAGGTGCAGGAGGCGGAACTCCTGGTCGGTCAGCTCGACGTCGCGGCTATCGACACGCACCTTCCGGCGCGGCACGTCGATCTCGATGCCGCGGATGGTCAGCAGCGCTTGGGTGGCACCCGCCGCAGTGGCGGCCGGTGAGACCCCGTGGCGAGGACGCCGCAGCAGCGCACGCGCGCGCGCCACGAGTTCGCGCACGCCGAACGGCTTTGTGAGGTAATCGTCGGCGCCGCTCTCGAGCCCCACGACCTTGTCGGCCTCCTCGCGCTTCGCAGTCAGCATCAGGATCGGCACGTCCGCGTTCACGCGGCCGTTGCGCACGGCGCGGCACAGCGACAGGCCATCGAGCCCGGGGAGCATCAGGTCGAGCACCAGCAAGTCGTAGACGTCGGCTTGCGCGCTGGCGAGCCCCGCCTGGCCGTCCGCGGCCGACTCGCAGGTGTACCCTTCGTGACGCAGGTGCAGACAGACCAGCTCGCGAATGTTCGGCTCGTCCTCGACCACCAGCACCCGCACGGCGTCCTGACTCATCGTGTTCCCCGTGTCATTGTTGTTTCACACATCCACCATCTCCTCGTCACTGGACGGCCGTCCAATCAAGACAGAACACGCGGCAACCTCGCAACGGCCGCTTCCGGGAGAACAGTGATGACGAAGACATTCAAGAAAATCGGGCTCGGCCTCGGCGCGGCGGCAATCGCGGTGATCGTCGCGGGCGTGGGCTACCAGAATCTTAGCGCGCAGGGGCGCGGCTTCGGCGGGCCGGGTAGCGGCGTCGGCCGTGGCGGCGATGCGCGCGGGCCCGGTGGGCCGGACCGACCCGGCGGTCCAGGCGGGCCAGGCGGACGACGGGGCGGACCGGGCGGACCGGGCGGGTTCGGTCCGATGATGTTCGAGCGGCTCGACCTCACCAGCGACCAGCGCGACCGCGTGCGTCAGATCATGGACTCGCACCGCGACGAGCAGCGGGCCCTCGGTGACCGCGCCATGAAGGCGCACGACGCACTGCAGGACGCCGTGACCTCGACGTTCGACGAAGGAGCCATCCGCGC
>JBKJMH010000429.1:0-3810 GCA_046596625.1 Vicinamibacterales bacterium | reverse complement strand
ATGGCCAAACGCCTGAAACCCGAGGTAGTAGGCCACGATGTTCGGCCCCGGTACGAAGAACAGGATGCCCGAGAGTATGAACAGGACCAGATAGATCGCCAGCCGCTGCCCGTGGTGCCGTTGCGATGACGCGAGGATCCGATCGAGCGCGGCCCGGGCCGCGACGGCGTCGATGCCCGACCGGAACAGCAGCGTCGCCGCGCCAGCGGTCCGCAGCGAGCGGAGCGTCCGCTGCTCGTCCAGCGTGGCCGCCAGCCGGCGGATGATCGCGTCGCGCCAGCGCGCCAACCGCCCGGATGCGGCGCCCGTGCGTGCCGTATCGACGTACTCGCCCCACTGCTCGCCCGCGCGGTGCAGCCAGCGCCGCACACGGCCGGCGTCGTGCGTAAGCGGTCCCTCGTCCTCCTCGGGCGCTTCGGCATAGAGCTCGTACCGGTCGCGGCCAAGCGGAATGAGATGCGTGACCACTCGCTAGCGCCGAACCGGTCGCGGGGGACGAGGAAGCGACGTGAACATGACCGGCTTGCCGGCCTGTTCCCAGGCGGTGATGATCAGGCTCGCGGTCGCGGTGATCGCTGCGGACAGGCGCTCCTCGAGGACCGGCTGCACCGCCGTGAAGAACGTCTCGAAGTAGTCGTCGTCGTAGAACGCCTTGCCGGTCTTTGCCAGATTGTCGGCCGCAAGCACGCGGTCGATCTGACCATAGCTGGCAATGAGGGCGTCGAAGGCGGCGTCGCGGGCGCTCGGCATCGGTCCAGGAGTGGCGGGCGACAACCGCAGGCGCGGCGTAAAACGCTGGATCAACTCGGTTTCGAACCGCGCATGCACGTCGAGGTTGCCGGTCTTCTGCCCGTCGAAGTTGTCCGTGGCATGGAACGGCTGGTGGGCGTCCTGCAGGTAGTGCGCGGCGAAGCCGGTCAACAGCGTTACGTCAGAGACGGCGTAAGTGTTCTTCCTTCCCATTCCCTCGAAGGCGCGCCTGAGCCCGCCGGCCATCTCTTCTTCGCGCCACGGCAGCGTGCCGTACTTCTTCAGCACAACCGCCCCGAACTTGTCGAGCGCGGCGCCGTGCTCGCGCGGCAGCAGCAGAAACGGCGGCGGACCGTACTCGGGCACGCCGAAGTCGACGAAATGATTGGGGTCGTCGTCGGAGCCGACGTTGCGCCAGAGATCGGGGGCCGTGATCCGAGCCTCGAGTTCGGCGAGATGCCCCTCGTAGAACGGCTTCAGTTCCGGTGGCAGCAATGCAATCGTCTGGCGGAGGATCAGTTGATGACCGGCAAATCCCCAGGCGGACGCCGATGATGGCACCAGTAGCGCGACCGCGCTGAGCAGCAGCGCCAGGAGCGACTTTCTCATCCTGTAATATTACGACCCTTGGACAACCTGACGCACAGCCTGTTCGGCCTGACGCTTGCGCGCACGCCGCTCAGCCGCGCCGGACGAGGCGCCACCACGGCTTTGTTCCTCGCCTCCAGCGCACCGGATGTCGACGTGGTCGTCACGCTCGGCGGAGCCGCGAAGTACCTCGAGTTTCACCGCGGGCCGACACACGGCCCGCTTGGTGTTGTGGGCCTTGCGGCGGTGGTTGCCGGGCTCGTCTGGCTCGGCCGAGAACGGTGGGACAACCACGGCAATGAGCCGCGCGCCAGCCTGCTCATGCTCTGGGGCGTCTCGATGGTCGGCATCGTCGGTCACATCCTGATGGATCTGCCGACGTCGTACGGCACTCGTCCCCTGAGTCCGTTCGCGTGGACCTGGTTCTCGGTCGACTGGATGCCGATCGTCGACATGTACCTGCTCGCGATCCTTGGCGGCGCACTCTGGCTGGCCCGCGGTCCACGGCGCGACGCAATCATTGCCAGACGACGACGGCGGAATGCAGCGATCGCACTGGGGTTGATGGCGGTGAACTACGGCGTCCGCGCGGCGTCACACCACATCGCCGTCGCTCGCGCACCGCAGGCCTTCGGCGGTCGCCTGCCGGCGTGGTGCGCGCAGTCGGTGCGTCCGAGCTGGGCGATCGACCGCTGGCCACGTCCTGCGTCCGCGTCGCCCCGCGACCTGGCGGCGTCGAACTGCCTCGTGGAAATGGCGGCCATTCCCGACTTCGTCTCTCCGTTTCGATGGCGCCTGATTGCCCAGCTCTCGACCGCTTACGAGATGCACGATATCGATCTCCTGACCGGGAGAGGGCTGTCGGACGGCACACGGCTCTCGACGCGGACTCTGCCGGTGCGGGTGTCGAACCAGTGGACCCCGGCGGTCACGGCGGCGGCGAGGGCGCCAACGGCGCGTCTGTTCCTCGGGTTCTCGCGCTTTCCCGCCGTGCGCTCGCTGGTTGACGACGATGGGTCGGCAACGGTGCAGTGGCGGGACCTGCGCTTCATCCAGGGCGATCTGAACGATCCGCGACAGTTCAGGCGCGGTCTCTTCGGCGCCACCGTGACGCTGGGCGCCGACGGCGCCGTCCGTGGCGATCACCTCGGGCCTGCCACGGCGCAACGCGAGTAGTCACCAATCCAATTGTCACGCTCCTGCGTAAGGGAAGGAGAAGAGCCGTGCCGCGTCAGGCTCGGCCATACGGGAGGCGTGATGAGACTATTTGTGGGAGCGATGTGCGCGGCCATGGTGCTGGGCGGCATGGCGAGGGCAGAGGCGCAGAGCTGGACCGGCGTGTATGTCGGCGGCACCGTCGGCGGCGGTGTGCAGAAAGAGGACGCGTCCGAGCGCATCAGGTTCGACACTAACCTCGACGGTTCGTTTGGCGACACGGTTCGGACGATTGCCGGGGTGGATGCATTTACGCCCGGCTTCTGCGGTGGCCTCGCGGTCGGCGCCACCGCCGCGGCTGGCTGCACCGAAGACTCGAACGGCGTCGATTTCGGCGGTCGCATCGGCTATGACTGGCAGCTCGGGCATGTCGTCTTCGGGGGCCTCGCGGACGTCTCCCGCACCGACGTCATCGACAGCGCGACGGCATTCAGCGTCACACCCGCGTTCTACGCGTTCACCAGGGAACTGAACGTCGTGACCGGCCTGCGCGCCCGCGTGGGCTTTGGCAGCGACCGCGTCCTCGTCTATGGCACCGGCGGCGGCGCCTGGGGCAGTGTCGAACAGCGGTTCACGACCAGCAACGCCGTAAACACGTTTGTCCCGTCCGGGGACGATGCTGACGACGACGAGGGATCGAGCCAGAGCGTGTGGGGATACCAGGCAGGCGGCGGCCTCGAGGTCAAGTTCACTGGGCATTGGACCGTGACGGGGGAATACCTGTTCACCAGTCTCGACAACCGCGAGGAGTCCGGCATTCGTGCGCAAGGCCCGGCGCCCGCGACGAATGCATTTATCCTGGTCAACGCCGCAGGGACGAATTTTCAACGCAGTGAGCCGTTCGAGTTCCAGACGATTCGCGTCGGCCTCAGCTACCGGTTTTGAGAACGGCCCGTGTCACGCGGGCTTCGGTGAGTTCGACGATGCACGTGCTGATTGCGTCAGGTCCAGCCAGGCTCAGGTAGGGCGACGTGTCATCTGCGCGCGACGATTCTGCGCCTGTCGACGAACAGGCGCTCCTCGAAGGACTGAAGGCTGGCGACGACCGGGCGTACGAAATGCTGGTACGCGCGTTCGGCGCTCGCCTTCTCGCCGTCGCACGTCGCCTGATGCGAAACGAGGAAGACGCGCGCGATGTCGTCCAGGCCGCTTACCTGAGCGCCTTCCGCGGCATCGGTTCGTTCCAGGGGCAGGCCCAGGTCTCGACCTGGCTCCACCGCATCGTCGTCAACACGGCGCTGATGAAGATCCGATCGG
>JBKJMH010000402.1:0-6223 GCA_046596625.1 Vicinamibacterales bacterium | reverse complement strand
CGCAGTCAGCGCAGAACGCCCCGCCGCAAGCCCTCACGCTGCGCATGATCGTCGTCTCGACGACCGACGATGCGACCGCCGTGCTCGACCGTCTGACGCGGGGCGAGAGCTTCGCCGTGGTGGCGCGCGGCGTGTCCATCGACCCGAGTGCGGCAGACGGCGGTCTGCTGGGCCGCGTCGACGTCTCGTCGCTGCGCGATCAGGTGCGGCGCGCCCTCCAGGGGCTACGGGTTGGCCAGCTCTCACCGATCGCACAGGTGGCCACCGGCTTCGCCGTGTTCCAGGTGGTGAGTGACGCGCCCGGCACTCCCACCGCCCTGAACCCGGTGAGCTATGCGGTGATCAGCGGCGCCGGCAGCGTGAAGTTCGTACCCGACATCGGCGGTCTTCCCGAGGCTGAAGCGCTGCTGCGCGAGTTTCCCAAAGCCGACAGCTGGAACCAGGACCCGCGTTCCATCTGCCAGGCTCGCCAGGATTCCCTCGCCGCCGGCACCACACTGTTCGAGAACTTCTTCGCGCCCACCGCCGCGGACCTGCGCAAGGGACGCCCACCGTTCGAGCTGATGCAGGCCAACCTGGGCATGGCGCAGCTCTACGCCTACCAGGGTTCGATGGCGCGCGCCGTCAGCCACTACGAAGAGGCCTATGCGCTCGCGCTCGCCAGCGTGCCCACCGCCGTGCCGCAGGTCGAGGAGATGCTTGCCGTCGCTTACCTGCACAAGGCCGGCATGGACAGCAACATCTTCCGGCAACCGACCGACAGCTGCCTCATGCCCGGCACGCCCGGGGTGGCGTACGCGAAGACCGCCGACGTGGAGAAGGCCATCGCCCTCTTCACGAAGTACCTCGAGCGGCGTCCCGACGATGTGGAGGGACGCTGGCTGCTGAACACCGCCTACATGGCCATGGGGACGTGGCCAGACGCGGTGCCCGCGAAGTTCCGCATTGCCCGGTCGGTGTTTACGTCGCCCGACAATATCGGTCGCTTCACTGATGTGGCGCCCGCCATGGGCCTGAACGTCTTCGCCAGCGCCGGCGGGGTCATCGTCGACGACCTGCGGCGCTCGGGCCGCCTCGACGTGATGACGTCGAACTTCTACAGCTGCGGTCCGCTGCACTACTTCGGCAACAACGGCGACGGCACCTTCGCCGAGCGCGCCCCCGCAGCCGGCCTTCGCGATCAGGTGGGGGGCCTCAGCATCATCCAGGCCGACTACAACAACGATCGCTGCACCGACGTCCTGGTGCAGCGCGGTGGCTGGGAAGTGGCGCAGCGCCGGTCGCTGCTGCGCAACAACTGCGACGGTACCTTTGCCGACGTCACGATCGAGTCCGGCCTCGCCACGCCGGTCACGGCCTCGCAGGCTGGCGCCTGGGGCGACATCGACAATGACGGCTGGCTCGACCTGTTCGTCGGCAACGAGGACACCCGCGCGCAGCTGTTCCTCAACGACGGCCACGGCCACTTCACCGACATCGCGAAGAGCGCAGGGGTCGATCGCCAGACCTTCGCCAAGAGCACCACGGCCGGCGACTTCGACAACGACGGCTGGATCGACTTCTACGTGTCGAACTACGACGGCGTGAACCAGCTCTATCGCAACAATCACGACCGCACCTTCACCGAACGGGCGGTGGCCGCCGGCGTCCCCGGCGCCGGGCGCGGATTCGCCACCTGGTTCTTCGACTACGACAACGACGGCTGGCTCGATCTGTATGTGAGCAGCTACTTCATGTCGGTGGACGACACCGCCCGCACCTATCTCGCACTGCCGCGCAACGCTCCGTCGCTGAAGCTGTATCGCAACAAGGGAAACGGCACATTCGAGGACGTGACGAAGGCGGTGGGGCTGGACAAGGCGTTCATGCCGATGGGCTCGAACTTCGGCGACCTCGACAACGACGGGTTCCTCGACATGTATCTCGGCATGGGCACGCCATCCTACGCGGCGCTGGCGCCGCACGTGTTGCTGCGCAACCAAGCCGGGAAGCAGTTCGTCGACGTGACCGAGTCGTCTGGCACGGGGGAGATCCACAAGGGACACGGCATTGCCTTCGCCGACCTCGACAACGACGGCGACGAGGACATCGTCGCGGAGATCGGCGGTGCCACACCTGGCGACAGCCACGCCATGCGCGTGTTCGAGAACCCGGGGCACGGCAACGACTGGGTGTCGCTGACGCTCACCGGTGTGACGAGCAACGGTTCGGCGATCGGCACCCGCATCACCGTGACGGTCGACAACAACGGCACGACGCGCAGGGTGCATCGTCAGGTGAGCAGTGGCGGCACATTCGGCGCGTCGCCGCTCGAGCAGCACATCGGCCTCGGCAAGAACGCGACGATTCTGGACATCGAGGTGTGGTGGCCCGCGAGCAATACGCGCCAGCACTTCGTCAACGTGGCGAGGAACACCGCCTACGCACTCGAGGAAGGCGCGGCGTCGCTGACCCGTCTCGAGCGTCCGGTCATCCGTCTGGGGGGCGAGAGGCGAGCCCGATGACCGCCACTCTGGAGCGTCTTTCACATTGGTGTAGCTGCCGACCTTCAGGTCGGCCTTGCCGTTGCGGACCTGAAGGTCCGCGGCTACGCCACACAGAATGGAGCACCACTCTGGCCCGGCGTGCGGCGCGCGTGGTGCGGACGATGGCCGTGGTCGCCTGGTTGGTGGCGTTGGCTGGTCACGTGGTGGCCGCGCAGCAGTATCCGGTCACCGGGATGGTCGTCAGCGTGAACCCCTCGGCGCGCACCTTCGTGGCGTCCATCCAGGCCATCCCGAACTACATGCAGGCGATGACCATGCCGTTCGAGGTGCGTCAGGCGGCCGACCTGCGCGGGCTGGCGCCTGGTGTGGTCGTATCGTTTACGCTGGTGGTGGAGCCGAAGACGTCGTACGCGACTGGCATCTCCGTGGTGCACTACGCGAATACCGAGCAGGACCCGTTCAGTGCAAACCGGCTGAAGCTGCTGAGCGAACTCGCCTCACCGCGACGACGCGAGCCGGTGGTGGCGCTCGGTGCGAGCGTGCCCGACTTTACCTTGCTCGACCAGCAGAAGCGGCCCGTGGCGCTGTCGCGCCTGCGCGGCAAGCTGGTGGTGGCCAACTTCATTTACACCACCTGCGCCCTTCCGAACTTCTGCCTGCGGCTGGCGAACAACTTCGGGGTGTTGCAGAAGCGGTTCGCGTCGCAGCTTGGTACGGACCTGGTGCTGCTCACGCTGACGTTCGATCCCCTGCACGACACGCCGGAGGTGATGACCACCTACGCGAAGCAGTGGAACGCGAACGCCGACACGTGGCGCTTCCTTACCGGTGCGCCGGTCGACGTCGAGCGCGCCTGCGCGCTGTTCGGCGTGCACGCGTACTCGAACGAAGGATTGATGGATCACTCGCTGCACACCGTCATCATCGGACGCGACGGCAGGCTGGTGGCGAACATCGAAGGGAACCAGTTCACCGCCGCGCAGCTCGGCGACGTTGTCGCCGGGGCGATGAGGAAGTAGCTGCCGACCTTCAGGTCGGTCTCGCCTTGGCGGACCTGAAGAGCCGCGGCTACTTCTTCTCGAGCCGCCCCGCCAGGTTCGCGAGTTCCGGACGCGTGGGGTGCACTTGCCTGGCTCGCGTTAACCAGTCGCGCGCCTGGTCGGTGTCGCCGAGCGTCAGCAGCGTTTCGGCGCCGCCCACCCAGGCACCGATAGCCTTCGGGTCCAGCCTGACCGCCGCGTCATACTGGGCGAACGCCTCGCGTAGCTGGCCGGCCGAGCGCAGTGTGTCGGCGAGCCGCAATCGGGCCTCGGGCATGGTCGGCGCATAGCGCACGGCGGCCCGATACGCGGCGAGCGCCTCGGTCCGCTGCCCACGCTGCGCCATGATGGCGCCGAGGCTGTAGTGAGCGTTTGCGTAGTCGGGATGACGACGAAGCACCTCGCGGAACTCGCGCTCGGCCCCGGCTGCGTCGCCCGACGCAATCATGGCGCTCGCCATCCAGTAGCGCAGCGACGCATCGTCCGGAGCGATGTCGAGTCCCTTGCGGAATGTGCTGACGGCGCCTGGCCATTCTTGCGCGCGCAGGGCCTGCATGCCCGCCGCTTCGTACGATACCGGGCTGTCGAGCACCACCTCCGCCGATTCCATGAGCGGGTCGGACATCTGCGGCGCCACCGTGCCGCGGCGCTGGAGCAGCGGCTCGGCCTTGTCGGCGGCGCCGACGTGGCGGTACGCCATGGCCAACGGATAGTGAACGACCGACGCACCTGGATCCGTGCGCAGCGCCTGTTCGAGATACGACACCGCTTCGCCGTAAGAACCACGCGCCAGTGCGGCGCGGCCAGCCCCGAAGAGTGCAGTCGCCGAGTTCGGACTCTGCGAGACGGCCCTGCCGAAGGTGGCCTGCGCCTCGTCGTTGCGGCCGAGGTCCAGTTGCATCTCACCCAGCCACACCAGCGCCGGAACGTATGCCGGCTCGAGCTGCGCGGCGCGCGCGAAGGCGGCCGCCGAGCGTTCGCGGTCTCCGCTCCTCAGCGTGGCATGACCGAGCAGGTAGGGCCATCGTGCTTCGTCCGGCACCAGCGCCGCAGCGTGCCGATAGCAGAGGCGTGCTTCGTCGAAGAACGTGGCCGCCATCAGAACGTCGCCGAGCTGACCGTAGCGGGCGGCGCGTTCCTCGACCGATACCGCCGGGTTCGCCAGCGCGCTGCGGAGCACCGACTCACGCGCCTGGAACTGCGCTCGAACCGGAGCGGCCACCTTCGAGAGGTCTGGCAGCACGACCGGCACGAGAGGCTCGTCGGTGGCCGGCGCGGCTGGCGCGGCTGCGGTGGCTGGCGACGCGCTGCTGCCGGTCGCCGCCGTGGCGGGTGTCGCCGAGGGCGGGGGCGAGGCCGGGCGCTCGGTGCACCCCGCTGCGAACAGCGCGGCCACGACAGCGGCGGCGATGCCGCTGCGCCGCAGCAGGCGCGGCGTCATCGGGCTTGCCCCTGCACCAGCGTCGTGTAGCGGTCGATGGCCACCGACGACCATTCCTCGCTGGTGCCATCGGGCCAGGTCACGCGCACGCGTGGCACCTCTGTCGAGTCCCCAAGGCCGGCGAGCACGCGCGGGTCGTTCGCCGAGGCGTAGCTGCCGTCCGCACGCGCGCGCCGCACGAGTGCGGGGCCGCTGGTCCGACGGACCTCGACGTGGGCGCCGAGGGCGTCGCGCGTGGCGCCTGTGCTCACGAGGCGCAGCCCAAGCCAGTGGTGGCGCGTGCCGATGTTGTTCACCAGCAGGCGCACCGGGCCGGCACCGTTCGCCACGAGGACGTCAGTGTCGCCGTCGTTGTCGATGTCGCCGAACGCCGCGCCGCGCCCGACCTCGGTGTTGGCGAACATCGAGCCGGCGCTGTTCGAGACGTCCTCGAAACGGCCGCCGATATTGCGGAACAGCTGCCGCCGCTGGCCGAGCGGAAACGGATCGCCCGGGCGAGCCAGCGTTTTCACGTTCTGGTTCACGTCGCCGTTCACGGCGAGCAGGTCGAGCCAGCCGTCGTTGTCAACATCGAGCCACGCCGCGCCGAAGCCGGTGTAGGGCAGGCTCGGGCCGCGGATGCCGAGGCGCGCGCTCTGTTCCTCGAATGTGCCGGTGCCATCGTTCACCCAGAGCGAACTCCCCTGGCTGATCAGTTCGGTCACGAACAGGTCCTCGTCGCCGTCCGCGTCGAAGTCGCCCGCGTCCACACCCATATTCGCCTTGCGCTCGCCAGAGGCGCCGAGCGCGGCACCCGCAAGCAGGGCAGTGTTCGCGAAAGTGCCATTCTTCTGGTTCATCCAGAGTTCGTTCTCCTGCTCGTCGTTGGTGACGAACAGGTCGGGCCAGCCATCGCGGTTGACGTCGGTGGCAATCGCCCCCAGCGCCGGACCGAACGCCTGTGCCACGCCCGACTGAATGGTCACGTCGGTAAATCGTCCGCTGCCGACGTTGTGATACAGCCGGTTCGGCTGTGCCCCGTAGACCTCGGGGCGGCAGTAGTCGGGCGCACCGGATGGGCCGAAGCAGGGGGTGTGGGTGCGGAGCGTGTAATTCAAATAGTTGCTGACGAACAGGTCGAGCCGTCCGTCGCGGTCATAGTCGAAGAACGAGGCCGACACGCCCCAGCTCGCCGGGTCGTCGGTGCCTGACGCCTTCGTGACGTCAGTGAAGGTGCTGTTGCCGTTGTTGCGGAACATCTGGTTCCGGCCGAACCC
>JBKJMH010000268.1:0-6989 GCA_046596625.1 Vicinamibacterales bacterium | reverse complement strand
GCGCCGTCGGTGAGGACCACGTCCCACTCGTCGCGGCTCCAGGGTCCGGGCTGGTCGTCGTGCTCCCACCAGGCTCCGGACGTGCGCCACGGTCCGGCACACGTCATCACCGATCCGCCCGCGAACCCCCGCCGATCCGACGTGACCCGCAACGGACGATGCCGCGCGTCAGCGGCGACGCGGGCCGGAATCGGCTGACGACACCGGCGCAGGGCAGACACCGAATCGTGTGCCACGCTGCGCACGGGTGTCTGCCCTGCCGATGCCGCCGGATGCTCGATGGCAAACGGCGTCATCGCAAAGGCGCCAGGACGGAACGAATCGAGCACGGCCGGTGCCCCGATACGCTCCTGCCCCATCACGGCACCGAGACGCGCCAGCAGCGTCGAGAGCTGCTCCGGCGTGGGATGCGGACGCGCGAAGAGCGCATGCTGCAGGATGCGGCCCGGCGTCGGCTCGATGCTGACGGTGACGGTATCGATCGCGGCCGACGGCGGATGCGCCTCGCAATCGAGCAGCGCCAGGGTGCGCAGCGCGCGCATCTCGCGCAACGGCGATGGGAGCTCGAGCCGGCAGTGGTGTTCGTCTTTCGTGACGAGGCCGAGCGTGACATGCAGCACCGCCGCGCCGCGATCGCGCCGTTCGAGCCGCATCGAGAGCGGCTCGAGCAGACGCGTGAGCACGAACGACAGCGGCTCCGCTCCCTCGATCGGCCACTCCAGTTCGAGCCGTCCTTCGAAACGCTCGTCGGCCTGCATCGGCACGAGCGGCCGCGTATCGTCGCCGCGCGCCACCGCCTGCCACACCCGGCCGCCGCGCCCGAGCCGCGCCGACAGGTCGGCCGCCGGCAGCGCCGCCAGTTCGCCAAGCGTGCGTAGCCCCCAGCGCTTCAGCGCCGTTATGGCCACGCGGGCATCGTCGGCCTGCAGGCGTGCCTGGGTGCCGCGGGCACCGGCCCCAGGCGACTCGTCGTGCAGATGTTCGAGCACGGATAGCGGCACCGGCGCCAGCGCATCGGCGACGCCGCCCGCCGGCACCACCGTGAGACCTGGCCGGGCAAGCGCCAGCACGAGCGCCGCCATGCGTGTGGGCGCAATCGCCACGTGGGCGATCACGCCGCGCGAGGCCGCCTCACGGCGCATTTCACTGCCAATGTTCTTCGGGGTGCCGAACAGGCGCGAGAGCCCACGCACATCGATCGACACCAGATCAGCACGGTGCTGCTCGTAGCGAGGCGAGAACTCGGCGGCAATTGCGACGAGCGGGCGCTGGGCGCTAGGCGTTGGGCGTTGGGCGTGTCCCGCCGTCGCGCTGAGCACTGGCTCTGGGGCCGGCCCCGCCGAAGCGCCGTGCCCGAAGGCGGGCTGATAGAGACAGGCGTAGAGCGTGACGTCGCGAGGTCCGTCAGACATGACGGGCCACCTTCGTCGCCAGCGGCAGCGCCACGGTGTCCGTCATCTGCATCCGCTGCATCCGCGCCCGGGCGACGCGCGCCTCGAGGTTCAAGCCGTCGAAGAGCGGGCCGTGGAAACGTGCGGCGGCATTCGTATCAGTCGTGACCGAGGGTTGCAGCGTGATGGACAGGCCTGCCGAACTGCGCGACATCGGTTCGTTCCCCACGAGCACGCACACGGTCTGGCTCCCCTCGACCATCCGCTGGAGCCGCAGCCAGGTGGTGAACGGCAGGCGGCGCACGGCTTCGTGCGGCGCCTCGCCCAGGTCGAGGACCACGAGGCCGAAGTTGCCGGCCTGCAGCACGAGGCCGAGTGCTTTCACCGCCTGCTCCATCGCACGCTGGTTCAGGTCGCGGCACAGCCCGGGATTGGTGACCACGTGGCCGCGCACCCAGAGCAGGCGCGTCAGATCGACGCCGGCCGCGGAAGCCGACGCGGCATCCAGCATGTCGAGGGCATCGACGAGCGCCACCAGTTCACCCCGAGCGGTGGCTGCCGCCATCGTCTGCAGTAACAGGCTAGTGCGTCCCGACGAGCGGGGACCGACCAGCTCCGAAAGATGCCCGCGCGGAAACCCGCCGCCGAGACGGCTGTCGAGCGCGGTGAGGCCCGTGGGCCCAACCGCCTGTTCATCCCGCGGGTCGAGCGTGGGCAGCGCCGTGGTGAGCGTCCGGTCGAGACGCCGCGCCCGGAGGGCGGCGACGAGAGTGTTGCGGTCGGCACGGGCAGCCAGCATGTATTTTCGCCTTTTGTTCGCTAGGAGGCGAACTATAGCGCATGCGTTTCCCGGAGATCAAGCACGGGGCGGAGTGGGGTAATATGAGCGGCGCGCGCGGGCAGCTAAACTCCTGCCCGACACAACTTTAGTGGCCGAATCCTTACCAGTAGAAACATCACCAGCCCCCGACTCCGCGTCGGAGACGATCTTCGGGTCGAAGGCTCTCCATCGCACGCTCGCGGCATTCACCTACCGCGACTTTCGCGTGCAGTGGTTTGGCGCCTGCACCTCGAGCATAGGCACCTGGGTGCAGATCACGGCCCAGAACTGGATGGTGCTGTCGCTCACCGGCTCGCCGTTCTTCCTGGGCCTCGACTCGTTTCTACAGCAACTGCCGATCATGCTGTTCACGCTGGTCGGCGGCGTGCTCGCCGACCGCCGCGATCGACGGCGCACCCTGCTCTCCTCGCAGTACCTGCAGATGGCGACCGCCGTCACGATGGCGCTGCTCGTCTACTTCGACGCCATCACCATCACCTACATCCTGGTGCTGTCCTTCATCACCGGTGTGGCCCAGGCGTTCGGCGGCCCCGCCTACCAGACGCTCGTCCCGTCGCTCGTGGACAAGAAGGATCTGCCGAATGCGGTCGCGCTGAACTCCATCCAGTTCAACGTCGCGCGGGTCATCGGTCCCCTGCTGTTCGCGGCCACGCTGTCGGCCGGCTCCATCTGGGGCTTCGCCGACCAGCAGTCGATGGCGCTCTGCTTCGCCCTCAACGCGGTCTCGTTCCTCGTCGTCATCTACACGCTGATCTCGCTGCGGGTGAAGTTCATCCCGCCCACACAGCAGAAGAGCATGCGCGTCGAACTGGCCGGCGGCCTCCAGTACGTCCGTCAGCAGCGCGTGCTCATGGCGCTCATCGTCCTGGCGGCCACGACCACGTTCCTCGGCTTCGCCGTGCTGACGTTCCTGCCGGTCTTTGCAAAGAACGTGTTCCAGGAAGGGGCAAACACCTACAGCCACCTGCTGGCGTTCTCGGGCGCGGGTTCGGTGGTGGGCGCGCTCATCGTGGCGTGGATGGGCAAGTTCAAGCGGATGGGGCTGACGTCGCTGATCGTGCAGGCGATTTACGGCCTCTTCATCATCGGCTTCGCCATGTCGCGCACGCTGTGGCTGAGCGACCTGCTGCTGTTCCTCACCGGCGTGGCGCTGATGGTGGTCTTCTCCACCGTCACCTCGCTCGTGCAGCTCATTGCGCCGAACGAGATGCGCGGCCGCGTGATGAGCATCTACATGCTCGCCTTCCGCGGCGGCATGCCGCTCGGCAGCCTCGCCAGCGGGTGGGCCGCCACCTACATCAGCGCGCCCGCCGTGCTGCAGATCAACGGCGTCCTGCTCGTCGCCGTCGCGATCTATTTCCTGGTCCGCAGCCACGGGGTCAGGGAAATCTAGGATCGCGGACCGTCAAGCCTTCTTCCCCGGCACGACCGTTGCGCCGCCCTTCGACGATGTAGGATCGCGACGAACGGTTCGCTCGCGTTTTGTTGAGGAAACGACGCCGATGGCCGAAGACCTTCCCGCCGAGATGCTCAGGACTATCGACGCCCGACTGTCACGGGTTGAGCAATATCTGCCAACCCTCGCCACACGCGAGGAGTTACAGGCGTCCATCGCCCCGCTCGCCACGCGCGAGGAACTGCGGGCGGCCATTGCCTCAGCGATCGCACCACTCGCGACACGCGACGAAATGCGTGCGGCCATTGCCTCGGCGATCGCTCCGCTCGCCACGCGCGATGAAATGCATGCGGCCGTTGCGACTGCGATTGCTCCGCTCGCCACGCGTGACGAACTCCGGGCGGAAGGGGACCATGCTCGTCGCCACGCCACGATGCTGTTCGAAGACCTGCGCGACGACAACCGGCTGATTCTCGATCATCTGCTCGCGCTCTCGGCGCGGGTGGACGAACTCGCCCGACGATAGCGGGCGCGCCGGATCATCAGTGCAGCGCGCGCGTCGCCCCATCAATATTTTCGAATGAAGCGAGACGAACCCGTCGGCGCGGTGTAGTTGTCCGCCATCCTGACCTGCAACTCTCGCTCGGTCCGCACGCCTGCGCTGGTGCTGCTGCTCCTGCTGCTGCTGACTCCCATCGGGCCCGCATTCGCCCAGCCGGCGGCGCAGGAACCGCTCGTCCCCGAAAAGATCGGCAAGGACTTCCATGCCCGGCGCATCACCGGCGCGCCGCCACGCATCGACGGCCTGCTCGACGACGAGGTCTGGACCGAGGCGCAGGCGATCGACGACATGGTGCAGAACGAGCCGGACAACATGGCGCCGCCGCGCGACGGCACGATCGGCACGTTCTTCCTGGTATGGAACATGGCACGACTCGACGACGCGCGCGCCGGACGCTTCGCGCTCGGCCGCGACCTGGGCGACGCCTTCACCGGGCCTGGCTCACACGTCCTGATCGCCAAATTCAGCTACTGGCTCCGTCTCTGACGCCCGCGGCGCCGCCAGCCTGCCGGTCGCGACGCTGGAGCTCACGAGAGGGTGGACAATAGATGGATGTCCCCCACCGCTCCGCAGCCGCCGCTCGCCGCACAGCATCCGGTCGTCAGCACCCTGCACGGCCACTCCCGCACCGACGAGTTCGCCTGGCTGCGCGCCGGGAACTGGCAGGACGTCATTCGGGACCCTGCGGTCCTGCCCGCCGATATCCGCTCGTACCTCGAGGCCGAGAACGCCTACACGGCCGCGATGCTCCGCGATACCGAGCCGCTGCAGGAGCGCCTGTTCGCCGAGATGAAGGGACGCATCGCGGAAGACGATACGTCGGTGCCGGAGCCGGACGGAGCGTGGGAATACGTGGAGTCGTTCCGCACGGGCGGACAGCAGACGCGTTACGCGCGGCGGCCGCGCGGCGCATCCGCCGACGCCGACCAGATCTACTTCGACGGCGACGCTGAATCGGCCGGGACGTCGTACTTCCGTATCGGCGGCGTGAGGCACACGCACGACCATGCGCGCTTTGCCTACGCGGTCGATACCAACGGCTCCGAGATCTTCGACCTGCGCATCCGCGAGTTCGACAGCGCCACTCACGATCGTGAATCGCTCGCGGGCACCGCGGACCGCTTCGTCTGGTCGGCAGACGGCCTGCACCTCTTCTACGCCGTGCTCGATCGCAACCATCGCCCGTGCCGCGTCTATCGTCATAGACTCGGCACGCCGCAGGCCGACGATGCGCTCGTCTACGAAGAGGCGGACGCGGGGTTCTTCCTGTCGCTCGGCTCCACCAGCAACCGCCGCTTCATCGTCATTTCGACCGGCGATCACGTGTCGACCGAGGTCCGCCTCATCGATGCCTTCGCGCCCGAGCGCGAACCGCGGCTGGTGGCCGCGCGTGAGCCTGGGCACGAATACATCGTTCACGCCCAGGGCGACGACCTCGTCATCGTGACCAACGCGGACGGCGCCGAAGACTTCAAGATCGTCCGCACATCGGCCGCCACACCTGGGCGGAGCCACTGGCGCGACTGGGTTCCGCACGTGCCGGGCCGGCTGATCGAGCGCGTCCGCTGCTTTGCTGGCCACGTGGTCCGGCTGGAACGCGCTGACGGCCTCCAGCGCCTGGTCATCCAGTCCGACACGGAGGCTCACACCATCGCGTTCGACGAACCGGTGTATGCCCTCGGCCTGCACCATGGGTTCGAGTGCGACACGACGGTGATGCGCTTCTCGTACGAATCGCTGACGACGCCCGAGCAGACCTTCGACTACGACATGCACGCCAGGACGCGGTCGCTGCGCAAGCAGCAGCGCGTGCCGAGCGGGCACAACCCTGCCGACTACCGGTCGGCGCGGGTGTTCGCCACGAGCCACGACGGCGAGCAGGTGCCGGTGTCGCTGCTGTGGCACCACACGACGCCGCTCGACGGCAGCGCGCCGGTCCTGCTCTACGGCTACGGCTCGTACGGACTCACCATCGACCCCGGTTTCGCCGTGACCAGGCTGAGCATCGTCGATCGCGGATTCATCTGGGCGCTCGCGCATGTCCGCGGCGGCAAGGACAAGGGCTACGGCTGGTACCGGCACGGCCGCGCACTGGAGAAGAAAAACACCTTCCTCGACTTCATCGCCGCAGCCGAGCACCTGTGCGGCGGCGAGGCGCCGCTGACGCGCCGCGGGCAGATCACCATCGAGGGCGGCAGCGCGGGAGGCATGCTCGTCGGTGCCGCGATGAACATGCGCCCCGAACTCTTTCGTGCGGTCATCGCGCACGTGCCGTTCGTCGACGTGTTGAACACCATCTGCGACGGCGACCTGCCGCTGACCCCGATCGAGTGGCCGGAATGGGGCAACCCGATCGAGAGCCGCGAGGTGTTCGAGTACATGGCCTCGTACTCGCCGTACGACAACGTGACGGCGCGGGCGTATCCGCCTGTGCTCGCGCTTGCCGGTCTCACCGATCCGCGCGTCACCTACTGGGAACCGGCGAAGTGGGTGGCGCGGCTGCGGGCGCGGAAGACCGACAACCACCTGTTGCTGCTGAAGACGAACATGGAGGCCGGCCACGCCGGCAAGTCGGGACGGTTCGAACGGTTGCGCGAGCGGGCCCTGGAGTACGCGTTTGTGCTGATGGTGAACGACCAGCTGGGGTAGCGGGCGCTAGCGCAACGACGCGAGCGAATATGCGAGCCAGAATGCCGCGAAGCCGGCCACGACCTGCCCGCCCAGGTTCAGCCCGGCCCAGAAAAATTGCCCGTCGCGCACGAGCACCACACTCTCGTTGATGTACGACGAGAAGGTGGT
>JBKJMH010000220.1:0-5838 GCA_046596625.1 Vicinamibacterales bacterium | reverse complement strand
GCGTGGCTCGATCTGCGAACGTCCCGCACGCCGGCCTCTGACGCGTCGTTTCACGGCACCACCGGCCCCCGCACCGAGAAGACCTGGTCGGTCAGCGCGCTCGAGACCTACATCGGCTGTCCTTTCAAGTTCTACGCGCAGTACGTCCTGCGTCTTGAAGAGGAACCCGACGACGAGGAGGTGATGGACCCGCGTCGGCAGGGCCAGTTCGTGCACGAGGTGTTCGAAACGTTCTTCACCGAGTGGCAGGACGCCGGCCATCGCGAGATCACCGCCGACCTGCTTCCGCTGGCGCGTGAACGCTTCACGGCCGTGGTCGATCGGGCGCTCGAGACCGTGCCCGAGGGTGAAGCGGCGCTCGAGCGCACGCGTCTGCTCGGCTCTCCTGCCGCAGGCGGACTGGGCGAGGCGGTGTTCCGCATGGAGGCCGAACGACCAGTGCCGGTCGTGGTCAGGCTCCTCGAGCACAAGCTCGAAGGTCCGGTGACGATTCAGACCGACGCCGGCCCGCGCACGATTCAGCTGCGCGGCAAGGCTGATCGCCTCGATCTGCTCTCGGACGGCACGTTCCGCTTGATCGACTACAAGCTCGGATGGCCACCGGACCGTGGCAAGGCGCTGCAATTGCCCATCTATGCGCTCTGTGCCGAGCAGCAGCTCACGGAACACGGGCGTTCGTGGAGGCTGGGCGAGGCGGTCTACCTCGCCTTCAAGGGACCGAAGCGAGTGGTGCCGCTCTTCTCGAACGACGCGGCCCGGGTGGAGACGCTGGCCCGGGCGCAGCAGCGCATGGCCGACACGCTCGATGCCATAGCGCGCGGCGACTTTCCGCCAACCCCGGACGATGTCTACCGCTGCGAGCAGTGCAGCTTCTCGAACGTCTGCCGGAGGGACTACGTTGGCGACATCTGACGCAACGGCCCGCGAACACGCGGTCGATCCGTCGCGCAACGTGGTGCTCGAGGCCTCGGCCGGCACCGGCAAGACTCGGGTGCTGGTCGAGCGCTACGTCAACCTGTTGCGGGCCGGGGTCGAGCCCGATCACATCCTGGCTATCACCTTCACGCGCAAGGCCGCGGCCGAAATGCGCGAGCGCATCATCGACCGGTTACGCGAGGCGGCACGCCTGTCGCAGTTCGATGCGGGAAGGTGGCGCGAACTCAAGGAGCGGCTCGGCGAAATCGCCATCTCGACCATCGATGCGTTCTGCCTCGCGCTGCTGCGCGAGTTCCCGCTCGAGGCCGACGTCGATCCGGGGTTCGACCTCGCGGACGACACCGAGGTGCCGCGACTGATCGCTGAATCGCTCGATCAGGCGCTGCGCATCTGTCGTGGCATTGCCCGCACCGACGATGACGTGGCGCTGGTGTTCGCGCAGCTTGGCGAACGGCGCCTGCGCACCGGACTCGGCGCGCTGCTCGACCGGCGGCTGGTGGCGCCGCAGGCGCTGCAGCGCTATCTGTCGGGAGGGCCGCGCGACCTGACCGCGGCGCTGGTCTGCTCCCGCTCTGCTGATCGGCTGCGCGACATCCTCGATGGGGTGCAGGGCGGGCTCGACGCGTTCCTCGCTGACGGCCCCGTGCACGCGCCCGCGTTTGCGATGCTGGCCGACGACCTGCGCGCGTTCTGTGCGCCCGACGCCGCACCGAGTGCGCCCGCGGCCGCATCGAGCCGCCGCTTCGAGCACCGCGACGAGCAGGCGGCCTACCGCGTCCTTATCGATCGCCTGCGCGCCTACTTCATGAAGGCGGACGGTGAGCCGCGCGGCGCCAGCTTCGCGGGCACCGGCTACAACAAGGACGACTGCGCCAGCGACGCGGCATGGAAACGGCACCGTACGGCCGCTGCGAGGATTGCGCCTGGTGTGGCCGAGGCGTTGCGCGCCTTCCGCCGCGATCTCAACGTCGTGCTGTCGCGCGGCGTGTGGACGATCTTCGCCGTCGCGTTGCGCCAATACCAGCGCACGCTCGAAGGCCGCGCGCTGCTCGACTTCTCGGGGGTGCTCGAGCGGGCCGTCAAGCTGCTGAAGGACATGGACGAATTCGCGCAGAGCCGCTTCCGGCTCGAAGCCCGCTTTCGCCACGTCCTCGTCGACGAGTTCCAGGACACCAGCCGGGCGCAGTGGCAACTGGTCGCCCAACTGGTGAGGAACTGGGGCGAGGGTTTCGGTGCGGCGGCCGATGCCATCCAGCCGTCGATCTTCATCGTGGGCGATCGGAAGCAGTCGATCTACGGCTTCCGTGACGCCGACGTCTCTGTGCTCGATGAAGCGGCGAGCTTCGTGTCGGCCCTGCGCGACCAGGACGATCCGCGGCGCGCCATCTCGGTCAGCTTCCGCTCGAAGCCGGCGATTCTCGGCTTCGTCAACGACGTATTCGGCGCGGTGGAGAAGGTGCCGGAGCGTGCGGACCGGTTCCGCTACGACGACACCGATCGCTTCCCGCTCGAGGACGCGGTGCGTGAGGCCGATGGCGAGAGCGTGGGCGGGAGTGAGGACGGCAGTGAAGGCGAGCGGCCCGGGGCTGCGCCGGACACGGCCGGCGAGGCGGCGCAACAGCCCTTGCCGTGGGACCTGCCCGAGGAGGCAGCGGTACAGCCGGAAGAGCGGCCGACATCAGACGCGTCGGGCGAGCCCGAACTGGGGATGATTGTCGGCGACAGCATCACCGAGTGCGCCGAGCGTGTCGGCGCCGAGATCGCAGCGCTGGTCGGCCGCGCCACCGTGCGCGACCGTGCGCTCGGCACCTCGCGCCGCTCGAAAGCCTCGGACATCGCAGTCCTGTTCCGGTCGCGCGATACGCACCGCGAGTTCGAGAAGGCGCTCGAGCGGCACGGCGTGTCGACCTACGTCTACAAGGGGCTCGGCTTCTTCGACTCGGACGAGGTGCAGGACGCGGTGGCGGTGCTGCGCTTTCTCGCGGATCCGCAGTCGAACCTGCGCGCCGCAGCGTTCATGCGGTCGCGCATCGTGCGCCTGTCGGACGGGGCACTCTCGCGGCTGGCGCCGGAGCTTGCCGCCGCACTGGTGCACGACGCACCGCCAGCGGCGCTGTCGGCGCTGGCGGACGAGGATCAGCGCGTGCTCACGACCGTGCGCGCTGCCATGCCGCGATGGCTGGGATGGGTGGACCGGCTGACACCGTCGGAGCTGCTGGGACGGCTCCTTGCCGACACGGCGCATGCCTTCGAGCTCCGCGGCCCGCGCTATCGCCAGGCACGCGAGAACCTGAAGAAGCTGCGTGCGATGGTGCGCCGCTACCAGAACCGCGGCTACGCCACGCTCGAGCGCGTGGCGGAACACATCGAGCGGCTGGCCGTGGGCGACGAGTCGAATGCCGCCATCGATGCCCATGACGCGGTCAGCCTGATGACCGTGCATGCCTCGAAGGGTCTCGAGTATCCGATCGTGTTCGTGGTGAACATGGGACGTGGCACCGGGAACTCCCGCGCGCCCATCCGTGTCGTGGCCGATGTGAAGGGCGAGGCGTCCGTGGCCATTGCCGACTATCAGTCGGAAGCCGACGAGGATGCGGTGGCCAGAGAGCGTGAGGAGACCAAGCGTGTGCTCTATGTGGCGCTGACGCGGGCCCGCGACCGTCTGTACCTGTCGGGTTCGATCAACAAGGGTGTATTCCGGCCGACGCGCGGCGCACTGGCCGAGGTGATGCCCGACTCTTTGCGCGTGTTGTTTGCGCGCGCGTCAGCTGGTCCGGGGCCGCTCGACTGGACCGGTGAACGCGCCGTTCACACGCTTGTCGTCCCCGACCCGATCGGCGACCGCGAGCGTATTGCGACGATTGTGTGATTTCCGGGCGTTTTTCATTGCGCGCGGTGTTGACGATTACTTAGAATCAAGTTTTACCGCAGCCCGAAATCAGGGCGAAAGGGGAACCGTTCGTGACGTTGACCTGTCCAAACTGCGGCAACGACCGGAACTTTCAGGTCAAGACGCTTCAGATGCACGTGGTGCACCTCGAAGACAACCGCGTGGAAGTATCCGATGAGAGCCGTCCGGCCGTACTCGAAGTGCTGTGCGACGAGTGCGAATCGGCGCTGAATTTCGAAGATTTCGAGGATACCCTCCGCAAGGAAGTCCTGCTCACGATCGGCGCGCGCTAGCTCGCGCGCCGTCATCCTACGCAATCTCTCCGTCGGATTCCTCGAAGTAGTCGCAATCCGGGCAGACCCATTCCTGGGTCTTCTTCGGTGTCGTATCGACGTGCCCGGGCATGTGCGACACGCTCACTGTGCGCTTGAGCTGCATTGTGCCGCCGCACATCGGGCATTCTCGGGTGTTATCAGCCATGTCTGGTCACGCGCCGTGCTCGACGGTAGCACCCGTGTGCCGCCTTGACAAGCGTGGAACCCACTCCTATCGTTGACGAGTCTTGAGCGTGAGCCGCGATCCATTTCGAGACGAACCGATCTTCGCGATGCGCCATGCCGTGCGTCCGGGCGAACCGGCGCACGACTGCTTCCAGGACGAGATTGCGATCGACTTCCCGTCGATTGGCGGCCTGGTCGAGCGCGAGCGCGACGCGTTTCTCGGCGATGCCGAGCGCGAGGGGTCGGGAACGGTCATGCGCGAACTGCGGCTCTCGAATCGCGAGGCGCGCCGCGGCACCATCATCCCGCTCGAACTCCCGATTCGCGGCACCTGCCGTCACTGCGGCGGACGCGGCGAGGTCTGGACCGAGCCGTGCCTCGAGTGCTGCGGCAGCGGCGACTCGCTGGTGCGTCATCCCATCCGGGTGTCGGTGCCAGCCGGAGTCCTCGACGGCGCGCGCTTCCGTTTCCGGGTGTCCTCTCCGCATGCGGCGACGGTTCGCGTCGAACTGCGCGTCGCCATTTGCGCCTGACGAGCGCCTGCCGGTGCTGCACTCGTGAAGAGTTCCCACGCCCCGCCGCTCCGGTCCCCCGAGTCGCACGTCGATCTCGTTGGGGTGCTCTTCATGGTCTGGGGCGGCCTCACCGTGCTCATCGGTGGTTCGACTCTCGCGCTCGGCATCGCTGCGGCGTCGCTGATTTCGGCTGCGGCTGACGCAGGCCGTGGGCAGTTTGCCGCCAGCGTCACCGCCGCCATGTTCACCGTCTTCGCCATCATCGCGTTGCTCTGGGGCACCGGCCACATCGCGCTCGGTGTGCTGGTGCGGCGTCACCGCCCGTGGTCGCGCCACGGCGCCATCATGCTGGCGTCGGTCGACCTGCTCCTGCTCCCATACGGCACCGCGCTCGGCGTGTATGCGTTGTGGATCCTGCTGCGCGAGGAATCGAAGCGGCTCTTCGACCAGCCGACAATCTGAACTCCGCAAGCTGCAATTCCACTTACGGTGCGTCGACGGTGCCCATCGGCGTCCACGGCGTGCAGCGTGCCACCCGTGACGCACTCGCCCATGCACCACGGATGAGGCCATCGCGCGCAATCACCACCGCAGCGTAGTGGCTGCAACTCGGGGTGAATCGGCAGCGGACACCCGCGCGTCCCAGCAGCGGCCCGAGCGAGTGCTGATAGCCGTGAATGCCCGCGACCGCGATCGACGCGACCGCCGATGTGCTTGCGAGCCATGCGGCCAGGCCGAGCGCGCCGGCCACGAGCAGCGGCCTAGAAGCGCGATGCGTAGTGGCTCACTCCGGGGATGGTGAGGCGATGACCCTGCAGCGCGCGCACCGCCGCGAACACATGCAGCGCGAGCACGCCGGCCCAGATGAAGACGAACCCGATCGAGGCCAGACAGCCGACCCCCAGGGTGACGACCATCAACAACTGCATCACGATGGAGAGGCCGAGGAGGAGGGCCAGTTCAGCCGCCATCAGCACCAGGCCATGCTTCGCGTGCC
>JBKJMH010000211.1:0-10622 GCA_046596625.1 Vicinamibacterales bacterium | reverse complement strand
GAGCCTGGCGTCATACGTCGGCGCCGCCTCGCCGCATCCGCCGTCGCGTGTCGGTTGCGCGTCGTGCCATATGGGCAACGAGTACGCCGCCACCTTCGCGGCAGCCGGCCACGTGCGCGCGGCCGACGATCCCCGTCCGCAGCCGGCGGTGGCGCGGCAGTGGTCCGGCGCGCAGGCCAGCGGCGCCATGCTGCCGATCGCCCACACCGAAGCGGGCTGCGTCACCTGTCACCTCGGCGAGCGCTATCAGCCCGGTGCCACCGCGCTGAACGCGGCGCTGGTGACGTTCGAACGCTCTGGCTGTTATGCGTGCCACGCCGTGCCCGGCTTCGAGCGCACGGCGAAGCGCGGACCCGATCTGCGCCGCATCACTGGGAAGCTCTCCCCCGAGTGGGTGCGCCACTGGCTGGCCGATCCGACTGCCATCAAGCCGGCCACCTGGATGCCGTCGTTTTTCCAGGCGGCCACCGCGTCCAGTGTCGACGACCGCGCCACCATCGACGCCATCACGGCGTATCTGTTCGCCTCCAGTGAACCTTACACGCCGGTGGTCAACACACGGATGGGCGACGCCGTTCGCGGCCGCGCCCTGGTTGAATCGGTCGGGTGCCTCGGATGTCACGTCACGGGAGACGCCTCGCGCGAAACCGCAGGCGTGCGCCGTACGTTCGGGCAGCCGCTGCAGGGGCTTGCCGCGAAGGCCGACATCGCCTGGCTTGCCGACTGGGTGCGCGACCCGTCGCGCTTCAGCCCGGGCACGCGCATGCCGAACCTGCGTCTCAGCGAGGGCGAGGCAGCCGACGTCGCCGTCTACCTGAAGACACTGGGGACACCCGACCTGCCGTCGTCGGCGCCGCCGGTCGCGGACCCCGAGGAGTACCGCGCTGTTTTGCGTCGCTACGATGCCTCGGCACCGCCCGCCACGCTGCAACTCGCCGGCGCCCCGCTGGCGATCGCCGCTGGCCGCGCCGCGATCGACGCGCTCGGCTGCTTCAATTGTCATGAAGTGCGCGGATTCGAGGCGCGTACCATGACCGTCCCCATGCGCCGGCTCCAGGACTGGACGACGGCGGAGGTGCAGGGACTGTTTCCGCGCGGTGTGGCTATGGGCGTAGCCGGAACGTCGCGTGCCGTCGCGCCGGCCGCCGCCGGCATCAGGGTTCATCCCGGTCCGAACTTCAGCGTCAGCGCCGACGAGTCGGCGGGCCTGGCGCTGGCGCTTACCGCCCTGGCCGGCCGCCAGCGCGAGCCGCACGCGCTCACCACTCCGTGGCAGCTCACGAAGTCGACCGGCCGCACGCTCGTGCAGGAGCGCAACTGCGTCGGATGCCACGTCATCGACGGCGTCGGCGGCGACGTCGTCCAGCTTGTGGCCGAGCCCACCCTCGGGCCGCCCCTGCTCACCCCGGAAGGGGCGCGCGTCCAGCCCGCCTGGCTACGCCGATTTCTCCATCAGCCGACGACCATCCGCCCCTGGTTGTCGGTCCGCATGCCCACCTTTGGCCTGTCAGACCAGGAGGTGGAGGTGGTGGGGAACTACCTCCGCGGCATTGCGCCGGACAACCCGCAGCCAGCGGCCGGTACGCCCGATGTGACGCCCTCCAGTGGAAAGGCGCTGTTCGAACTGCTGAAGTGCCAGCAGTGTCATGTGCTGGGCGCCGTGCCAAAAGACCAGCCGACCTCGAACCTGGCCCCCGACCTGCGCCTGGCGCACGAACGGCTGCAGCCCGAGTGGATCCTGGCGTGGCTCCGGAACCCCGGTGCCATCCTGCCGGGTACCCGGATGCCGTCGTTCTGGCCCGACTTTCCGACCTCGTTCTACCCGCCGCTCGACCGGGACGGCCAGAAGCAGGTCCGCGCCATCCGGGATCACCTCATGACGCTGCGGTGAGAAGAAGGGCAGGAAGGGCAGGACGGGCGGGAGTGGCTGGGCGGGACTGTCCACGCTCTGGCCCGACCTGCCCGACCGGTCCCAGACCCTCCCGACCCGCTATAATCAGCGGGAATGTTACGGCCCTACCGGGGACAGTTGCCCCGGGTCCACCCATCTGCCTTCATCGACGACAGCGCACAGGTCATCGGCGACGTCGAAATCGGCGAGGACAGCAGTGTCTGGATGTGTGTCGTCATTCGCGGCGACGTGAACCGGATCCGCATCGGTCGCCGCTCCAACATCCAGGACGGCACCATCATCCACGTGATGAAGGACACCCATCCCACCGTCATCGGCGACGACGTGACGGTTGGCCACGCGGCGGTCGTGCACGGCTGTACCATCGAGGATCGGTGCCTGATCGGCATGGGCGCAATCCTGCTGAACGGCGTCACCGTCGGCACCGGATCGATCATCGCCGCCGGAACCCTTCTCCCCGAGGGCATGCAGGTGCCGCCGCGGTCGCTCGTGATGGGCGCGCCGGGTAAGGTGCGGCGCACGCTCTCTGACGCGGATCTGGACGACATCCAGATGTACGCCGATCGTTACGTCGCCTATCGACTGGATTACAAGTGAGCACGACTTCGACCAAGCCGCCGAGCGGCACTCGCGACTTTCTGCCCGAGGAGGTCCGCCGGCGCGACTACGTGATGCGTGTCGTGCGCGAGGTCTACGAGAGCTACGGCTTCGAGCCGCTCGAGACGCCGGCCTACGAGAACATCGAGACCCTCCTCGGCAAGTACGGCGAGGAAGGGAATCGGCTCATTTTCAAGATCCTCAAGCGCGGCGAGCACGAGTCGAGCGGCGAGGCCGATCTGGCCTTGCGCTACGACCTGACCGTGCCGCTGGCGCGTGTCGTGGCGCAGTATCAGGCCGAACTGCCACGCTTCTTCAAGCGCTACCAGATCCAGCCGGTGTGGCGCGCCGATCGCCCGGCCAAGGGGCGCTTCCGCGAGTTCTACCAGTGCGACATCGACTCCGTCGGCTCGACCTCGCCGGTGGTCGAAGCGGAGCTGATGGGGGCGGTCTCCGAGGTGCTCAGCCGCCTCGGCTTCGACGATTTCGTCATCCGGCTCAATCACCGCAAGGCGCTGAGCGCGCTCCTCGAAACCGCCGGGGTGCCCGAGGCGCTGCACGCCGATGCGCTGACCGCCATCGACAAGCTCGACAAGATCGGCGCCGACGGCGTGGGCGCGGAACTGCGTGCGCGAGGCGTCAGCCCCGCCGCGACGAAGGACTGCCTCGACTTCTTCACCGGCATCACGACCGAGATGCCGCATGTCGACACCGCGCTCGAACGGTTGCGCGCCTTCGTGCACAAGCATCAGGCCGGACCGACCGCGGTCGACGAACTCGATACGATCGTCCGCCTCGGGGACGGCGGGCCGGCGCACGGGCGGATCCGCATCGACCCGAGCCTGGCGCGCGGGCTGTCATACTACACGGGCGCCATCATGGAGATTGCCGTTCCCGGCCTGCAGGGCAGCATGGGCGGCGGCGGCCGCTACGACGCGCTGGTCGGCATGTTCCTCGGTCGCGACGTGCCGGCAGCCGGCTTCTCGCTCGGGCTCGAGCGCATCATCCTCGTGATGACCGACCGCGGGATGTTCCCGGAAACTGTGTCGCGCGTGCCGGTGGACGTGATGGTCACCTTCCTCGGCGACGATCTGCGGGCGGACGCGCTGCGGCTGGCGACGGAACTGCGCGCCGAACGGCTGCGCGTCGACGTGTTCCCGGAAAGCAGCAGGAAACTCGACAAGTCCCTGAAGTACGCATCGAGCCGGAACGTCCCGATGCTGGTCATTGTCGGGGAGGACGAACGGGCACGAGGCGAGGTGAGCGTGCGCGATTTGCAGACGCGGCAGCAAGACGCCGCACCACGGGCGACGGCGGCGCGTGACATCGCGCGGCGCATCCGCAAAGAGGCGACATAGGTAATGGCAGAACAGCTCGGTGACTGGGTTCGGACACACACTTGCGGCGCGCTGCGCACGGCAGACCTCGACACGGACGCGACGCTGCTCGGGTGGGTGCACCGTGTACGCGACCTCGGCGGCGTGCTCTTCATCGACATCCGCGATCGCGAAGGCGTCTCGCAGGTCGTCTTCCGCGACAACGACGAACTGCTGGCGCAGGCCAAGAAGCTGCGTCCCGAGTTCGTCATCGGCGTAAAGGGATTGGTCGAACGCCGCTCGCCCGAGACGGTGAATGCGAAGCTCGTAACCGGCGAACTCGAAGTGCTCGCGCGCGAACTGCGGCTGCTGAACGAGGCGAAGACGCCGCCCTTCCAGATCGCCGAAGACTCGCCGGTATCCGAGGACGTGCGTCTCAAGTACCGCTACCTCGACCTGCGCCGGCCGCGCCTCCAGGGCAACATCGGGCTGCGGCACAAGGTGGCGTTCGCCATCCGCGAAGAGTTCAACCGCAATGGCTTCTGGGAAATCGAGACGCCGATCCTCACCAAGTCGACGCCGGAAGGAGCGCGCGACTACCTCGTCCCGAGCCGCGTCCACCCGGGTGAGTTCTACGCGCTCCCGCAGTCGCCCCAGATCTTCAAGCAGATCCTGATGATCGGCGGCATGGACCGCTACTTCCAGATCACGCGCTGCTTCCGCGACGAAGACCTGCGCGCCGACCGCCAGCCCGAGTTCACGCAGGTCGACGTCGAGATGTCGTTCGCGTCGCCCGATCTCATCTACGGCCTGATGGAGCCGGTGCTCCAGCGCATCTTCGCCTGCATCGGCAAGACGCTGCCGGCGCCGTTCCGCCGCATGGCCTACGCCGAGGCGCTGGCGAAGTACGGCTCGGACAAGCCGGACCTGCGCTGCGGCATGGAGATTCACGATGTCTCGGTGCCATTCGCCGACTCCGAGTTCCGCGTCTTCAAGCAGATCGTCGCCGACGGCGGCGTCATCCGTGGCTTCGCGGTGCCCGGCGGCAACAAGTACACACGCAACCAGATCGACGGCCTGGTCGACCTCGCCAAGCAGATCGGCTTTGGCGGCCTCATCTGGGTGCGTCCGGGTGAACCGCCAACCAGTTCGGTGAAGGCACTGAGCGAAGGCTCGCTGCGCGCCGCGGTCGCGGGTATCGGCGCCGGCGGCGACGATCTGGTGCTGCTTGCCGGCGGGCCGGCCGACAAGACCTCGGCCCTGCTCGGTCAGTTGCGCCTGGCCGTGGCGAAGCGCGAGAACCTGCTCGACCCGGAAAAGTACGAAGTGCTCTGGGTGACCGACTTCCCGCTGCTCGAGTGGAGCGGGGACGACGGACGGTGGTATGCGATGCACCACCCCTTCACCTCGCCGATGGACGAGGACATGGACAAGCTCGAGAGCGATCCAGGCTCGGTTCGCGCCAAGGCCTACGATCTCGTGCTCAACGGCAGCGAGATCGGTGGCGGCAGCATCCGTATCCACGCCGCCGAGATGCAGGCACGCATATTCCGTCGGCTCGGCATCAGCGACGAGGAGGCGAAGTCGCGCTTCGGGTTCTTCCTCGAGGCGCTCGAGTACGGCACGCCCCCGCACGGTGGCATTGCGCTCGGTCTCGACCGTATCATCGCGATCCTGGCCAACGAAGCGTCGATTCGTGAGGTCATCGCGTTTCCGAAGACGGCGACCGCGGTCGACCTCATGGCCGACGCCCCGTCGACGGTCGATCCGAAGCAGCTCCGCGAACTGCACCTGACGAGCTCGAAATAGCATGAGACGTATCACCGTCCCCGAAGACGCTGTTCCGACGCTCTTCGGGACGCATGACGAGAACCTCAAGCACTTCGAGTCGGTTCTCGGTGTTCGCATTCGCACCCAGGGCAACGAGCTCCTCGTCGACGGCGACAACGGTGGCCCCGACAAGCTGAACCAGGTGGTCAACCAGCTGGCCGCCCTCATGCGCGAGGGCTATGCGGTGTCGACCGCCGACGTGAAGACGGCCGCCGAACTGGTGGCACGCGACCCGGCGGTGAACCTGCAGGAGCACTTCCTGAAGGGGAGCGTCACACCGGCGGGCAAGCGGCGCGTCGTCCCGAAGACCATCAACCAGCGGCGCTATCTCGACGCGATCGACGCCAACGACATCGTCTTCGGTGTCGGCCCGGCCGGCACCGGGAAGACCTACCTTGCCATGGCGCAGGCCGTGTCGTACCTGGTGAACAAGAAGGTCAGCCGGATCATCCTGGCGCGGCCGGCGGTGGAGGCCGGTGAGAAGCTCGGCTTCCTGCCTGGCGATCTCACCGAGAAGGTGAACCCGTACCTGCGTCCGCTCTACGACGCGCTGTACGACATGCTGGACGTCGAGCGTGTGACGCGGTATCTCGAGCGCGGCACGATCGAGATCGCGCCTATCGCCTTCATGCGCGGCCGCACACTGAACGACGCATTCGTGGTGCTCGACGAGGCGCAGAACACCACGTCCGAGCAGATGAAGATGTTCCTCACGCGCCTCGGCTTCGGGTCGAAGGCCGTGATCACCGGTGACATCACCCAGATCGACCTGCCGACCGGGCGCCCCTCCGGCCTGATCGAGGCGATCAAGGTGGTAGGGAATATCGACGGGATCGAGTTCGTGCATTTCGACGACCGCGACGTCGTGCGTCACAAGCTGGTGCAGCAGATCGTGAAAGCCTACGAGTCCTATACGAACAAGAACGGCAGCGCACGTCCAGCGCCGTCCGCCACCCCATCGCCCTCGTGACCATGGCACCTGGCGACCAACGTTGCGCACGTCCACGGCTCCAGGTGAGCGTCTCCGATGAACGGGGCCGCGCGCTCCGTACCTCGCTGGCGCGCTGGCTCTCCGCGGTCGCGCCCGTCACGGCGCGTGGCACGGTCAGCGTGGCGATCGTCACCGACGCACGGGTGCGTGCGCTGAACCGGACCTACCTCGGGAAGGACTACGCCACCGACGTGCTGTCGTTCCCTGCGGAATCGGGCGACATCCGGGTGCCGACCGCGCTGGCCGAGGCGCTCGGGCGTGTGGCGCTCCTTGGCGACATCGTCATTGCCCGCGGCGTGGCCCGGCGGCAGGCCAGGGCGGCGGGGCACACCGAGACCACCGAACTGCGCGTGCTGGCATTGCACGGCCTTCTGCATCTTCTGGGCTACGACCACGACACCGACGACGGCGAGATGGCGCGTGTCGAGAAGCGGCTGCGCCGCAAGGGCGGCCTGGGCGAAGGGCTGATCGAACGGCAATGATTCCGCTTACCGTCTTCCTGCTTGCGTGTGCCGCGGTCTACCTCGGCACCATCGACGCCGCGTTCAGCGCGCTGATGCGGCTGTCGCTGCGCCTGCTCGCCGAGCGCAGCACGCGCCCCGGCGCGCTCAGTGAGTATCTCGACGACCCGGTCCTCCTGTTTGCGCCCGTCCGCCTGCTGCTGGCCATCGTCACCGCGTCGGCCACGGTACTGCTGGCGCGCGGCATCGGGCTCTACGGGCCGCAGCCGCTCGTCACGGTGTTCGTCAGCGTCGCGCTCTTCATTGCCATCTTTCTGGTGGTGCTGCCGCGTCTGCTGGTCATTGGCGATCCTGAACGGGTGCTCGAGGCGCTCCTGCCGTCCTTCCGGCCGGTGGCTCGCCTGCTCGGTCCCATCGCCGTCTGGACGTCGCGCGCCGTCCCGGCCAGAAAGACGTCTCCGGCGAGCTCCGACGAACAGGACACCGACCCGTCTGACATGGCGCGCGCCTACATCGACTCGGCGGCGGACGAAGGGATCATCGAGGGCGAAGAGCGCCGGCTGCTCCAGAGCATCGTCGACTTCGGCGACACCCTCGTGCGCGAGATCATGACGCCGCGACCGGACATCGTCGCTGTCCGTGACGATGCGACCGTGGGCGACTTGCTGGCGCTGTTCCGCGAGCAGGAGTACTCACGGTTTCCCGTCTACAAGGACAACCTGGACAACATTGCCGGATTCATCTTCGTGAAGGACCTCGTGAAGTTCCAGCAGCGCGACGACTCGCTGCCGATCACGCCGCTGCTGCGGCCGGCGGTCATCGTGCCCGAGAGCAAGCGCGTGCCCGAGCTGCTGAAACAGTTCCAGCGGCAGCAGACACAGGTGGCCATCGTGGTGGACGAATACGGCGGCACCGCCGGGCTCGTCACCATCGAGGACATGCTCGAGGAGATCGTCGGCGAGATCCGCGATGAGTACGACGTCGAGTCCGAGTCGGTCGTCGACGAAGGCAACGGCAGCTATCTCTTCAACGGCAAGGTGGACATCGACGAGGTGGTGCAGCGGCTGAACGTCCAGATCGCGCGCGAAGGCTTCGAGACGGTCGGTGGCTTCCTGATGACGCATCTGGGACGCGTGCCGATGGTGGGTGAACAGGTGGACGTCGGCGGACTGCACGTGGAAGTGGTCGAGGTCGATCGCCGGCGGGTCAGCAAGGTCAGGATCAGCAGGCGCGAGGCCACGGTGGCGCCGGAAGGGGAGCGCATACTGTGAAATCTGGATTCGTGTCGTTCATCGGCCGGCCCAACGCCGGCAAGTCCACCCTGCTCAATCGGCTTGTCGGCGAGAAGGTCGCCATCGTCTCCGACAAGCCGCAAACCACCCGCAACCGCATCCTCGGGGTGAAGAACTATCCCGAGGCGCAGGTCATCATCCTCGACACCCCGGGCATCCACCGGCCCCTGCACCGCATGAACGTGCGGATGGTGGACGCCGCACGCGACACCATCAGCGAAGTGGACATTGTCGGCCTCGTGGTCGACGTGAACGAACGGCTCGGGGGTGGCGACCGCTACGTCTTCGAGATGGTGAAGGACCTGCACAAGCCGGTCTTCCTCATCCTGAACAAGATCGACCTGATCAAGAAGCCGAAGCTGCTCCCGATCATGGAGGAGTTCAGCCGGCAGGGGACGTTCGCCGAGATCATCCCGGTGTCGGCCGAGACCGGCCTCAACGTCGACCGGCTCGAACGGGCCATCATCGACCGCCTGCCGGAGGGGCCGGCGCTCTATCCGCCGGACTATCTCACCGACCAACCGGAGCGCTTCATGGCGTCCGAGATCGTCCGCGAGAAGGTGCTGCAGTTCACGCACGCCGAGATCCCGTTCTCGAGCGCCGTGCTAGTCGACCGGTTCGAGGAGCCGGCAAGTCCGAATGGGCTGCTCAAGCTGTACTGCACCATTGTGGTGGAGCGCGAGTCGCAGAAGCCGATCGTCATCGGAAAGAACGGCGACATGATCAAGAAGATCGGCACCGCCGCCCGCGAGGAACTGGAGAAGTTCTTCTCGACGAAGGTGTTCCTCGACCTGCACGTCAAGGTGAAGAGCGACTGGCGGGAGGACGACCGCGCCCTGCAGGATCTGGGCGTGGGACGGCCGGGCGAGTAATCGAGGAGGGTGGAGGGTGGACCTCGAACCTCCAACCTCCGTCCCTGTCGCTTTGCTTCCGACGATTGTGTTTAGTACAGTGAAGCACTTTCCACTGCATGCCGGTGTTCACCAGCGACGCGTTGATTCTCAGAACCTACGCACTGGGTGAGTCGGACCGCATCGTGGTCTTCCTGACGAGGGACCGCGGCAAGAAGCGTGGCGTCGCAAAGAATGCTCGGCAGAGCCGGCGCCGCTTCGGTGGCGCGCTCGAGCCGATGACCTGCGGACGGGTCACCTACCGTGAGCGTGAGGGCAGGGACCTGGCATTCGTCGAGCAGATTGCTCCGACGCAGTCGCCCCTGAGGATGCCCGCGGGTGCAGGGGATGCGCTGGGACATGTCGGGTACTTCGCCGAGTTGATCGACGAGTGGGCGCCCGACAATGATCCGAATGAAACGCTGTTCCGCCTGGGGGCTTCGGTCGTCGAGGCCCTGACCGCGGGAATCGCGGTGGAGCCGCTGGCGCGGTACTTCGAGTACTGGCTGCTGCGGCTGCAGGGAGTGTACGAGGCCGACCCGCGCGCGTCGGCCGGCGCCCGCGCGTTCCTCGACGCGGCGCGCACCTGCAGTCCGTTCGGACTGTTGGACGTGACGGTCTCCGTCACGGTGCTGCGAGAACTGGAAGCCGCGCATCGCGCGAAGATTGCGATGCACCTCGAAAAGGAACTGAAGTCCGCGCGCGTGCTGCGCGAGATGCGACGATGACGTTTCAGGGTCTCATTCTCAGGCTGTCGGAGTTCTGGGCGTCGCGCGGCTGCGTGCTGCAGCAACCGCTCGATCTCGAAGTGGGTGCGGGCACCATGCACCCCGAAACGTTCCTGCGCGTGCTCGGTCCCGAGCACTGGAGCGTTGCCTACGTCCAGCCGTCGCGGCGTCCTGCCGACGCACGGTTCGGCGAGAATCCCAACCGGGTCTTCAAACACCACCAGTTCCAGGTCATCCTCAAGCCTGCCCCCGATGACGTCCAGAACCTCTATCTCGAGAGCCTCGAGGCGTGCGGCATCAATCCCCGCCAGCACGACATCCGCTTCGAGGAGGACAACTGGGAATCGCCGACGCTCGGCGCCTGGGGCACGGGCTGGCAGGTGCTGTTCGACGGCCAGGAAATCTCGCAGTTCACCTACTTCCAGCAGGCCGGCGGCATCGACCTGTCGCCGATTGCGGCGGAGCTCACCTACGGGCTCGAACGCATCGCGATGGTGCTGCAGAAGGTGGACAGCATGTTCGACCTCGAGTGGGGGGCGGGCGTGAGGTACGGCACGGTGCGGCACCGCGAAGAAGTCGAGCAGTCCAAGTACGTGTTCGGCCAG
>JBKJMH010000127.1:0-3872 GCA_046596625.1 Vicinamibacterales bacterium | reverse complement strand
GAGCAGGCCGACCCGCTTGCGGGGCACCACCGGTACTGCCAGGTGCAGATTCACTTCCGCCGCAATGGCTTCGGCCTGGATGGCGTCCTCGGGATCGTTCAGCGCACGCGTCAGCGGTACCGCGGCTTCGGGATACGCCGCCTGCTTCAGCGCGCGCACGGCCCTGATCCGCACGTTCGGATCCTCGTGCCCGAGTTCGGCCACCATCTGCTCGAAGGTCACCGTAGGCTCCGGCGCGGGCGCCGGCGCCTGGGCCTGCGCCTGGCCTCCGGTCAGGACGAGTCCGGCAGCGAACGCACATACGGCAACGACGCGTCTTCCACTCACTCGCATCAGGCTGCTCCTCCGCTCGGCCGCTGCGAGTAGGCATGGGTTCGCCCTTCGGCCAGCGCCACCTTCACGTATCGTCCGGTAAACGACGCCTCGTTCTGGGCCAGCTGCTCGGGCGTGCCCGTGGCCACCACGTAGCCGCCCTCTTCGCCGCCGTCTGGGCCGAGGTCGATGATGTAGTCCGCCGTCTTGATGACATCGAGATTGTGTTCGATCACCACCAGCGTGCTGCCGGCCTCGAGCAACTTCTTGAACGCCGCCAGCAGCTTCGCGATGTCGTCGAAGTGCAGGCCGGTCGTCGGCTCATCGAGGATGTAGAGATGACGCTCGCCGCCCTGCGACGTGAGGTGTGCGGCAATCTTGATGCGCTGCGCCTCGCCGCCCGACAGCGTCGTCGCCGGCTGCCCAAGGCGCAGGTAGCCGAGGCCGATTTCGTCGAGCACGTGCAGGCGACGCAGCACCTTGGGTGAACTGCTGAAGAAGGAGAGCGCCTCGCGCACGGTGAGGGCGAGCACCTGGTTGATGTTCCGGCCGCGGTAATGCACCTCGAGCACCTGCGGCTTGAAGCGCTTGCCGTCGCACTCGTCGCACGGCACGAACACGTCGGCCAGGAACTGCATCTCGACGCGCACCTCACCCTCACCCTGGCACGCCTCGCAGCGACCACCGGGCACGTTGAAGGAGAAGTGACTCGCCGACAGCCCGCGCGCCCGCGCTTCCTTGGTGGCGGCAAACAGCTCGCGAATCGGGTCGAACGCCTTCAGGTAGGTGACCGGGTTCGAACGCGGGGTCCGACCGATCGGCTGCTGGTCGACGAGCACCACGTCAGTGATGATCTCGGTCCCTTCGAGCGTCCGGTAGGCACCAACCTTCTTGTCCCAGTCGCCCTTCTGCCGCTTGATGGCGGCATACAGCACGTCGTGCACCAGCGTCGACTTGCCAGAGCCGCTCACGCCGGTCACGCACGTCAGCGTGTTCAGCGGAATGGCGATATCGACATTTTTCAGGTTGTGCTCGGTGGCGCCGGTCAGCTTGATCCACTGGCTGTTGCCGCGCCGGCGCGTCGTCGGGATCGGAATCGCCAGTTCGCCGCGCAGGTACTTCGCGGTCAGCGACAGCGGGTCGTGCATGAGGGCCTCGAGCGTGCCCGAGAACACCACGCGCCCGCCCTGCTCGCCCGCGCCAACGCCCATGTCGATGATGTGGTCGGCCACCTTGATCATGTCGGCGTCGTGCTCGACCACCAGCACCGTGTTCCCCTGATCCCGCAACTGGCGCAGGATGTCGATGAGCCGCAGGTTGTCGCGCGAGTGCAGGCCGATCGACGGCTCGTCGAGCACGTAGAGCGTGCCGACGAGCGCCGAGCCGAGCGAGGTGGCAAGGTTGATTCGCTGCGCTTCTCCGCCGGACAGCGTCGACGACAGGCGGTCGAGCGAGAGGTAGTCGAGGCCGACATCGGCGAGGAACGACAACCGGCGGCGGATCTCTTTCAGGATCTTGTCGGCGATCGCTTCTTCCTTCGGCGTGAGTGACAGCGACGCGAAGAACAGCTGCGCATCGCGGACGGTGAGCGCCGACACCCGGTCGATGGTGCGGCCCGACACCTTGACGTCGCGCGCTTCCTTGCGCAGGCGGCTGCCCTGGCAGTCGGGACAGGTCTGGTAGCCGCGGTAGCGGCTCAGGAACACGCGCACGTGCACCTTGTATTTTTTCTTGTCGAGCCACGCGAAGAAGCCGCGCACGCCGTCGAAGTCGTCGTTGCCGTTGATGACGAACTGCTTCTCGGCCTCGGTCAGCTCGGACCACGGCACGTCGAGGCGCAGCTTCACCTTCTTCGCGGCGCGCTTCAGGTCGGCCAGTTGCGTCCGGTAATGCGGCTTGGTCCAGGGCTCGACGGCTCCCAGGTTGAGCGACTTCGACTCGTCCGGCACCACCAGCGACATGTCGAGCTCGACGATGTTGCCGAAGCCGTGGCAGGTGGGACAGGCGCCGAACGGGTTGTTGAAGGAGAACAGCCGCGGTTCCGGATTCTCGTAGGTGATGCCGCACACACGGCACTCGAACCGCTCCGAGAACAGGTGCGTGCGATCGGCCGCGCCGTCGCCACCGAGCTGCAGCACCCAGGCGGTCCCACCGCCCTCGCGGTAGGCGGTCTCGACGGCATCGGTGACGCGCTGGCGCTCATCGTCGCTGCCGAGCACCAGTCGGTCGATCACCACCTGCAGCACCGGCTTCTTCGCGATCGACGTCGGTTCGACGTCGTCGAACGACACCGCGCGTCCGTCCACCAGCAGGCGGCCGAAGCCTTTCCGGCGCAGCGACTCGATCGTCGAGGCGACCGCCGACCCGCTGTTCTTCTTCGACACCAGCGCCGCATCGTCAGACTCGTGGCCGTCGCCACCCTCGCGCAGTTCGTCCACTTCCTCGGCGGCGCCCGCGGCAAGCGGCGCCGACTCGAGCACCGGCAGGTCGAAGCCGACCACCAGGCGCGTGCCCGCGCCAAGCTCGGAGAGCTGTGCCGACACTACCTCCGCCGTCTCGCGCAGCACTTCGCGACCGCAGTTGCGGCAGTAGGTGCGGCCGACGCGCGCGAACAGCAGGCGCATGTAGTCCTGGATTTCGGTCGTCGTGCCGACCGTCGAGCGCGGATTGCGGATGCTGTTCTTCTGGCGGATGGCGATGGCGGGCGCGATGCCGTCGATGCGGTCGACGTCCGGCTTCTCCATGCGTTCGAGGAACTGCCGGGCATACGCCGACAGCGACTCGACGTAGCGGCGCTGGCCTTCGGCGTAGATCGTGTCGAAGGCAAGCGACGACTTGCCCGATCCGCTGACGCCCGTGACGACGACGAGTTTGCCGACCGGGATGGAGACGTCGATGTTCTTGAGGTTATGTGTCCGGGCGCCGCGAACGACGATTGCGGCCGGTCCAGCGGTCCCGGTGGCGGGAGTGTCGGGCATGCTCACCTGTGTGCTTTTTCGCCGCGTGGTTAAACAGCGATCGTAGCGCAGGGAGAAACAGAGTCACAAGCCGCTTAGTCGCAAGTCTCAAGTCACGAGTCTTGAGTCGCACGTCCAGATGGCTGCGCGACTCCGACCTGCGACTTGTGACTTCTGACTTGCGACTACTTGGTGCGAAGCACCTTCAGATGCTCGACCAGGTTCCAGACCTCATCCTTCGTCAGCTTGCTCTTGAAGCCGGGCATGTCGCTGGCGTGGCCGTTCCAGATCTTGTAGTAGAGCACCCCTTCCGGGTTCAGGTCGGCGCGGAACTCGTCGGTGAGGTCGGCGGCGTGGTCCGAGTCCGGACCATTGCCTTTGCCTTCCGGACCGTGGCACTTGGCGCAGTTCGATGTGTAGAGCGACTTGCCCTTTTTCGCCGCGTCGGCCGGGCTCTTGGCCGTGCTCTTCTCGGTCTTGGCGGTGTCCGGAATGGTCCAGCCCGCATACTGCGCCGACACGCCGGCTGCCATCATGAGGCTCATCGCCGTCGCCATCGCACCCAATCGCCACTGCACCTGCGTCATGCTGTCCTCCTGAGCT
>JBKJMH010000010.1:0-18413 GCA_046596625.1 Vicinamibacterales bacterium | reverse complement strand
CCACAGCAGCGACAGCGAATTGGTGTTCGCCGCCTGCACCCTGGACGGCGGCAACACCGCGTTCGGACCGGCGAACACGAGCGCAACATTCGCTGCGGGCGAGCCTCCGCTGTTGGTCACGAACCACTGATCTGCCGCGCTCACCGTCGACGTGCCGCTCGAGGTGGCGACGACGGCTGTCGGGAGCACACCGCCGAGGGCATTGATATCCACGGCCACCGCGGTGGCGCTCGGGTTATCGAAGATCTCCAGCACGCGGGCGAAGTAGCCTGACGGGTCGACGTAGACCTTGCGTGTCACCGTCAGCCCTTGCATCGGGACGGGCACCACGCCATTGCCCATGTTCTGAATCACGAGTTGCGAGCCGTTCAGTTCGGTCTGGGCAACCGGCACGCCCGCATAGTAACCAAGGGACCCGCCGCCCACCGACGCCACGCTGAGTTGCGGGAAGTAGCTGAAGGCGCCACCCGACAGGTACCCGCCGCTGAGGACCCCGTAGCGGAACCCATTGGCATCCACCAGCGTCGAGCTGACCGTCAGCAGCAGATCGAGCGTGACCACGCCGCCGTTAGAGCTGATGTCGCCGTAGCTGACGCCAGCGCGATTACCGAAGGACGTGTACACCCGGAACGCACCCGTGGGCACATCGTTGAAGACGTAGCTCCCGTCAGGCTGGCTTTGCGTCGTCCGAGAATTCTGCTGACCTGCTGTCGTGTCGAGCGTGATGGTGACGCCGCCGACCGGCACGGCGTCAGCCGTCAGCACACGTCCGGTGATAGTGGAACCCGCGTTGATGACGATCGGAACGGCAAGCACCTGCCCTTCAGACGTGATCGTCGCGGTCGCGCCCGCGAATTGGGTTGCCGTCTGGAAGGCCATCACGTGCACGCTCACCCCGCCTCGCAGGTTCTGCAGGCGTGCCTGACCGGTGCTGTCAGTGGAACCGGCGTACTGCAGGAACCCCGGGGTCGACTCATCCGCGTTGACGGTCGCGTTCTGCACCGGCGATCCGCCGGACGTCACCTGCACGAGGAGCGTGCCGACCGGCGGCAGCACTGACGTGACACTCACCACCTGTCCGGTCGTCGTCACGGTGCCAATGACATCCACTACCGCGTTGAAGTTCCTCGGGTGATGCAGCCGAAGCACGAACGTGCCTGGCAGCACGCCGGTGATGGTGGCGCGTCCGCTCGCATCGGTGTACGTCGAGTTCGGACCAACTGGTTTCACCACTTCCACATAGGTCGAACCCGCAACTGCGGCGTTGGCAAACTTCGCGGTCACCGATATCGAGCCGGTTCCGACGAACGTGAGGTCGAGCACGGCAGCCTGGTTCGGCGCCACCGACACCGTGCCGGACGCCGGGTAATTGCTGACCGGGTCGTACGCCTTCACGGAGTACGACGCCACCGGCACATCGAGGAACCGGTAGACGCCCGCGGAGTCGGTGCGGGTCTGCAGCACGATACATCCGGCAAGGCGGCATCCGACGGCCTCCATCAGGGCGTTCGGCGACGCCGCACCGAGGGCGGTTCGGACCGTGCCGCTGATCGTGCCGGTGGGCTCGATGACGAGATTGACGGTCTGGCTCTGACCCTCCACCACGGTGGTGGTGGCGGTCGCGAACAGCTGGCCCCCGTACTGCCCCTGCGTCTGCGGAATCGACGCCGTCAGGGAGAAGGTGCCCGCCGGGAGGCCCGGAGCGGAGTACGAGCCGTCGCCCGCGCTGTTTGCGAACGTGACGCCAAAGTTTCCGGCAGGAACGGTCACCGCGCTGATCGTCGCGCCGCTCACCACCTGTCCCGAGGTGCGGGAGACCGTGCCTCGCACGATGCCGGTGTTGCTGAAGATCACGTCGGCGTTGGCCGTCGTGAGTCCGGAGGTGAACTGCGCGGCGGTGGCGCGTGACGTGACGCGGGTTCTCGGGTGTTCCGCTTCCACGGTAAACCCCGCCAGCGGCACGGTGACGTTCGCGCCGCCGAACGTGAAGCGAGCGGCCGTGTCGGTGCCCACCCGGTAGGCCCGACCAAAGTAGATGTTCGTGCTTCGCAGCGTCACCTTCTGCGACACCACCGGTGTCGTGCCGTCGCTCTCGAAGACGCCGCCGGTGATGGTGCCGCCAAGCGCCGGCAGCGGTGCCAGCGGGCTGGTGGCATCAGCGGGAACCGCGAAGTTGGCAATCGCGGCAATCTCCTGCGGACTCAGGCTCTCCATCGACTCCGGCGGCAGCTGCGCCAGCCGCTCGAGCGACGCCTGCGCCGCCTCACGGTTGTACTGCTGCACAACGAAGTGCATGAACGCCACGGTCTGGCCGGGCTGGATGGTGATGTCGTCCCAGCCGTAATCGAACTGTCCCCACGTGTTGGTGGCGGCCGGGGCAAAGACCGCACCGGCAGCGCGGGTGCTTGCGCTGGCACCGTCGAAGACGACGCCGACCTGCGGATACGCCGAGGTCGTCAGCGGATCGTAGGGCGGTTCGTTGAACATCATCCAGCGATCGGCTGTCGCGCTGTCGCTCACGTCGAGCGCCGCGTCACCGCTCGATGTGGCAAAGAGCGAGCCCGCCTTCACCTTGCCCTGCAGGTGCAGGTCGACGGTGAGCGGAGCGTTGGTCGGGTTGGTCAACACCTCGAGATAGCGGGCGAAGTAGGCGTTCGACACGAGGATCTTGCGTGTCACGTTGAGGCCGGCGACGCCGTCCTGCGACACCACCACCTGACGGCCGAAGTCTTCGGTGGTGCCGATGGCGGAACCGAGGAAGCGAGTCGGCGTGCCGTTGGCAATCACGTCGAGGTACATCGCACCCTGCGTCAGCGGGCAGCAGTCCGCACCGAAGACGTAGTTGTAGCCACTCAGCAGCGAGCCATCAGGCTGGACGTCGAACGAGAAGAAATTGGCGTCGCTCTTCCTGACCGGCAGCGTAATCGCGTTGTTCTTCAGCAGGATGTCGAGCACGAGCGTGTCGCCGTCGCGAGCCAGCTGGCCGCGTGCTTCACCAAGCAACCCCTTCGCCTTGTCACCGGCACTGGCGACGATGGCACCAACGATGAGATTGTCGGCGCGGTAGAAGCCGGCCGCGTCGGACACGACGTTGACGAAGCCGCCGAGATCCGGGTCGAGGCTCTGGACGACCACGGTCTGGTTCGAGGCGGAGGACGTGTCCGGATTGACCACTCGACCGGTCACGCTGCCGAGCCCGGCCATGGTCAGGTTCTGCGTCACGAGCTGGCCGACGGTGGCAATGGTCACGTCGCGGACGATCGCGCGCGTGCGGTTCGCCGCATCGGCGAGCGTCACCACCCAGGAACGCAGCCGCAATCCGTTGATGCGGTAGCTGCCATCAGGATTGACCGGCGCAGACACGCAACCGAAGCCGCACGCGGTGACCGTTCCGGACGCTGCCGGCGACTGTCCGTCCGGGAGGAACACCGTTCCGCCGATGCTGCCGGTGGGGACGAAGGTCACCGTGACCGGCTTCACTTCGTCTGGCAGCAGCGTGATGGTGCTGGATCCGTTCGATGTCCCTGAGCTTGCCGACACCACGATGCCGGGGCTGGCCAGGATGTGTTCGAACAGCGCCACGCCGTTGGCGTCGGTGGTCGCATAGACCAGCAGGCTCCCGTTGAGTGGCTGCTGGACGTTCACCGCGGCTCCCGGCACCAGTGCGCCGAGTCCGTCTCGAACCGTCACGACGAGCGTGCCTTCCGCGAAGAACACGATGTCCTGCGTCACCGTCTGCCCATCGACCAGGGGCGTGCCGTTGTAGACGCGCCCGGTGGCGCCGGTGCCGACCTCGCGGGCGTCGAGCGAGTAACTGCCGAGCGGCACGAACGTGAACGAATAGTGGCCAGCCGTATCGGTGGTGGTTTCGAACAGTCCGACCCTGGAGCTGAGCCCAACCTGCGCGCCAGCCACCGGCGTGACGCCGTCGGCGCGGTAGACCGTGCCCTCGAGCGCACCCCACGGAGCGAGCACGATGTCGGCGGTCACGACCTCGCCGTCCTGCACGATCGACCCGGACGCCGTGCCGGCAAAGTTGCTGATCGGGTCGCGCGCCTGCACCCTGAACGTGCCGATGAAGACGTTGTCGACGCGGAACGTGCCGTCGGCCAGAGCGTTGCCCTGGATCCGCGGCGCCTGCCCGAAGAGGCTCGCCGCATCGAGCGTGATCGGGATGTTCGACGCGGCGTTTCCGGCGCTGTCGCGCACGATGCCCGTCACCGAGCCACGACCGAGGTAGCCGATGTCGAGACGCAGTTGCTGACCCGAGACGGTCAGCGACGCGATCGCCGAGCGCCCGCGGTTGCCGGTGACATCCGAGGCTTCGACGAAGTACGAACCGAGTGACACGACCGGGAACTCGTACGACCCGGCCGCGTCGGTGAAGGTGGTTCCGAGCAACACCGTCGGTTGATCGGCCTTGAAGAGGTCGACCTTCGCACCAGTTCCCGCCGGAGTCGCGCCGTCGGTGAGGGTGACCGATCCGGCGATCGACCCGGCGCTGACCAGCACGACGTTGACGTGCGCGAAGCCGCCGGGACCGCTCAGTGAACCAGATTCATAGCCGATGAACCTGGTGACCGGATCGGACGCCCGCACGGTAAACCTGGTGAAGAATCCGCCGCCCACGTTCTCGAGCGTGAAGCGGCCACTCGCGTCGCTGGTCGTGGTGAGCGCACCGAATCCGATGCTTGCCACCGAGACGTTGGCGCCGGCGACTGGCACCAGGCGATCGTCGAGCACCACGCCGGAGACGATGCCGCCACGAACGGTCACGGTCATCGCCGCACGCGGCACGCCGCCGATCTGCGCGGTGAGCGTGGTGATGCCGCCAGCCAGACCGGAGACCGTTGCCGTGGCGGTCGTCTGTCCCTCCGCAAACTGAATCGATTGCTCGACGATGGCGACGCCGGCCAGATCCGTCTGCAGGTCGACCCGCACGCCGCCAGGTCCAGCGGGGGTACCGAGCTGCACCTGCACGGCCGCGGTGTCACCGGCGGCAACGATGAGGCTGGCTGGGAGCGAGACCGTTTGCGTCGCGCGCACGGTCAGGGCGAGCGTGACAGGCGCGCTGATGTTTCCGAACACATCGGTGCCGCGGGCCGACACGTTCAGCGTGGCGCCCTCGACGGCATCAGCGGGAACCGGAATCAGGAACGACAGCTGTGCGCTGTTGGACGGCGGCGATACCGGCTTGGCGGTGCTGAAGCTGAACGCGCCCTGGCCCTGCAGCGAGGCGCTGGCTACCGCCGTGTCGTCCGTGGCATCGACGAGCGCCGTGGCGCTGGTGCCGGGCACCAGGAACAGCGACCCGGTGGACGTGCGCAGCGTGAGCTGCGGCGGATTGAGATCGGCCACCGGCAGCAGCACGCGCGCCGCAACGCCGGTGTTGCCGGCCGCGTCAACGGCAGTGGCGTCGATCGCCAGCGTCTCGCCCGGCCTGGCGGTCGTCGGAACGGTGAAGGAGAACGACGCGGCCACAGCGTTCTGCGCCGGGTTCACGGAACGCGTCTCGGTGCCCACCACCACGCCGCCAGTGGTGAAGGTGATGCCGGCAATCCCGCCCAGGTCTTCTGCGAGCACGATCGCGCTTGTCTGCTGGCCTGGGGAGACGCGTGCACCGGAGGTCGTGCCGGTAATCGTGACGGTTGGCAGCGTCGCGTCGACGACGGTAATCGCTACCGGCGTCGCGGCAGCGGTCTGTCCCTTGGTGTCGGTTGCCGATCCGTTGATGATGATGGACGAACCGGGTACCGCGTCGCGCGCGACGATGAAGGCGAAGCTGCGGGTGGCATCCGCGGCCGCCGGTGCCAGGGCGGCCGTCGCAGCGTCGACAGGATTGCCGGTCTGCGCGCGGTAGGCGATCTGGGTGGAGCCGAGGTCGTCGGTCGAACGCACGGTCACGGTGACGCGGTCGCCGGTGCGGAAGGCGGTGCCCGGCGCGGGGGTCGTGACCGACACGGCGGGCGGTGCGTCGGCAACGATGGGCACAAGCACGCTGACCGCGGACAGGCTGCGCGTGCCGGAGGTGTCGGTCGCGAAGGCGGACACGGTGATCGAGTCGCCAGGCGCACCGTACGACGGGCCGGCCTGAAGCGTCAGCGTATAAGGGGCGGTGCGCGCCGCGAACGCCGGGGCGTCGTTGACGTAGAAGTCGACGACCGAGACGTCGTGTCCCGCATCAACGGTCGCCACGACCTGCGTGATGGCGTTCTCGATCACCGAGCCGTTGCCGGCGGCGGTCAGACCAGTGATTCGCGGCGGTGTCTGGTCGAAGGTGAAGAACTGGTAGCTCAGTGCCTGCGGCTGCGCGTTGTCGGACAGGTCGGTGGCTGCCTCGACCTGCACCAGGTAGGGGGTGTTCGCGTCGAGCGGAAGCGTCGGCGTGAAGACGACGGTGGTGTTGCCGAAGATGAAGTCCGTGCGTCCATCGACCAGGACGCCGCCCTTGAGCAGCTGTACGGGCGGACCACGGAAACGCGCCGGGTTGATCGGTTCCGAGTACTTGACCCGCACGGTGGTCGCGAGCGGAATACCCCGGCCGCCAACCGCTGGCGTGAGGTCGGCGATCGTCGGCGCCGTCAGGTCCGCGGTCGTCAGGCTCGAGCTGTAGGCGCTCATGCGCTTCCCGACGAGGTCCGCAACGTTCTGCACGCTGACGACGTAGCGAGTCTTCTCGGCGAGCGGCGCAAGCGGCGTGAACAGGGCGGCGGTATCAGTGTCCGTAAGGGCAAGGGTGCCCAGCACCGGTCCGGACGGACCGGCAATGACGATGTTCACCTGCGTCACGGTGGCCGCGCTGACGCGCTCCGAGAACACGATCTTCACCGTGCTGTTGAGCGGAACGCCGGATGCGGACGCCGCTGGGGTGGTGCTCTTCACGGAGGGTGCGGATTCATCGAGCGCGATGTCCCCAATCGCCAGCCCGGCGCTGACCTGCAGCAGGCGCCGGGCCACGCCAGGACCAAGCGGATCCTGGAGGTTGAGGGTGTATGCGCCAACCGGCACCGCCGGGAACTGGAACTGGCCGTCGGCGTCGCTGACCCGGAACAGGTGCAGGGCGCTGTTCGCGCCGCTGCCGTCGAGTTCGGCGGTGACGCCGGCGGCGGCCGTGCCCCGCTCGAAGAGCACACGCCCGGAAACCGCAGCGGTGGGCTGAAGCACGAGGCGCACACTCAGCGGGGTGCCGGAGTTCAGCGCGCCGCTGATAGTGCCGCTCAGGCCGGAGACGGCATCCGTGGCCGTCATCCAGAACGTGCGCGCAGGCACGTTGATGAAGGTGAACTCGCCGGCAGCGTCAGTGAAGGCGGTGCACGTCGATCCTGTGCACCCGCTCGAGGGCTGTCCGTAGAGCGTGAGCCTGGCGGTGGGCACGACCCGGCCATCCGAATACTCCACCCGACCGGAGATACGGCCGAGGCCGGTGAGCGTGATCGTGAGGTTGGCGGCATCGCCGCTGAAGAACAGTTCGCCCGCGCCGCGGCCGGCGTTCAGCGAGGTCTGGCTCTTTGCCAGCACCGTGAATCGACCGGTCAGCACACGGTCGAAGGTGAACGTCCCGTCGACGCCGGTGACGGCGAACAGCTCTGACTGCGGCGCGGTGAGTTCGACCTCGCACCCGGGGCACAGCGCCACGGTCACGTTGGTGGCGGGTGTGCCGTCGACGTTGAACACCACGCCGGAGACGGTGCCGTACATGCGCTGGTTGAGCGGCACGATGACCGGCACCTCGACCTGCTGTCCTTCGAACTGCAACTGGCTGACGACCTGGGCAGACCCGAACGGCAGATCGGGCTGCAGCCGATTCTCGCCCCTGTAGGCGTAGACACGGAAGGTGCCGACCGTCGTGCCTGGGAATGCGAACGTGCCGTCGACGTCGCTCGCCGTCTTCAGCTCGATCTGCCGGCCGCCAGGCATGAACTGGAAGAGAGTCACCTCCCAGTTGACCAACGGCGCGAGCGATCCGGCAGCGAGGGCGGCGCCGGTCACGATGCCGCGTCCCGCCTCGACGATGTCGACCTGCACGGGCTGTCCGGCGAAATCGATGCTCCCCGCTGCCGAGCCGAGTCGAGCCGTTGCGGCTTCGAAGACATCGACGCGGAAGGCGCCGAGCGGCATGTTGTCCTGCGCGTAGGCACCGCTGGCATCGGTCACGGCGAACGCCAGCGCGCCGGCCGGCTGGCAGTCGACGCCAGCACCACTGCCACACTTCGTGATCACGACTTCGGCGTTCGGGACCGGCGTGAGACCGTCGGGCTTGCGGACGACGCCGAACACCGAGCCGACCGCATCGAACAGGTAGATGTTCAGCGTCACCACGCCGCCGTCGGTGGTAATCCGTGCCGACCCGCGACCGGTGAAGCCGTTGCGCTGGTCCAGGGCGAGTGCAACGACCTCCCCCTCCGTGAACTGGTCGCCCCCGTCAAGGAGCAGCGTGCCCTGGGCATCGACGACCGTGTTCAGGGTCTTGTTTGGGAAGCCGATCTGCTTCAGCGACACCGATGCGCCGGGAATCGGCGTGATGGCGTTGCTGCCACGCACGTTGATCCGAAGCGCGCTCCTGCCGAGCAGCCGGATGGAGAACTCGCCCGCCTGACCGGGCCTCACCGTGCCGAGGACCTGACCGGTGCGGCCAGTCGCGGCGTCCTCCGCGGTAATGGTGAACGCACCGGCGTTGACCAGCGGCACCAGGAAGCGGCCATCCGCGTCGGTGACGGCGGTCTCGTTCTGGATACCTTGCGGGATCTCGGCGCACTCACCGGCAGGTACGGTCTGGGTGCCGACCGTCACATCGTTCGACGTCGCGCATACCAGCTTCACTGCGCTCGAGGCGTAGTGAAGCACCACGTTCGGCCCGGCCGGTGTCACGCCGTCAGGCAGGAACACGGTGCCCTGCACGGTGCTGGTGGCCTGCAGGCGAACATCGACCTGCACCGCCTGGTTCGGCGACTGGATGCGACCCTCGACGTTGATCGGATCGGGGCTGAACTGTCCGGCCGCCGACACGGTGAAGGGACCGACGAAGACTTTGTTGAAACTGAAACTGCCAGTCGCGAAATCGGTCGTCGTCACCTGGTAATTACTGACGTGCTTGAACCCGGTGCCGACCAGCCCGCCGGCCACCAACACCTGGTCGCCAGAGACGCCGACCGCGGCACGCAGCGGCGTGGTGCCATTCGAGTCGAACACGTGTCCGGTGATGGTGCCACCACCGCCGCGGAAGACGATGTCGCCGCGGAACACCTGGTTGTTGAAGTTCAACGCGACCGGCTTCACGTTACCGTCGGAGAAGTCGCTCCGGAACGAGGACAGCTGGTACGCCGTTCCCCCGGAGGGCCCGACCAGCGGCACGTTCAGGATCCGGTATCGGCCGGCGGCGTCGGTCACCGCACTCGCCGCGACGTTGATCCCGTCGGCGGTGGCGTAGAAGAGGTACACCTTGTTGTTCGGCACCGGGGTCGTGCCATCGGCCCTGAACACGGTGCCGGCGATCGAGGCGGTCCCGACCAGCACCACCGTCACGTTCACGCTCTGGCCGGCAGTGAGGATGTCGACCGTCGCAACGCCCTTGGTGGCGAGCAGGTCGCTCACGGCCACGATGTCGCGGCGTCCGACCGGCACGTCGACCAGGCTGAAGCGCCCGGCCTGATCGGTGGTCGTCAGGCTCAGCCCGCCTCCGACGCGGGCGCCGGCAACGACGTTGCCGTCCGCATCGAGCACCACGCCGTTCACGGTGCCGAGCCCCTGCGAGAACAGGATGTTGACGTCGCTCGTGCCATTGGCTGGCAGCGTCGTGCGCGCATCACCCTGCTGGAAGGTGCTCTGCTCGAAGCTGACCAGGCGCAACTGCCCGGCCGTGATGTTCTCCATCACGAAGCGGCCCGACGCGTCCGTTCGCGCCACGGCGACGGCACACTCGAAGTCGAGCGGATTCGGGCAGGCCACACCCACCTGAGAATTCGCCTGGTAGTACGCGACGACAGGCACGTCGCCCACCACCGACACGCCGTCGCCCCGCAGCACGTGGCCGGTGAGCGTGCCCACCTTCACCACGATGGTCGGCGACGTGACATCGAACATCCGCACGTCGCGCGTCACGGTGGCGCCCGCAAACGGGATCAGTTCGGTCACCGTTCCCTTGCGCTTCGCGAGGACGTTCACCGCCTGGATGAGGACGCTGCCCACCGGGACGCGGGGCACGAAGTACCGCCCTTGCGCGTCGGACCGCGCTCCGTACTGACTCTGGTCGGTGAGGCTGGTCACCGCGATGTCGGTGTTCGGGACCGGTGTGCCGTCCTCCGCGATCGTGCGGCCGGTCAGCATGCCGCGCCCGAGGAACACCACATTGATGTTCAGGCGCTGGCCGTCGCGCTGCACGGTGAAGTCGACCGTGCGCTGGTCACCCGTCGCCGGATTGACGGCGACGATGCGATCGACCGATGACGCAGGCGCCCAGTCCCATGTGAACCGGCCGTCAGCATCGGCCGTCTTCGCACTCACGCCGAGGAAGCCGTCTTTGACCCTGATGAGCAGCCGCACTTCCGCATTCGGCACCGGGTTGCCGTCGGCCTCGATGACCTGTCCGGCGAGCACGGCCGCCGCACGCGTGACCGTCATTTCAATCGGTGTCGCCGGCGAACTCGCGGAGCGCCCGCGCGCGTCGGTCACGCCGGTAATCGTCAACTGGCGCGGAACGAACGGGCCAATCGGATCCCGCAACGCGAGGAACGCGATGCGGCGACCGGGCTGAAGGGCCACGCCGACGACGCTGTTGCCGTCGACGCTGTAGTTGGTGATGGTGCCGCGCGGCTGGCGATCCTGCGCGCTCTGCGGTGTCACTTCCTGGTCGAACAGCACCGCGATGATCCGGCCAAGCTGGTGCAGGCGCGGATCGCCGACTTCGTCCGGCGCCGCGTCGAGATCCTTGTCGGCCTGCTGCACGACACCCAGCAGGTGCGGCAGCGGCGGCACGACCGGCTGCACGAGGGTTGGCGAGAGCGGCGACGGCCCACCGGCGAGCGGCAGGTCCAGCACCACGCTGTACGGATCGCTCGACCCGAACGGAGAGGTGGGACTCGATGCCGCGGTGACGCCGGTGTAGACCACCTGGCGCATGCCCCCGCTGAGGTCAGGCACGACGATGCTGACGGTCATGGGCGCAGCGGTGGCGCCGGCTCGCGGCGTGAACTGGAGGTGGTACTGGCCCGCATCGGGTGCGACGAGCAGCAGCATCTGCCCGATCGTGGCTCCCGTCGAGTCGACGAGCGGCAGCAGGTCCGAGTACGGAATCTCTTTCGTGATCTTCCCGGAGGCGTCGACGCCTCCGAGGTGTCGCCCCTGCGCGTCGACCAGGCTCGCATCGAAGGCCAGAGGCCCGCCCTCGCCACTCACGAGGACCGAGAGCTGCGCCGGGCGGTACGCGGTCTTTTCGGCGAATGCCTGGTGGAACGCCGCCGCTCCGCGCGCCGCCACTTCAGGGGCGAGCAGTGCGCCGACCGCGCTCGCCAGCACGTCGCCGCGGATCGACGCGCGGCGCAACGCGTCGAAGCCGGCGAAGTCCCACTGCGTGAACTGCAGGTCGGCCGGATCCGGGTGCTGCGAGGCGAGGCGCAGGAAGTCGCTTCCAGCGAAGTCCATCTCGAGCTGGGCGGCGCTGTCGGGAATCGGTTCGTGCAGCGCGATGCGGAAGCCGGCCTCGGCCGCCGCCACCGCACGGTCGTAGACGATCTTCTTCGAGAAACGCTGCACACCGACCGGCAGCGTGGCGTTGGGCGCCGTGGCTACGGCCCACGCCTTGCCAAGCATGCCGAGCACGGCGGTGCGAAGGTCGAGCGGCAGGCTGCCCGCCTCGGCCGGAAGCACCAGCGAGTCCGGCGACACCGGAACCCCGAGTTCCCCAACCGCGCTCTTGAGCGCGAAGCGCCCCTGCACCTTCTCGTCGGTGTCGAGGGTGGCGGCCGTGACCTTGCCGGTGACGCGCGCAATGAGGTCGAAGCTGACGGTTGCCGAATCTCCCGGCGGCACGCTCTCGATGGTGCGAACGGGATCGCCAACCAGCGACGCGCCACTGAGGTTCTGGCCGAAGAGGCTGACGCTGACGAAGTTCGCGGGCGAGGCCGACGTGTTCGTGACCGTCACGTCGAGCGTGTACTTCTCACCGGCAGCGACGGTGCTCGGGTGCGTGAAGGTGAGCGTGAAGTTCGGATTCCGGACCACCACCGCACCTGCGGCTCGCCCGGTCACGGTCACTGGCCCGCCCGGCAGTCCGTTCAGCGTGCCGGTGATGTTGAACTCGACGTCCCAGTTCCCTTCCCGTCGTCCTTCAACGAGGTACTCGGCGCTGCCGCTCTCGCCGGGGCCGATCGTCGCGATGTCGTCGGCGGTGCCGAGCTTGCCGTCGGGGCCGGGCTGCACGACCAGTCGGGTGCGCGGCGATTCGCCGCCAGTGGTGTTCGCCATCGCCAGCGGATCGTCTCCGCTGTTCACCACGGTGTCGATGCCGGCCGGCAGCAGGATCTCACCGCGGAGATCGCTCACCGAGAGGTTCGATCCTGGTGGCGCGACGTTACCGACCAGCAGCATCACGCTGAAGAACTGATTGAGGAAGCCGATATCGCCCGGGATCACCACCACGCCCGGAATGGGCGGCACGACCAGCTGCTGCCCCTGCAGGTTCGGCACCTTCAACGTGAAGCCCACCACCTGCAGGTTCGGGATCTGCGTCTGCAACTTCAGCGTGTCGGGAATGATCGTGGTGAGCTGCGGCAGGGTGGCGCCTGGTACCGAAGCCAGATCGACCGTGCTCGTGGTGGCGTTTTGCGCGCTCGCCAGCAACGGCAGCACCACAGGGAAACTGATGCGGACCGGGGTGTCCTGCAGCGCGAACGCCGCGGTGAAGTTGTAGGCCTGGAAGTTCGAGCTGTCGAAAACAATGCCCTTCTCGCGAACTTCCTGGGCAGTGAGCGCGCGCGCCGTCACCTGGGTCACCAGCAGTTGCTCGATGACCTCGATGCTGACGCTCTCCGGGATCCCGCGCATCAGGATCTCGCCGCCGCTCTCGAGGCGAATGTTCTCGAACGTGTAGAGCCCGGCCACGCCGATCGGCGGGATGTTGAACGGCGTATTCGGCTTCGTGGTCAGGTCGAGCCCGTTCGGATAGCCGGGGCCGTAGAGGGTGCCCTTGACCAGCGCATCCGGCGCAAAGGGCGGCACATCGCCCTGTGGCTGCGTGCCTGCGCCGAGAAAGACGCTGACGATGGTGGCGATGTCCCTGGGGACAACCTGGTGCGCCGGTTCGACACGGAGCCCGAATCCGTAGAGGAGGATGTCCGCCTTGCCCAGGAACCGGTCGGTGGCCTGCGCATGCAGACGAACCTGCCCGTTCCCCGCGACCAGCGCGAGCACCATGAGGACCATTCCCGCCAGGCCCATCGGGAGGCGCGATTGCGTCATGGCGGGCTGAACGGCAGCAACTGGGCGGCGGAGGCGGTTCCTTGTTCCGCGCCAACCACGATGACCGAGACGCCGCTTGCGGCCGCATAGTCGACGGTGAACTGCAGCACCCCGTTCAGCGACCGCACCTGGACACCGTCAGTGGACGGATCCTGGTCCGGCGTCAGGACGGTGCCGAACAGCGCTCCGGCGGAACCCGGGATGGCCGCCGCCACGGTGAACAGCGACCCATCGGCCAGGGGCTGGCCGTTGTTCATGGCCAGCGGCGCACTCGAGTACGTCACGATCGCATGCGGGTTGAGGGCGTCGCCGCCCGCGATGGTCTGCGCCGTGAGGGTCACCGTCCCGGAAGACATGGGTGGGGCCGCGGTATACAGCCCCGTTCGGTCGACGCCGACCGTGACCGTGTTGGCCACGGCGTCGACCACGCCGCCGAGGAAGTCCCAATCCCCCTTGACGAAGTTCCAGCGATAGATGCCGAGCGTCGTCTCGTCCAGAGCGGCGACTTCAGCATCCTTGTAGAAGATGGTGACCGACGCCGCACCGGTGAGCTGATGGTTCACCGGCGTGAACTGATGGAAGCCGCCGATGCCGTAGTGCGGCAATCCCGCCGGTCCCGACACCGAGCTCGGTTCCAGCAGGAATGGCCGCGCCGTCGGCGTGGTGAACGGGGTGAACGGGTACGAGACCACGCCAGGCTCGAACGGCGTCTCGGTGGTGCTGTCCCAGCGCAATTCCGCCGTGTTGCGCGAGCGCACGCTGTTGCTGCCGAATGCCGTGGTGACCAGGTCGAACGGCCTCGACGCGACGCTGCCGACAGCACTGGCGGCAATCGCACCAATCTGCTTGAAGTCGTCGAGGTTCGGATCCAGCCCGGTCGGCAGGTTCGGGATCAGCGCGTCCTTCGTGTAGACCGCCATCGGGAACAGTTCGCCGCCGCGCAGCACTCCCTTTTCGATGGTGTAGCTCACCGTTCGATCCAGGCTCAGGCCGGCTTCCACATCGAGCGACACCCCGAGCACCGACAGGCCGCCAGCGACCGGCAGGCTGAAGGCGTCGCCGTCATCCTGCGTAATCTCGTAGGTGATGCCGTCAGCCGTCGTCACGACGGCCTCCATGAACGCCTGGAAGTCGGCACCGAGCGCGTCGAAGCCGAGTGTCGGCGTGCCGGTGGTGGGCTGGCCGGCGAGCTGGAGCGGTGCCAGCGTGGTGACCATGGTGAGGAAGCGCTGCATCAGCGTGACGTTGCTGAGCGTGAACTTGATAGTGGTCTTGCCGCCGACACCGGTGCCGCCGTCAACCGACTCCAGCTTGTTGGCGGAGGTCTGCGACGAGCTCTGCCCGAACTGCCACCCGAACTTCTTGGCGCCGGAGAAACTCAGCACTACCTTCTTGACCTTCAGCGTGGTGGCGTCCAGGGTGAGAGCACCCTTGATGCCGCCGGCGACGCCGGCTTTCGCAGCCACCTTGACCTTGTCGAGCAGCGACAGCTTCAGCTGACCCTTCTTTTCGGCCTGCTCCCCAGTGCCGACGCCCCAGGCGGTGCTGAAGTCCGCGCTCCCCTTCATCTCGTAGCTGGGTACGACTTCCTGCGCAGCGGGCTTGTTCTCGACACCCAGCTGGTAACCCAGGGCAGCGCCGGCACCCACGCTCGCCTCGAGTCCGTAATCGATGTCGCCGACCGCACGGCCGGCATTCGTGTAACGGAGCCCGGCGGCGAGGGCCGCCTTCGGCTTGAAGCTGCCCTCGATGCTGATCGCGGCGCTGTCCGAGACCTTGTACTTCGTCGGTGCCGGCACCACTGCCGCGAGCGCCTGCAGCTGCAGGTTCGCCGTCGGATCGAGGTTGCCGAACAGCGTCGACAGAATCAGCCCGCCGAGTGCGGTGGACTCGTCAGGTCCGAGCGCATCGGTTCCCGCCGGGAACTTGAAGTCGAACTGGTCGGACGAGATCAGCGTCAGCAGGGCACCGGCCTTGGCCGACACGCCGGCGTCGGCCTCGAGCGGACCGAACCGCGCCCGCGCGCCGGTCTCGAAGACCTTCTCGAGGACGCCGGCACCGATGCTCTTGGTGCGGCCGAACGACAGCGTCTGGTGTGTCTTGCCGGCGAGTTCAGCCAGCGTGAACGCGAAGCCGGTGCCGGCCTTGCCCTGCACGCCGATCTCAATCGTGCCCTCGGCACCAATGGCGGCGCCCGCCACCCAGCTTCGGGTGTAGGCGCGGTCGGTCACATTGAACGCAAACTGCTGTTCACCGGAGCAGAACGGGCTGACGCCACTCACCTTGGTCACCGTCGCGACGACCTGATCGCCGTCCTTCAGCGTCGCGGCAATCGGAATCCTGATCCCCTTGCTGTCGACGGACCCGAGCCGGCCGGTGTCATCCGAGAAGAAGGTCAACACCTTCGTCGACCCGTCGGGCATCCGGACTTCCACCTCCACCTGCACCTGACCCAGCGGCTGTCCGGTCTTGCGGTCGACCACCCGGAAGTAGCGCGCGCCGACCCCGCCACGCATAACCTGGCTGAACTCCGTCTTGTTCTGCTCGTCGGTCAGGTCCGGGTTCGGATCATTCTCCAGCCGCGCCAGGATCTTGTTCTCGCAGGCGACGTTCATCAGCAGTCCATCACTGATCCGCATGCCGATGTCGGCCGACCAGGCGGATGCCTTGATTTCGGTCGATGAGGGGCGTGACGGCGCGGTATACGGAATCGTGACCGTCTTGGTAGCAGACGGACCGATCGTCCCGAGTGAGGAGCACCGGTTACCCACTGCCAGCAGGCCCGTGCAGGTCTCGACGCCGTTCACTGGAGTGCTCGAGGTGTTGGTGACGTGGATGTTGTAGGTGACCGTCGCCCCCGAATCGAGGAATACGACGTCGGAGATCTCATCCGACGATCCCGGCAGCAGGAACCCTTGCGTGATGCGCAGGTCCGCAGCTTCCAGGCACTGCGCATCCGGGTCGAGCAGGGTGCCGTCCGCGTCCTCAATCGGCAGCGGCACAGAGAGTGGTGTGTCGACCGGGGCGCCCGTGGTGCGGTCCAGCACGTAGTACCAGAAGCCGTTGTAGTTGTTCGTCCGGACGGCTTCTTCGACCTTCTTCTCGGGTAGGTCGATCGTGAACGCCACGTAGTGCGGCTGGCCCTGATCGGTATTGAAATCGACAGCCGGGTTGTCCGCATCGCCGTTGCCCAGCACGAAGACCGGCTGGAACTGATTTGCCCCAACCAGCGTGAGGTCCAGCAGGTTGCGGTCGTAGGTCGTCACGCCGTCAGGGTCGGGCTGCACGTTCTCGCCGTGGTCCACGACGAGGTCCTCACCACCGGCAAGGTCGATGCGCTGGCTCTTCACGCTCACGCCCGGTCCGCTCGTGCCGCGATACATCGCGATCTGCACGCTGGACGCACTCTGGAAGCCGTGGTTGAAGAACCGCGGGACAATGTGGAGGCTGGTCTTCGCCTTCTTCGCCATCGCGGCGACGGCGTTCGACATGTTGGTCACCCGCTGCGACTGGTCGGGATCGCCCACGATCCCGATGTCGTAGGCGGGGCGGGTTTGCAGCACCATGTCCGCGATGAACCTGGCCGCAGTCGCAATGAAGGCGTCCGCATCGTCTTCGCCCGACACGGTCGGCGCCACATCGGCCTTGACGCGGTAGAAGCGATGAATGACGTCGGCCACCTGCGCTTCCGTGAAGATCGTCAGTGGTGGATTGGCCTCGAGGGTTCGCGCCGCGGCCGAGGCGATGTATTCCTCGAACGACGCGCACGGCTTCGGCGTCCACTCGGTCGAGGGCACGACGGCGACGATGTAGCGGCAGGCACCCTCCGCGTAGCCGGCGCGGGTGACGTTGAGGACGATGGTGTTGGCGGTCGGGTCGGCGACGAGCCTGGCGAGCGTGGCCCTGATGCCGCTCTTGCCCGTGTCATGCAACTGCGCGATGTAAAGCTGGTGGAGCGACGTTCCGGCCTCTGACGCGCCCTTGACGCGCAGGAAGGCTTTCGACTTCACCAGATTGAACTGCTGCAGGACGCTCCACTCGAGTCCCTCGAGGGTCGGGATGCCGGACGTCGTCTTGAGTACCCGCAGCACATCTTCGAGCGGCAGACCGGCCACCTCGTAGCCAGGCACCTCTACGTACTCGCCCTCGAGCACCCACTTGAGCAGCAGTTGCTGGCGGCCAAGCCCCATGTCGCCGGTGGCATCGCCGCCAGAGGACTTGGGCGGCAAGACATCGAGCTTCGCCGCTTCGAAGGCGTTCCGGTTCACCGGGAAGAACGTGATGTCGGGGAACGTCACGGTGACGCCGCCGCCGATGTCGATCGGCTTTGGCGAACCGTCGGTGACAAATTGCTTGTTGAGCGTGTCGGTGACGCAGGTCGCCGCCGCGCTCGGCCCGGTCGCCGTGAAGAAACTTGACGGCATGAACACTTCGTAGTCGTGGTCGCTCAGTCCAGGCTGGTAGGTATCGGCGCAGGCGGCAACCGGGTTCTCCTTCCAGAGACAGGCCCCGCTACCCTGCTCGATGATGCTCAGGCTAGCCGGCGTCAGAGCGGCGCCCGCAGGCCGGATCTCCGGCCCACCGCACGATGCCGCCGCCGCCAGACCTGCCGCGAAGCCAATCTGGAGCGCCTTCTTCTCGCGCAGCAGGAGATCGTCCTTGAGCTGTTCCGACGCGGTGGTTGTCGCCGACGCCGGGCTGAAGTCGATGCCGAGATCGCAACACAGGTTGTCCAGCGTCCAGGTATCAAAGCCGCCAGTGCCGTCGGCCGTCGTGGTCGTCCCGACGTAGAGCACGCGGCGGTCCTGATCGAAGCGCAGGGCGCGGTAATTCGAGACACCGAGCGGATACTGGCCCACCGGCGTGTGCCAACTGATCCGGTCGTCGACCCCGTCGTTGTCCTGATCGGCGGCCTCGAATGGGTGCAGGCCCGACAGGTCGACCATCGATACGACGAACTC
>JBKJMH010000425.1:0-6664 GCA_046596625.1 Vicinamibacterales bacterium | reverse complement strand
ACCGGCGTCGCCTGCGAGCTGGCGCCGGCTGCCGCTGCACCCGGAGCGCCAGGCGCTCGTGCCGTATCAGCCTGCAGCGAATAGGTCCATGCCTTCGTCAGCCGTGCCACGTTGCCGCCATTGATGCCGGTGAGCGGAGAGTGACCGGTGCCGGCCGCGTCGTGCCGATAGCTTGGCCAATCGCCAGGTGCCGATGGGCGCTGCGCCTGTTGCGCGACGCCTGCCGCGGCGAGGACGGCGATAAAAGTGGCTGTCAGAACCTGCGCACGCATGAGGACGTCTCCAGTGCGCGCAGTATACGTCGTGCGACGCTCGGCAGCCGCCCTGTACCGCGGTGTGCAGGTCGGCCTTGCTGTTGCGGACCTGAAGGTCCGCCGCTACGCCACACAGAATCGAAACCGCCCTATAACGCTCGGTCGCCGTGGTGGGCCAGCGTGGCGAGATCGGCAATCAGCTGATCAACCGCGTGCGGCTGCGTGCCGTTGTAGACGCCGCGAAGCTGTCCGTTCGCATCGACGAGCAGCAGCTTCTCCGAGTGCAGGAACGCGGTCTCATCGTCGGCTGCTGCCCCGACCCGGCTGTCGTCGGCAAAGTACGACGTCCGCGCCAGCGTGTAGATCGTCCGCTTGTCGCCGGTGACCAGAGACCAGGTGTGTGGATCGATCCCGCGCTCTTTACCAAAGAGCGCCAGCGCCGACGGCGTGTCAGTGTCAGGCGTGACCGAGAACGACACGATGCGCGCATCAGCAGCGGCCGCCTGCACGCGGGTGAGCTGACGCACGAGGATTGGACACACCGCGGCACACTGCGTGTAGATGAAACTCGCGACGTAGGGACGGCCAGCGAGCGTTGTGTCGGCAATGACACCGCCGGTCTGGGTGGTGAGCCTGAACGGCGCGACACGGTGCGCGACCGGAGCGCAGTGCGGCGCGAACGACGCCTCGGCATAGTAGGGCAACGAACCGGGCGCTGGCGATGCCGCCGCCATCTGCGGTAGTGCCCCGTTCATCCGCAGCGGCTCGGTGGGTGCAACCATGCCGCGCTCCGCTTGTGCGACTGCGGCCTCACCAACCGTGTCACAGGGCGTGGCGTTCACGAGGCCGAAGCGCCGCCCGGCATGCACCTCGTAGTTCAGATACAAGGTGCCGTCCTCGGACCACGACTGCTGCAACCCCGTCTCATGGCCATCGACGTAGTGGCGCAGTTCGTAGCGCGCCCCGCTCTCGTAGAACGTCCGATACGTGCCGTCATACGCGTCACGGCTGTAGTTCACCTCGGAGCGGAGCTGTCCATTCGGCCAGAACTGCCGCACGCAACCCTCACGCATCGGCATGCTCGTCGCGGCCTCTGACACAGGCGCACCGCTGTGCGCACGGGCGAGCCCGACGGCACTCGGGCCGACGAGTGCGACGGACAACACTATCAGCCGTGTGGCGCGCATCAACCGGCCACCGTTCCGGGAGCGCCGTGGAAGCAGCCGGCGATGTACGGCGGCGCCGACGTCGCGTGGTAGTGATAGATCCCCTGCGGGTATTCCTGCGTGACGCCGACATGGCCATTGCAGCTGTCGAGATTCGCCGGTGCGCTGCCGCTCTCGTCGAGCGTGCCGTAGACCGGGAACCCATCGAGCAGGACCCCGATGAAGGTGGCCTTGCCGCGCGCCTCGGTGAGCCACAACGGCTCCAGATGGTAGTGATACTGATTCGATGGCGTGGGGTGCCCGTTGAAGCGATCGAACGACAGGATCTCGCTCGTCAGCGGCACGCGCCCCGCCGCGTACTGGTTGAACAGCACGACACCGTTGGTCGCGATGCCAATTGGGCCGAGCGGCGTGTCGGACGCACTGGCCGCCGACGGCGTCGCAGGAATGCGGAACACGATGCTCTGAGTCGCAATGCGGTTGCTGTTCACCTGCATCCCGGCACTAGGCGCCTCGTAGTTCGCGTTGCCGCTGCCCCAGTACGGGCTCTTGTGATCCGGCACGTTAGTCGTGCGGATCACGATCGTCGTGCCCTCCTGGCCGACCGTGGCGCTGCCGCCGAAGCGCGCGTAGGCAGGTGACAGCGCGGCGCCGGTTGCTGACGTGCTGGTGGTTGGCGAGGTGATCGCGGTGCTGGACGAGTCGCCGCCGCTGCAGCCGATGGCAACAATGACGGTGCAGGCGAGAGTTGCGAGCAAGTGGAGCGGTGAACGTGTCATGCCGCGACTATAACGAGGCCGCGCTCCGCAGCCTGTGACAGTTCAGCAGACGATCTGTGAAAAGACCGTGGCTGCTATGGCTTCAGGCGAGCGCGAGCGCCGCGTCGAGGGCGGCAAGCATGGCGGCGTTCTCGTCGGGCGTGCCGATAGTGATCCGGAGCTTGTTGTTCAGGCCGGGTTTATCGAAGAAGCGCACGAGCACGCCGCGCGACTTCATCCCGTCGTACACCGGCCTTGCGGGGGCGGCCCCTGGCAGCGTCGCCAGCACGAAGTTACCCTGGCTCGGAATGACCGAGAACCCGCGCGTCGACAGTGCCTCGGTCACGCGTGCACGCTCGTGCTTCACCCGCGCCCACTGGTGCCGCGCGTACGGCTGATCGTCGAGTGCCGCTGTCGCCGCCGCAATGGCGATGGCGTCGCAGTTGTAGCTGTCCTTCACCTTGGCCATCTGCGCGATGACCGACGAGTGCGCGATCGCATAGCCGAAGCGCAGGCCGGCCAGGCCGTAGCCTTTGCTCAGGGTGCGAGAGATGAGCACGTTGTCGTGCGTCGCCAGCAGCGGAAGGCAACTCGACTCGGCGAAATCCACATACGCCTCATCGACGAGCACGAGTGCGTCGGTTCGCGCCGCCAGGGCGCTCACCTGCGCGGCCGGCACGCACGTGCCAGAGGGCGCGTTGGGATTCGCGAAGAAGATGGCGCGCGGGTTGGTCGCCAGCAGCGCGTCTGACGGCAGCGTCCAGCCGTCGTCCCACGCCACGGTGACGAACCGCACCTCGGCGAGTTCAGCCAGCACCGGATAGAGCGAGTAGGTGGGGTCAGGACTGGCGAGCACGTCGCCGGGCCCGCAATAGCTGCGCAGCGCAATCTGCAGGATGTCGTCGCTGCCGTTGCCGGCCAGCACCTGCTCGGGCGCAACACCATGCACGCGCGCGGCTACCCGGCGGAAGTCGTCCGCCATCGGCTGCGGGTAGCGCCGGAGCGCATCCGGGCCAACTTCTCGAATCGCATCGAACACCGTCGGGCTCGGCGGATAGGGATTTTCGTTGGTGTTCAGCTTGATGACCGTTTCGCCCGGCTTCGGCTGTTCACCGGGGGTGTAGCCGGCCATGCGGGCCACGGTCGGACGTGCGGGAGGCGACGGCATCTGCTGGGAATGTTAGCAGGAGGGCGATGGGCGGTGGCATAGTGAGCCGCATGGACGGACGACATCCTGACGGCGAGTACTCGCGCGGCGCCAAGTGGTTCCACTGGCTGACGCTGCCGCCGCTCGCGATCATCCTGTTGTCCGGGCTCACCATCCGCTTCATTGGCGCCGACGCGAAGATGGCGTTCTATACCGTGCATGAAAGCCTGGGATTGCTGATGCTCGCACTGTCCGCGGCTCGCCTCTCCTGGCGGCTGACTCACCCGCCGCCACCGATGGCGCCGGCGATTCCCGCGTTGGAACACGCCGCCGCGAATGCCGTGCACACCCTGCTGTATGTGGGGCTCATCGTGCAGCCGCTGCTCGGGTTCTTCACCACCAACGCCTACGGCTTCCCACAGCGCGACGCGACGGCATTCCTCGGATTCGTCGACCTGCCGAAATTCATGGACGCCGCGCCCGATCTGGCGCGCTCACTCCACTGGGCGCACAGCCTCGTGGGGTGGACCCTCGTGCCGCTGATCGCCGCGCACGTTGCCGGCGTCGTGTTCCGCCACGCAGTGAAGCGCGACGGCACCCTGCTCCGCATGCTCTGAGAGCCGCGCGTGGTGCGGGCCGGCTTCAGGCTTCAGCTGGTCCACAAGACGCCGGGTAGGACAGTTCCTGCATGTCTGACGGTGGGGCACAGTAACATCGATGAATGGCTTCGCCTACTGACCAGCGGACGCCCCTCGAGCTGCCCTTTCCTGGCGAGAGCGAGATGGCGAGGCTGTGTCGCGCCTTCGACTGGGCGTCCAGCCCTCTCGGACCGGTCAACGGCTGGCCCCCGAGCCTCACGGTCACGGTCCGCAACCTGCTCACCGCTCGCAGCCCCATGTTTCTCTTCTGGGGTCCGGAGCTGGTCCAGTTCTACAACGATGCGTATCGTCCCAGCCTCGGCGACGGCGGGCGCCATCCGCGTGCACTCGGCGCGTCGGGCGCCAGCTTCTGGACCGACATCTGGGAGGTGATCGGGCCCGAGATTGCCGGCATCCTGAGCACCGGCGTGGCGACGTGGCACGAGGACCAATACATCCCGATCGACCGCAACGGACGCCGCGAGGACGTCTGGTGGACCTACGGCTACAGCCCCGTCTTCGCGGAAAGCGGCAGCATCGAGGGGGTACTGGTGGTGTGCCAGGAAACCACCACGCGCGTGCTCGCCGAGCGCGAGCTGCGGCAGGCACAAGCCGAGCTGCAGCGGAGCCAGAAGCGCCTGCGTGATCTCATCGACGGCATCGGCCCGACGATGTTCGTGGGTCTGCTGACGCCGGAAGGGATCCTTGTCGAGGCGAATCGCTCGGCGCTCGAGGCCGGCGGATTACGTCCGGAAGATGTGCTCGACAAGCCGTTCGTCGACTGCGGATGGTGGGCCTACTCTTCGCAGGAGCAGCAGCGACTGCGCGAAACGATCGCGCGCGCGGCGCAAGGCGAGGCGTCCCAATACGACACGCAGGTGCGTGGGGCGGACGGCCGGTTGATCGACGTCGACTTCTCTCTGCAGCTGCTGCGGGACGAGGCCGGCCATGTCGTCTTCCTCGTCCCGTCGGCCAACGTCATCAGCGAGCGCAAGGCGACGGAACGTGCGTTACGGGAAAGCACGGACAAGTTCCAGCTGCTGGCGAACAACATCACCGATGTGTTCTGGATCCGCTCGGCTGACATGCGGGAGGTGCTCTACCTCAGTCCGGGCTTCGAGCGAATATGGGGCGTGTCCGCGGACACCTTCTACGCCAATCCGCAGCAGTGGCCAGATTTCATCGTTGCCGAAGACCGCCAGCGTGTCCGGAGCGCCTTCGATGCGCTCATGCGCGATACGCCCAGCGTCGACGTGGAGCATCGCATTACCCGGCCCGATGGCCAGGTCCGCTGGGTGCGCACTCGTGGGTTCCAGGTCCGCGATGCCGCCGGGACAGTGATGCGACTGACGGGCATCGTCACCGATATTACCGAGTCGCGGCGCGCCGCGAGGGCGCTGCAGGACAGCCTCGACGAGTTCCGGTCGCTCGCGGAGGCGATGCCCCAGATTGTCTGGACGACGCGGCCCGACGGCTGGAACGTGTATTTCAACCAGCAATGGTACGACTACACGGGCCTCACACCGGATCAGAGCCGCGGCGCCGGATGGAACACGTCGTTCCACCCCGACGATCAGGCGCGCGCGCTGGCGGCCTGGCAGCCTGCCACCGCCACGGTTGCCGACTATTCGCTCGAATGCCGCATACGCCGCTTGGATGGGCAATATCGCTGGTGGCTGGTTCGCGGTGTTCCAATCAAGGACGCCAACGGCACGCTGCTCAAATGGTTCGGCACCTGCACCGACGTGCACGACCTCAAGCTCGCGGAACTGGAGATCTCGCGCATCAATCGGGCGCTGCAGATGCTGAGCAACTGCAACGAAGCGCTGGTCCGTGCCGAGCACGAACAGGAACTGCTCGTGCAGATCTGCCGGGTGGCTGTGGAGAACGGGGGCTACCGCATGGCGTGGGTGGGGTACGCCCAGCACGATGCGGCGCGTTCAATTACACCGATGGGCCACGCGGGAGCGGAGGACGGCTATCTCTCGGAGATCAACGTCAGTTGGAATGAGGCCGACGTGCCAGGCCTCGGCCCGGCGGGACAGGTCATTCGTTCGGGCCGGCCCGTCGTGAGTGAGGATATCGAACAGGACCCCGGTTTCGCGCACTGGCTCGAGCCTGCACGGCGGCGCGGCTACCGCGGAGTCATCGTGTTGCCGCTGCGCGATACGACGCGCACCTTTGGGTTGCTGGGGCTGTACACCTCCGAGGTGAAGCACACGAGCCCCGAGGAGCTCGCACTGCTCCAGCGAATGGCCGACGATGTGGCGTTCGGCGTCGGCAACCTGCGCACCCATCTCGAGCAACACCGTCTCCAATCAGCGGTAGCCACCGTGGCTGCGGGCGTGTCGCTCGCTACCGGCACGGAGTTCTTCGAGCAGCTCGTGCTGAGCATGACCTCGGCGGTGGGAGCGCAGGCGGGGCGAATGTCGCAGTTGCTTCCTGGAGAGCCGCCGACGGCTCGTAGCGTTGCCGTAGTTGTCGAAGGCCAGGTTGTGGCGAATGACGAGTTCGTCATTCCAGGATCGCCGAGCGAATTTGCCCTCACCATGGACTCGCACGTCATTCGGCAAGGCGTGTGGGAGCAGTATCCTCACTCACCGATCATGCAGGTCCTGAGACCCGAGGGAATGGTGGGTGTGCGCCTCACCAGCTCGAACGGCCGGCATCTGGGCTTGCTCGGCGTGCTGTTTCGCGAGCC
>JBKJMH010000306.1:0-4013 GCA_046596625.1 Vicinamibacterales bacterium | reverse complement strand
ATCCGGACAGTCATAACCAGCCGCCTCGGAACCCGGCCCGGCGCAATCCCTGGACGATGTAGGGACACTGCCGCGCCAGCCGCCAGATCAGGCCCGTGCGCTGGTTCTCGATCATCAACACGATCGGTCCTTGATTCAGTCCGAAGTTCCACGGTGACACCCACCCATTGTCGTTGTCCGACGCAACGGGGAAGGTCGGGTTGAATGTCGCCTTGAAGCCGTACGAGTCAGCCTGTTCGAGCTTAACCTGATCGGTGAAGTACCGGACGGCCGGGAACACGATCTCCGGCGCAAAGGGCAATGAGGCGACCACGGCCCACGGTGCAATCGTCCCATCATCGGGTCCATGCGGAGCGCCACGCGCCAGATAATCAAAGAACACGCGCTCGACGCCATCAACCTTCAAGGTGGCGGGACCCGGCCCGTCGCTCGCCGTCATGCCCCAGCAGTCCTTGCTGTAGAACGCAAACTCCCGTGGATTGCGGATCGCGTACTCGCGCTGCACATAGGTAGCGCGACGGCTGTTCTCGAAATAGTCGAGCCCTTTGTCGCGCATATAGATGTCCTGGATGCCTCTGAAGTCGATCCAGATGTGTGACAGCTGGTGAATGAACAGCGGTCCGGCGTACACGAATTCATAGTCGTAAATCTTCTTCCAGACATACGTGGACAGCCAGGCCGGGTAGCTGTCGTCGGGCAGCGGATACGTCGGCGATCCCAGCGCCAGCACATAGAGCAGGAGCGCCTCGTCGTATCCCTTCCAGCGATGCGTGAGGAAGCCCGCTCGTGGCTTGTAGCCATGCGTGAGTGTCGCCTCGCCGTGCTGCGCCCATCGCCAATCGGCACGCCGATACAACTCGTCAGCCAGGGTTCTGATCTGGTGTTCGTCCTGAGTGTCACGCTCGAAGTAGGCGGCGGCGGTCAGTGCGCCGGCCAGCAGGAATCCTGTGTCAACCGTCGAGAGTTCGCACCGCCAGGCTCGCCGACCGGTGATCATGTCGAGAAAGTGGTAGTAAAAGCCTTTATAGCCAGTGGCGTCCGGCGTCGTCCCCTGCACGCTGTCGCGAAAGAACCGCAGGGTCGTCAACGTGATCGTCACGGCGGCGTCGCGCGTCATGAGGCCACGCTGCACGCCAACCGGGTAGGCCGCGAGCGCGAGGCCAGTCGCCGCAATACTGGCGGGCCAGCCGTCTCGCGTCTTGTCCGCAACCAGCCCATTGAGCGGATTGACCTCCCTCAGGAAGTATTCGAACGTCTCGCGCTGAAGCCTGTCCAGCAGTGCGTCATCATCCGGTGGTGGCTGAGGCATGGCCATGAGGGCGAGGATACCAGGCGCTATTCCGATGTCCTGGTGCGGTCTGCGTAATCTTCGGACGAGGCCGGATCGAGCTCCCATCGGTGCTTGTCGCGGTCCTCTTCCTTTTTACCGACCCGTAACTCCTCGCCGTCCGCGTAGGCCACGCCCATCGCTTCCCCAATCTCATCCAGGTCGTTGCGCCCGGGTGTGGCCGTGCTGCCTCCGACCGTCTCATCGCCTCCCGATTCCGCGTCCTCCCAGCGGGCATCGATATCGCCGCCTGAGAGGGTCGGATCGGTACCCCGATTATTCTGCAGGCGTTCAGCGAGCTGCTGACTGCTGGCCCCTATGTCAGGGACTGTCGGCTCGATCTCGTCGGCGATGCCGTTCTCGTTGAGATCCGCTGGATTCGTTCTGTCCATGTGACACTCCTTGTTGCGTCAAGTGCGCGTACTGAACCGGGCCGGGGCACGGGTCTCCACTGTGGATCCGCCGGCGGTGCGGGTCTGTCCAATAGCGGACAGCGGTCCACCGGCCGTTCCCGGCACGATAGGCGATGGGCACACTTCCGACTCGATGCCGGGACGACCGGAGAAAGACGTGAGCCGCCGCGCATGACCGTCTCCAGATCCGACACGTTCGTGTTCTTCGGCGCCACCGGCGATCTGGCGTTCAAGAAGATCTTTCCGGCGCTGCAAGCGATGATCCAGCACGGTGACCTGGACATGCCGGTAATCGGTGTGGCCCGCGAGGAGTGGACGCTGGACAGGCTGCGCGAGCACGCGCGGGACAGCCTGGCACAGAACGGTGGCGTCGATGAGGCGGCGTTCGCCACGCTGTCGGCTCAGCTGCAGTACGTGAGTGGGGACTATCAGGATCCGGAGACCTACGTGCGTCTGAAGCGGGCGTTAGGCGACGCGACACGTCCGCTGCATTACCTGGCGATCCCGCCCAGCATGTTCGCCACGGTCGTGCAGGGGCTGGCGACCTCCGGCGCGGCGAAGGGGGCAGGCGTCGTCGTCGAGAAGCCGTTCGGGCGCGACCTCGCTTCAGCGCAGGCGCTCAATCGCACGCTGCACGAGGTGTTCGAGGAGCGCTCGGTGTTCCGGATCGATCACTACCTCGGCAAGGAGGCGGTGCAGAACCTGTTGTACTTCCGCTTCGCCAATGCCTTCCTCGACCCGGTCTGGAACCGAACCTACGTCGACAACGTGCAGATCACCATGGCCGAACGTTTCGGTGTCGAAGGCCGCGGCGCGTTCTACGACGACGTCGGGACGATCCGCGATGTGGTGCAGAACCATCTGCTGCAGGTGATTGCGTTGCTGGCGATGGAAGCGCCGGTCGGTCGCGATACGGAGTCCGTGCGAGCCGAGAAGCTGCGACTGTTCCGCGCGATGCGTCCGCTGGATCCGACGCAGGTCGTCCGTGGCCAGTTCCGCGGTTATCGCGATGAGAACGGCGTGGCGCCAGAGTCCCAGGTCGAGACCTTCGCCGCCTTGTGCCTGTATATCGACACCTGGCGATGGGCCGGGGTGCCGTTCTACGTCAGGGCCGGCAAGTGTCTGCCGGTCACGACGTGCGAAGTCATAGTGGACCTGAAAGTGCCGCCGCTGGCGGTGTTCGACGAGGTCAGCCTGGCAACCTCGAACTATTTTCGCTTCCGGCTCAGCCCAGAGGTCGTGATCTCGGTCGGAGCGCGGGTCAAGCAGGCCGGCGAGAGCATGCGCGGCGAGCCGGTGGAACTTGTCGCGCGTCATCAACCGCGCAATGAACAATTACCGTACGAACGCCTGCTGCGCGATGCGCTCCGTGGCGATCCGTCGCTGTTCACGAGCGACGACAGCGTGGAAGCCGCATGGCGCGTGATCGACCCGGCGCTCCGCGGTGACACGCCGGTGCTCGAATATGAGCCGGGCAGCTGGGGACCGCGGGCCGCCGCCGAGCTCGTCATGACTGACGAACCCTGGCACGATCCGAATCTGTTCAGGAGTCATCAATGACCTCGACTCGACAACTGCACGACCTCGGTCAGCGCCTCTGGCTGGACAACATCACGCGCGAGCTGCTCGATGAGGGCACCCTGCGCCGCTACATCGAGGAGCTGTCGATCACCGGGCTGACCTCGAACCCGACCATCTTCGACGCCGCGATCGGTGGCGGCCAGGCGTATGACGCCGGCATTCGCGAGAAGGCGCGAACGGGGCGATCCGGTGAACGCCTGTTCATCGAGTTGGCGCTGGAGGATCTGCGCCGTGCCGCGGATCTGTTTCGCCCGGTGTTCGACGCCAGCCATCACCTCGATGGCTGGGTCTCGATGGAAGTGTCGCCGCTGCTGGCCGGGGATACCGCTGGCAGCATCGCCGCCGCCCGGCAGATTCACCAGCAAGCCGATCGGCCGAACCTGTTCGTGAAGATTCCCGGAACCCCGCAAGGGATTCCGGCGATCGAGGCATCGATCGCCGCCGGCGTGCCGGTCAACGTCACGCTGCTGTTCTCGCGCGAGCAGTATCTCGCCGCTACCGAGGCCTACCTGCGCGGCATCGAGCGTCGCCTCGCTGCCGGGCTCGACCCGCGGGTGGGCTCGGTCGCGTCGCTCTTCATCAGCCGCTGGGACGTGGCGGTCAAGGACACGGTGCCCGGGGAGCTTCGCAACAGGCTCGGCATTGCGATCGGTGGGCGTACCTACCGCGCCTATCGCGAGCTGCTGGCGTCG
>JBKJMH010000404.1:0-2694 GCA_046596625.1 Vicinamibacterales bacterium | reverse complement strand
TCGAACCGCGTCCGCACTCCGAGACGCAGGACGAGCGGAACCTGTTCGACCGCGTGAAGGATATGTTCAACTGATGCGCTATCCCGCGCTCGATGTCCACGGCGCCGATGCCGATCTGGTGCTGGCGCTGGTGGACGACTTCGCGCCGACGGCCGTCGAGGACGTCGCGGACGGCGTTTCCATCTTCTTCGCCACGGCCGAAAAGCGCGACGACGCCAGGACGGCGGTCGGCCAGGCACTGCCGGACGCCCGCCTCGCGGCGCGGGACGTGGACGATGAAAACTGGGCGAAGCGATCGCAGCAGAACCTCACGCCAATCACCGTCGGCCGCATCACCGTTACACCGCCGTGGTTTGCCGACGCCTCGCAGGCGCAGGCGTCGGAGTCGGAGCTCATCGTCACCATCCTGCCGTCGATGGGCTTTGGCACCGGACACCACGCCACGACGCGGCTGTGCCTGGCCGCTCTGCAATCGCTCGAGGTCGAAGGGCAGCGCGTGCTCGATGTCGGCACCGGCTCGGGTGTGCTCGCCATTGCCGCGGCGGCGCTCGGCGCCCGCGAGGCGCTCGGCATCGACTTCGACCAGGATGCCATCTCCAATGCGCGTGAGAACCTCGAACTGAATCCGTCGCTCATCGCCGTCAGCTTCAAGACGGTCGACGTGCGCGACGCCGCACTGCCGTCTGCCGACATCGTGCTGGCCAACCTCACCGGCGCCGTGCTCCTGCAGAACGCCGCCCTGCTGCGCTCGGCCGTGGCGCCAGGCGGAACCTTGATTGTGTCCGGGCTCCAGCCGCACGAGCGCGCCGATGTGCTGGCCGCGTTTGCCGGCGCGACGGTGCGGCGCCAAGACGAGGAACTGGACTGGGTGGCGCTGACGTTCAACTTCTGAGCGGGATCAGGAGTCTAAAGGCGGTAGTGATGACTCATACGCGTCGCAGCGGCATCGCCTTTATCGCGTTTGGTGTCATGGTGGGCACGGCCTCTCTCGGCGCGCAGGCCACCCGCCCGGCCCGACCGCCGCAGCGCGACACGCCGGCCCAGCAGGCCGGTGCCGAAGCCGCGCCGGTGAAAGGGCGCATTGCCGGGCGCGTCAGCGCCGCCGAGACGGGCCGGCCGGTGCGGCGTGCCCGCGTGTTCCTCTCAGGCACTCAACTGCAGGGCGGACGTGGCGTGCTGACCAGCGACGAGGGCACGTTCGAACTCACGGATCTTCCCGAAGGTCGCTATACCCTGACCGCCGGCAAGACCGGCTTCATCACCCTGTCCTACGGTCAGCGGCGCCCGCTGCAGGCCGGCACGCCCATCCAGCTGGCCGACGGCCAGCAACTTACCGGTCTCGACTTCCGCCTGCCGCGCGGCAGCGTCATCGCCGGGCACGTCTTCGACGAGACCGGCGACCCGTTGCCAGGGGCCAACGTGCGCGTCCTGCGCTACGAGTACGCGCAGGGCAACCGGCAACTCGTGCCGGTGGGCGCGGCGCAGACCGACGACCTCGGCGCCTACCGCGTCTGGGGACTCAACCCGGGCGACTACTACGTGAGTGCCGTCACGCCGAACTTCGCAGCGGGCGGCGGCCGCGGCTTCGGCCCTCCAGGCGCGCCCCCCGGTGGACGCGGCGGACGAGGCGGGGCGCCTCCTGGTGCGGCAGCCAGCGAGTCCGAACAGGTGGGCTATGCACCAACGTATTACCCCGGCGTGCCGTCGGTGGCCGAGGCGCGCGCGGTGGCGGTCGGCCTCAGCCTGGAAGTGCCGAGCATCGACTTCAACGTGCTGCTGGTTCGCACGGCCCGCATCTCGGGCCGCGTGACGAACCCCGACGGCACGGCGACCACGGCCGGTAACGTCGTGCTCGTGCCGGAGTCGGGCGCACGCGGCGGACGCGGCGGCAATGGCTCCACGTTCGCCTCGCGCATCGAATGGGATGGTTCGTTCTCGATGGCTGGCGTGGCGCCGGGCCGCTACATGCTGCGGGCGCGTGGCGACGACACCGATCAGCCGCAGTTCACCCTGCAACCACTCACCATCGTCGGCGCCGACCTCGCCAACCTGACGGTCATCCTCACGCCGGCGGCGACGATTACCGGGACGGTCACCTTCCTCAACACCGGCGGCACGCAGGCGCCGGACCCGGCCACCGTGCGCGTGGCCGCGCCGCTGGTGGACGCCGTCGATATCGGGCCGAACCCGACCGCACGGGTCGAGCGCACGGGCACCTTCACGCTGTTTGGCCTGCAGGCCGGTTCGCACCTGTTCAGGACACAAGGCGGCCCGCGCGGATGGACCTTGAAGTCGGTGACGGTGAACGGACGGGAAGCGATCGACACACCGACCGAACTGCGCAGCGGCCAGGCGTTGTCGGGAGTGGTCTTCACCTTCACCGATCGACTCACTGAGGTGAACGGCACCATCACCGATGACCGGAACACGCCGATCACCGATTACACGGTGCTTGCCTTCCCCACCGACGAGCAGTTCTGGAATGCCCAGTCGCGGCACATCATGACGACGCGTCCAGACCAGAACGGGAAATACCAACTGCGCGGCCTGCCGGCGGGCGACTACTATCTCGTCGCGGTCGACCCGACCGAGCAGGGCGAGTGGTTCGAAGCCGCGTACCTCACGGCGCACCGAACCGGTGCCTCGCGCGTGTCACTCGCCGATGGCGACGTGAAGGCGCAGGACTTCAAGCTG
>JBKJMH010000105.1:0-25470 GCA_046596625.1 Vicinamibacterales bacterium | reverse complement strand
CACGAAGATCTGGGCGCGCAGCCAGAGGTCGTCGATGCCGATCTCGGTCATGTAGACCTGCGAGGTGCGCCGGTCGAGCCAGAAGTGGCCGCTCGAAGGCAGGTTCTTCCCCTGCGGGGACGCCACCATCGTACGCGGCTGCGTCTCGGTGAACGACACCACGAGCGCATCGTCCGGTGGCACGAAGGCGGGACGCTTCGGCAGGGTGGGTGTGTTGTTGCCCTTCGGATAGCTGAACTCGAAGCCCTGCTGCATCCGTCGGTCGAGCACCGCGAGCGCGAGGACAGGCAGGTTGATGTTCCGTTCGATGTCGCCGATGTTGTAGCGCGCGCTCTCGGTCATGATCTTGCGCGATTGGGTCGCCGTCGAGTTCGACGGTTCGAGGAAGAGCGTGGCGAGGCGGTCGTTGCGGTCCTTCAGCTTCTTGCCGTCGACGTCGGTGACATCGCGGAATTGCATCCACCCGTCGGACCCGACCGGACGCACCAGCAGGAGGTCGGCCTTGAGCTCGCGATGCACCGGGCCGTTGTAAGGGCGCTGGCCGCCGGGCCTGGCGCCGAACCGGTTTATCGGCAGGAAGACGTCCTGCACGTAGGACTCCGCCGTCACGAAGCCCGACACGCGGTCGGCGAACCGTTCCACGTAGGTCGCCGCTCGTGCGAGAACCGGGGGCAGGGCCGTGGGCAGCGGCTCGATCTGGGCGGACGGATGCGAGAACGGCAGCACCGCTACCGCTGTCAGCACCGCGAGCGTCCACATCGCCTGACGAAGCATCAAACGGACTGTAAGGGCTGCGGTGGAGGTTTGCAAGGTGGCTACAGCAGCAACCGACTACCGTGCGGGTCGTGGTGAGAACACGAGCGCAATGGTCCAGCCCAGCACTGCGGCCAGCAGCCCGGCCGGTGCCGGGCCGAGCAGGCCGATGCCGGCGCCGCCGGTTGCCGTCTGCACGACGAGCATGCCGCCGACGCCGGCGAGGATGGCCGCGATGGCCGCATCCGCATTGCTGCGGCGCACGTAGAGCCCGGTCATGATCGGCACGAAGAGGCTGACACCGAGCAGCGCGTAGAAGATCTTGAGGGTCTCCACCAGGTCGCCGAAGTAGAGCGCCAGCCACACGCCGAGCGCCCCGCTCACCACGGTGGCCAGCCGGGCCACCAGCAGCACCCTGATGTCATCGGCCGCAGGGTTGACGAACCGTTTGTACAGGTCCTGCGAGAAAGACGTGGTGAGCATGAAGAGCACCGCGTCGGCCGCGCTCACTTCGGCCGAGAACACCGCGGCCAGCGCCACGGCTCCGGCGAGCGGCGGCAGCGCTTGCATGAAGATCATCGGCAGCGCCATGTTCGACGTGGCCGCAATCTCCGGGAATTTCGACCTCGCCATGATGCCCAGCATCGTGGGCACACCAGCAAACAGCAGCAGGCCAAGCGCATTGAAGCCGACGCCCACGCGCACCGCGCGATCGTCCCTGGCGCCGAAGATCTTCTGGAGCAAGCCGGGCGAGACGATGAAGGCCGGTGCGAACAGCGCGATGTACTTCACCGCGTCTGCGCCGGCAAACGTCCAGTAGCGCGGCACGTCTGCATTGACCGCTCTCACGGCCTCCCATCCACCGAACCAGTGCAGGGCAATCGGCAGGGCAATGGCAAAGCCGACCAGCTTCACCGTGAGCTGCACGACGTTGACCCAGGCCGACGTCAGCAGCCCACCGGCGGCGAAGTACACGGTGATGACGAGACCGCCGATGGCACAGCCGATCGGCTTGGGGATGCCGGCGACGACCTCGAGGATCCAGCCGAGCCCGATCAACTGCGACGCCAGGATGAAGATGGAGCCGACCCAGAGCAGTGCCGCGATGATGCCGCGCACCCGCGCGTCGTAGCGGAACTCGAGATAGTCGCCCACGGTTCGCAGGTGCTGCTCGGCAGCGACGCGGCGCATCGAAGGTCCGACCCACATGGCGAGCACGAAGCAGCCAAGCGCCGCCGAGCCGACCCACCACCAGGCGGTCACGCCGTTCCTGTAGGCGTCAGAGGTGGCCCCCACGGTGGAGCCCGCACCGATGTTGGCGGCCAGCATCGTCGAGAAAATCAGCCCCGGTCCGAGGCGACGGTTCGCAACGAAGAAGTCCGCCGCCCTGGTATTGCGGCCGATCCACAGGCCGAGGCCCATCAGCCCGAGCGAGTAGGAAGCAAGGATGACGAGGTGAACGTTCACTTACCTGATGTCGCGCAGCGCGGGAAAGCCCGCAACCGAGGTGGCCTGCCTGGCCGCGCGGACGATGGCCGTGGCCATCACGTCAGCGGCGAGCGCCCCAACCTGGCCGGCGGGTGCGGAAGCGGCATGGCCGCCCGTGGCGAGCACGAAGATGGTGTCGCCGTCGACCGGTGTGTGCACCGGCGCGATGGCGCGGGCGTAGCCGTCGTGGGCCATCTGCGCCACGCGCTTGGCGTCCGTCTTCGACAGGCGTGCGTTCGTGGCGACGACCCCCAGCGTGGTGTTCTGCGCGCCGCCGCCGAAAGTGATAGCGCCTGAGCGCAGACGCACCCGGGCGTCGCCCATCGAGCGCCCGTCGGCAGCCCGCGCGCCAGCGACTACCGCGCCGGTTCCCGGATCGATGATGTCGCCGAATGCATTCACCGCCACCAGCGCGGAGACAATGAGGCCGCTCGGCAGTTCGATGGAGGCGCTGCCGATGCCGCCCTTCATGGCGTGCGTCGAGCCGTTGGACTTGCCGATGGTGGCGCCGGCGCCAGCGCCGACACTGCCTTCGATGACCGGAGCCGTGCTTGCCGCTCCGGCTGCCGAGTAGCCGCAGTCGGCCGTGGGCCTGATCAAGCCGTCGCCGACGCCCAGATCGAAGAGCGCCGCCGCGGGGACAATCGGAACGCGCGCGGGGCCGAACGCGAAGCCGATCTTCTTCTCTTCGAGAAAGCGCATCACGCCCGAAGCCGCGTCGAGCCCGAACGCGCTGCCGCCGGCCAGAACGATGGCGTGGGCGACCTGCACGGAGTTCACCGGGTCCAGCACATCGGTTTCGCGCGTCGCCGGTGCCGCGCCGCGCACGTCGACTGCCGCTGTCACGCCTGCCTCGGCGAGAACTACGGTGCAGCCGGTTGGACGCTCGCGCAGCGTGTGATGGCCGACCTTGATGCCGGGCACGGCGGTCAGCGTCGCGTTCGTCGAACGCGACTGTGCGGCAAGCGTGGTCGCCGCGATCGCGGCCAGGGCAGCGGCGACCGGCAGACGCATGGCTCTCATGGGTTGGCAATATTGTAGAACGCCCGCAGAATAGACGGATGCACAAGACGGCCCTGGTTCTCGCGTCCGTGCTGCTGTGTGCGGCCGCATGTTCGACGCGCGACGAGCGACCCGCGGCCGATCAGGCACCCGGTCCGACGCCCACGGTCCAGCGCACCCCGATAGGCGATTTGCCAGAGCTGGACATCGACGCCGTGCTTGCCCATACGAAGACGCTCTCGTCCGACGAGTTCGGGGGCCGTGGCCCGGGAACCAGGGGCGAGGACCTGACGGTGGCCTACATCACGGACCAGTTCCGCAAGCTCGGCCTCAAAGCCGGCAATACTGACGGCACGTTCGTCCAGAAGGTGCCGCTCGTCGGCATCACGCCAGCACCGGCACCGCTGACCTTTCGCAAAGGGGTGCAGGAGCAGCAGCTCACGTGGAAAGACGATGTGGTGGCGTGGACAAAGCATGTCGCCCCCAGCGCGACCATCGACAACTCGGACGTGGTGTTCGTCGGCTACGGTGTCGTGGCTCCCGAATACGACTGGGACGATTACAAGGGGATAGACGTCACTGGCAAGACGCTCGTCATGCTGGTCAACGATCCGCCCGTGCAGGACCCCGACAATCCCAGCACGCTCGACCCGAAGGTGTTCGGCGGCCGAGCCATGACCTACTACGGCCGGTGGACCTACAAGTTCGAGATGGCCGCGTCGAAGGGCGCGGCGGGCGTGCTGCTCGTGCACGAAGCCGAATCTGCCGGCTACCCGTTCAGCGTCGTGCAGGCCAAGGTCCTCGAACAGTTCGATCTCGTGACCCCCGACAGGAACATGGGCCGGGCCGCCATCGAAGCGTGGATCACCATCGACAAGGCGCGCGACCTCGCGCGGCTCGGCGGGCAGGACTTCGACACGCTGAAGTCACAGGCGTCCACGCGGGAGTTCAAGCCCGTGCCCCTCGGCGTGAAAGCGTCGATGACGATCACGAACACGCTGCGCACGATCGACTCGAAGAACGTGGTGGCCAGGCTCGACGGCCGCGATCCGGAGCTGAAGAGCGAGTACGTGATCTACAGCGCGCACTGGGATCACATAGGCGTGGGCGCTGCCGTGGACGGCGACACCATCTACAACGGGGCGAAGGACAACGCCGTGGGCGTGGCCGGCATCATCGACATCGCGCGCGCCTTCACGAAGCTGCCAGCACCGCCGAAGCGCTCCATCGTGTTCCTCGCGTTGACGGCGGAGGAGCAGGGCCTGCTCGGCTCCGCTTACTACTCGCTCGCGCCCATCTACCCGCTCGCCCGCACGGCCGCCAACATCAACATCGACGGACTCAACGTGGCCGGGCGCACGCGCGATCTCACGCTGGTCGGCTACGGCGCATCCGAACTCGACGACTACGCTCGCGATGCCGCTGGCGAGCAGGGGCGCGTGGTTCGTCCCGACCCCGAGCCGGAGCAGGGCTTCTACTATCGGTCGGACCACTTCAACTTCGCCAAGCAGGGGGTGCCGGCCCTCGACCCCGACGACGGGTTTGAATACCTGGGCAAGCCGAAGGAATTCGGGGAGCGGGTGCGTCGGGACTGGAACGAGCGCGACTACCACCAGCCGAGCGATGTCGTCCGTTCCGACTGGGATCTGACCGGCGCGCGTGAAGACCTGAAGGTCTTCTTCGCGGTCGGCTACCGGGTGGCCGAGTCGGACACGATGCCCGAGTGGAAGGCAGGCAACGAGTTCAAGGCGAAGCGCGACGCGATGGTGAAGGAGCGGAAGTAGTCGTCAGCGGTTGATCGTGGCCACCTGTCTCGAGCGTGACAGGTAGAGAAGCCAACCGCCGTAGTAGGCGAGCGTGGCCGCCACGTACAGCGGAGTGTCCCCGGGCATACGATTGCTCGGAAAGTAGGGCGTCACGTACGCAAACACGTGGATGACGCCGGATAGTCCCAGCGCGACCTTCGCCAGCGTCGGTCCCGACGGGCGCCGGTCGAGCAGTGCTCGCCCAGCCGCGACGCACAGCACGGCGGCAACGGTTCTTCCGAGCAACACGAGAACGACCGGCACTCCTCTCACGCTGATTGCGTTGAAGGCACCCGCGGCGACCATCGCGAACATGATCGGTTCCCACCACATCAGCAACCCGCAGAGCAGCCGCAGCCATCCGGATACGCTGACGTCGATGGAGCCGGGGTTGTGGAGTGAGCCGCTCATGCGTCCTCGGGGATGGCCGGTGCCGTCGTGCGCCGGGCTCCGTCTGCTCTGCTAGGATGCCATGCTTGCGCGTATACCTGGTTCATCACGGCGACGCCGTCGGCGCCGACATCGATCTTCGGCGTCCGCTGTCAGAGCGGGGACGCCTCGCGTCGGAACGGACAGCGGCGGCCGCTGCCTTGCGAGGCGCGCGCCCGGTGGTGGTCTGGCACAGCGGCAAGTTGCGGGCGAAGCAGACGGCCGAGATCTTCTGGCGCGCCTGTAATGCGCTTGCCGACTTCGCGGCCTCGCGCGATCTGCAACCGGATGATCGTCCCATGTTCATGCGTGACCGCCTGCGGCACGACACGCGCGACATCTTGATGGCCGGACACTTTCCACATCTGCCCAGACTGTTGGCGCTGCTCCGGTGTGACGTCGATGGCGTTCACGGCGAGTTCCCCCTGCACGGCATCGTTGCGCTGAGAACCGACGATGACGGCGAGACGTGGACGGAGGAGTGGCGCCTGGACCTGGCGGCAGGATGAATGGCGGATGGTGAGCGAGGGGGCGGGACAGGCCGCATGAGCGACCTGTCCCGGCTATGCGTTCTGCGAGTGAGCGCTAGCGGATGACCACACCCACCGTAGCCCGCCAGAAGTCGAAGCTACCAAGGTCGACTTCGAGGTCGTCGATGCTGCTGTCGTTGTTGAGCGTGCGGAAGTAACGCACATCGCCGCGCAAGCCGACGTGATCGCTGAAGAACCCCATCGCTCCGGCCCCGAGATTGAAGCCGAGGTCCTTCTGGTCAAAATCTTCCACGCCGTTGATGCCCGAGCCGATCACGGTCTGGATGAGACCAAGACCACCGGTGACATAGGGCCTGATGCCAGGCCCAGTCGTGCCACCAACCGGCACTCCCACGATCAGGTTGGCCATGAGATCGACCAGGCGGTTGTCCACCGACTCGCCGAAGGCGTCAGGTGCCCAGCCGAAGTCGACCTCAGCGCCGAGGATGCCCGCACCCATAAAGCCCGCATTGACACCATAGACAGGCTTCTTCTCGATCTGGTCGTTACCGAAATGCACGCCAGCAAAGGGGCTGATGTAGCCCTCTGCCCGCGCCTGGGACGGCGCCCACAGCATTGCCACAACACCTACTGCCACAAGAGCTTTCATTGCACCTCGCATGATCAGACCACTCCTTTTGCGCACCGGCTGCCGGTGCGGTTCGAGAGTTGTCATGCAAGCGTGATGCCCTGACGCCTCGAGCTAGCTGGACGGAGTGAAGCCGAGTTGGACTTGAGCAGAGACCGGCGGCTGATCCAACTGGTCAGTTAGCGCCGATCAGCCGGTGGCAGTCCCCGTGTCAGCGGTCGACCGTGACTGTGATGGGTGCGAGGATGCGCGCCGTAATCTGCGCGCCCGATTGGAACACGGCTTCGCTACGCTCGCCGGCCATCACCGCGGCGCTGCCCCCTGCTGCGCCGGTGGTGGCGCCGATCGCCGCGCCCTTGCCGCCGCCGATAATGGCGCCCAGTATTGCCCCGGCCACTGCGCCGCCGCCGATCTTCTTCGCGCTGTTGTCGCCTGGTCCGTCGCCCAAGCGATAGATCGTTTCCGTGGTGATGGGCACTCGCGTGCCGTCACTCAGGGCCAAGGTATGGAAGCGGATGCCGAGCCGCGCGCGGTCGCGCATCTTGCCGCCGCGCTCGACGAGGACCACCGAACCGAGCACACGACTGCCGGCCGGAATCGCCACGCGTCCATCGGCGCGTACGTCACGAACGACGCGCGCCTCGACGCGGTCTTCGACCCGCGCCCGCTCACTGCTCAGCGTCGTCTCTGTCTGCACGCCGATCACCGAATCGGCTGCCACGGTCAGTTCTTCGAACGTCGGCGCGGGTTCGACATCACGCACCGGCTCCAGCGGCCGCTCGTCCACGCGAGCCAGCACTGGCGGTTCGACGACGACAGCGCCGGGTGCAAGGGCCGCGGCGGCGCGTTCGCTGGCGGGCGCGGCCGGTTCGACGCGGGCCTTCGTGGCCGGCGCGGCCGGGGTCGCAAGACGTGCCGCCTGACGCGGCGCCAGGGTTGGGCGTGCCGCTGGCGCGGGCGGTGAGACAACGGCCGGCGCGGCCGACGTCGACTCGCTGTTCACAACCGCTGCAGCCGGCGCAACCGCCTCGCCAGCCAGTGCGGGGGCCGCGGCTGCGGCCAACGCTGGCGGCACCGCCCGCTCGGCGACGTTGTGTCGGGTCGCCAGATAGCTTCCGCCGGCAGCGGCGGTTACGCAGGCGAGGCCGAGGGTGGCAATGGCGAGTCGATTTGCAAACATTGGAGCGTGTCTCCTTGAAGCCGAAAAGGGCTCTCGCAAGGCGCATGCCCGGACCTGGCCATAGCCAAGTCCGCTAACTTGCTCTAGATACGCAGCTTATCAGAATGGTGCAGCGGGACAGGCTGTCACCTGCAACGGACCGTGTCACCCGATGAAGGCAGCGCGGGTGGGTCTGCGGGGAGGGGTTCGTGCGCGAGAACCCCGCGAGCGTGTCGGCTCGCGGGGACTCAGACGACGTTTCTCAGTAGCGGTAGCGTTCCGGCTTGTACGGGCCGGTCACCGGCACGCCGATGTAGTCGGCTTGCTCCTGCGACAGCACCGTCAGCTTCACTCCCAGCTTCTGGAGGTGCAGGCGTGCCACCTTTTCATCGAGGTGCTTGGGCAGCGTGTAGACCTTCTTCTCGAGGTTCTGCGCGTTGGTGTGCAGTTCGAGTTGCGCCACAACCTGGTTGGTGAACGAGCAGCTCATCACGAAGCTTGGATGGCCGGTCGCGCACCCGAGGTTCAGCAGGCGGCCTTCGGCCAGGATCATCACCGAGTGGCCGTCCGGGAAGGCGAACTCGTCGTATTGCGGCTTGATGTTGATGCGCTCGATGTTGCGCTTCTTCAAGCCGGCCATGTCGATCTCGTTGTCGAAGTGGCCGATGTTGCCGACGATGGCCTTGTCCTTCATGCGGGCCATGTGGTCGACGGTGATGATGTTCTTGTTGCCGGTCGCCGTGATGAAGATGTCAGCCGTGGCGACGACGTCTTCGAGCGTGGTGACCTGGTAGCCCTCCATCGCCGCCTGCAGCGCGCAGATCGGATCGACTTCCGTGATGATGACGCGGGCGCCCTGGCCGCGCAGTGCCTGCGCGCAGCCCTTGCCGACGTCGCCGTAGCCCATGATGACCGCCACCTTGCCGGCGAGCATCACGTCCGACGCGCGGAGGATGCCGTCGGTCAGCGAGTGGCGGCAGCCGTAGAGGTTGTCGAACTTCGACTTGGTGACCGAGTCGTTCACGTTGATCGCCGGGAAGGCGAGCGTGCCGGCCGCCATCATCTCGTAGAGGCGGTGCACACCGGTCGTGGTCTCTTCGGACACGCCGCGGATGGCGGCGAGCACCTTCGTCCAGCGGCCCGGATTCCTGGTGGCTTCCGCGCGCAGCAGATCGAGGATGATGCCCCATTCCTCCGCTTCGGTCTCGGCGTCGAAGCCAGGAATCGTGCCGGTCTTCTCGTACTCGGCGCCCTTGTGCACGAGCAGCGTTGCGTCGCCGCCGTCATCGAGCAGCAGGTTCGGGCCGGTGCCGTCTGGCCACATCAGTGCCTGCTCGGTGCACCACCAGTATTCGTCGAGCGTCTCGCCCTTCCACGCGAAAACCGGGACGCCCTGCGGGTTGGCGACCGTGCCCGTCTTGCCAACGACAACGCCCGAGGCGGCGTGGTCCTGGGTCGAGAAGATGTTGCACGACACCCAGCGCACGTCGGCGCCGAGCTCGACCAGCGTCTCGATGAGGACGGCGGTCTGCACGGTCATGTGCAGCGACCCCATGATCTTCGCGCCCTTCAGCGGCAGCGAGCCCCTGCTCTCGGCGCGCAGCGCCATCAGGCCGGGCATTTCCTGCTCGGCAAGGCGGATTTCCTTGCGGCCGAACTCGGCCTGCGACAGGTCGCGCACCTTGAACGGTTCGCGGCCAGCGGCTTTCGCCGCAGCAAAGGGGTGAAGCGTTTCAACGACAGTGGCCATCAGGCTCTCCTTGGAATTGCAGATTTCAGATTGCGGATTGTGGTGTCGGGGTCTTCCGGCCGGTCGCCACGAACAGCGCCGGGCCTTTCACTTTCGGGTCGGTTGGCAGCGGCACCACGCGCGTCTGCGCGAAGCCTGCCTCGTGCAACATCCGGCTGGTCTGGTCCTCGCCGAATCCCAGCCAGACATGTCCCATCTGCTGGCGGTAGCTCTCACGGTCGTGCGGCAGCATGTCGACCATGATGAAACGCCCTCCCGGCTTCAGCGCGCGCGCGACGTCGGCGAGGGCCCGCGCCGGTTCCGGCACGTGATGCAGAACCAGCATCACCGTTGCGGCGTCGAGCCGGCTGTCGTCGATCGGCAGCGCTTCGAGCTCACCGCGACGCAATTCGACGTTCCGATGTCCGTGCAGTCGCTTGCGCGCGGCCTGAAGCATGGCTGCGGAGCTGTCGACCGCAATCACCTGCGCCACGAACGGCGCCAGCGCCTCGCTCACCTGCCCGGTGCCGCAACCGAGGTCGCCGACGATGGCCTCCGGGGACACGAAGGCGGCGAGGGCCGAGAGATGGAACCGATCGCCGAACATCTCGTCGCGCACGCGGTCCCACTGGCCGGCCGACGACGAGAAGAATTCAACCGACTTGGAACGTCGGGTCGCCATCGCGCTCTGCAGGCGTCGCTGGTCCTGCAGCGCCGCGGCCGACTGTCCGACCTGCTCGCGCACGAGTGACCAGAGGCGGCGCGTCGGTACATCGAGGCTCTCGCGCGCCATCACGTAGACGTTGCTGGCACCTTCGGCACGCGAACGCACCCAGCTGGCGTCGGCCAGTGCCTTCAAATGGCGGCTCACCGTCGACTGCGGCAGTTGCACGACGGTGCACAGTTCCGACACCGTCAGCTCCTGTCCGTCGAGCAGCAGCAGCAGGCGGCTGCGCGTGGTGTCGGCGAGCGAGGCGAGTTGGTCGTGAATCACGGGGACGCGAACATTCATCCGTATAGCCGGATGAAAGGATAGCATGGCCAGCGGCGCCGCGTGGCGCAAAATCCGAGCGCTGCGGAATACGGCGCGGAATGCCCGGGTCGAAATGAAACGGGTGTTCAGCGCACGGTGGGGTTGACGCAGAGTTGGATGTCGTACCGGTCCGGGCGGCTGGCGCAGTAGTCGGCGATGGCCTGATCGACTTCCTCCCGTGCGACGGCCTCGTCGCGTGCCCTGGAGCGAGCCGCGAGTCCGCCCTTCAGCTTGTCGCCCAGATAGACACGCAACAGGTTTTCGATCGCGATGGTGAAGAACTCGCCGCCACTGTAGGCCGCATACGGTTGCTGCAACGGCCGGCTCGAGGGTTTGAACAACTGGCGCTGTTGCTCGTAGGCGTAGAGTCCACCGGCGGGAGCTGGTCCCGACTTGAAGTCGAGCTTCGACATGATCTCGTCGATATGCCGTTGTTCCTCGATCTGGATGGAGAAGTCGGCTTTGACACGCAGGTTCTTCAGTCGCGAGTCGACCGGCTGGCTGAGCCCCTCGCGAATGCGGTCGAGCGAGACCGGCAGCGTGTCGCCGGCCCCTGAGGACACCACCGGGTCCTGTGCCCGGGCGGGAGCTCCGAGCGCGATCGCCGCAGCCACGAGCAAGGCAAGACGCATATTCGTTCAGACGGCCCCGGCGGCCGTTCAGCCTCCCCTCACCAAGCCTACCGGCTTTGGACTTTGCGACAGCAATCTATTGATGTAGATTTATAGATATGAAGCAGGCGTCAGCACTGTACCGGCTGCTTGGCGACGAGGCCCGGCTGCGCCTCCTGCGGGTGCTCCGTAAAGAACGACTGAACGTCACCGAACTCACCGGCATCCTCGGGTTGGCGCAGTCGGGCGTGTCCCGCCACCTGGGCCTGCTGAAGGACGCCGGGCTGGTGGTGGAAGAGCGCGACGCCGGCTATACCTTCTACCGCGCGCCCGTGTCGCAGGCAGACGCCCCGAATGCCAGCGTCTGGGCTGCGCTGGAAGGACAGTTCGAAGCGTCGGGCGGTGAAGCGTCGGTCAGGGCAGACGAGGCCCGCCTCCAGGAGGTGCTTCGCCTCCGCAAGGAGAACTTCGACAGCCATGACGGCGCGGACGCCCGCGATGCCAGGCAACTCGTGCCCGGCCGAAGTTGGGCGGCGTGGTCGCGTGCGCTGGGCATGTTGCTGCCGCCCTTGCGCGTGGCCGACCTTGGCTGTGGCGAGGGCTACCTCGCGATCGAGGCCGCCCGGTGGGCGACGCAGGTCATTGCCGTCGACCGCTCCGACACCGTGCTCGACCGCGCGAAAGCCCTGGCCGCTCGCCGCCGCGTCGACAACGTCGTCTGGAAGCGTGGCGAGCTCGAGAAGTTACCGATCAAGGATGCCACCGTCGACGTCGCGCTGCTCTCGCAGGCGCTGCACCATGCGGTGAGCCCGGCGCGCGCGGTGGCCGAAGCGTCGCGTATTACCGTGCCCGGCGGCCGGGTGCTCATCCTCGACCTTCGCGAGCATCGCGAGGAGTGGGTGCGCGCCAAGCTGGGCGACCGCACCCTCGGATTCAATGATGGCGAGCTGAAGCACATGCTCGCCGAAGCCGGCCTCACCGACGTCCGTGTGGGTGTCGGTGCGCGCAAGTCCGGCGACCCATTTACTGTCCTGATCGCATCCGCCTCGAAGCCAGCTGCTGTCGCGATGCCGACGTCCGCGACGAGTGCGGCTCCCCGCGCCGTGCGCGCCCATAAGGAATGACCATGACCGACCGCACCCAAGTCCTTCAGGACCTCCTCGCCCGTCGCATCCTCGTGCTGGATGGTGCCATGGGCACCATGATCCAGCGCCACACGCTGACGGAGGAGGATTTCAGGGGAGCGCGCTTCGCGAAGCACAGCCACGACTTGAAGGGCGACAACGACGTGCTCGTCCTGACGCGCCCCGATGTCATCGGCAGCATCCACCGCGAATACCTTGCGGCCGGCAGCGACATCATCGAAACCTGCACGTTCAACAGCAACGCGATTGCGCAGGCCGACTACGGCCTCGAGCGGGCGTGCTACGAACTGAACTTCGCAGGGGCGAAGCTGGCGCGGGTGGCCGCGGACGAGTACAACGTGAAGACGCCCGAGCAGCCCAGGTTCGTTGCCGGCTCAATCGGGCCGACCAACCGGATTCTGTCCATCTCGCCCGACGTGAACAATCCGGCGTTCCGCAACATGACCTTCGACGAGTTGCGCGAGGCGTTCAAGGAACAGGTGCGCGGCCTCATCGACGGCGGTTGCGACCTGCTGCTGTTCGAGACGATCGTCGACACCCTCAACATGAAGGCCGGCATCGTCGCGACCGAGGAGGTCTTCGACGAGATGGGCGTGCGGCTGCCATTGATGATTTCGGTGACGGTCACCGACCGGAGCGGCCGCACGCTGTCGGGACAGACGATCGATGCGTTCTGGGTGTCGATTGCGCACGCGCGGCCGTTCAGCGTCGGCGTGAACTGTGCACTCGGCGCACGGGACATGCGCCCCTATGTAGAAGACCTCGCCCGCAATGCCGGGTGCTACGTCAGCTGCTATCCGAATGCCGGCTTGCCGAACGCCTTCGGTGAGTACGACGAACTACCCGACGATACCGCCAGTGCGCTCCGCGAGTTCGCGGACAGCAACCTGGTGAACATCGTCGGCGGCTGTTGCGGCACCACGCCGGACCACATCCGGGCGATTGCGCGGACCGTGCAGGGCCTGCCGCCGCGTGTGCCGTCGGCGACGTCGGCCACGAGCGGCTTCACTCAGCTGGCCGGCCTCGAGACCCTGACCATTCGGCCCGAGAGCAACTTCCAGATGATCGGCGAGCGGACGAACGTGACCGGCTCGGCCAAGTTCGCGCGTCTGATCAAGGCCGCGGATTATGCCGAAGCCGCGAGGGTCGCGCTCGAGCAGGTGCGCGGCGGTGCGAACATCATCGACGTCAACATGGACGAAGGCATGCTCGACTCCGAGCGCGCCATGACCGACTTTCTGAACTACATCGCGACCGAGCCGGACATCGCCCGCGTGCCGATCATGGTCGACAGCTCGAAGTGGTCGGTGCTGATTGCCGGACTCAAGTGTGTGCAGGGCAAGCCAGTCGTCAATTCGATCAGCCTGAAGGAAGGGGAAGCTGACTTCCTCGCGAAGGCGGCGACCGTCCGCCGCTACGGCGCTGGCGTGGTCGTCATGGCGTTCGACGAGCAGGGTCAAGCCGACACGATCGAGCGCAAGGTCGCCATCTGTCAGCGCGCCTACGGACTGCTCACCGAGCGGGCCGGCTTCGCGCCAACCGACATCATCTTCGACCCCAACGTGCTGGCCATCGCCACCGGGCTCGAGGAGCACAACGACTACGCCATCAACTTCATCGAGGCGACGCGCATCATCAAGGCGACGTGCCCGGGCGTGAAGATCAGCGGCGGCATCAGCAACCTGTCGTTCTCCTTCCGCGGCAACGACCTGGTGCGCGAGGCCATTCACTCGGCGTTCCTCTATCACGCCATCCAGGCCGGCCTCGACATGGGCATCGTGAATGCCGGCCAGCTCGCGGTGTACCAGGACATCCCGGCAGAGCTCCTCGAGCGCGTGGAGGACATCCTCTTCAACCGCCGACCGGATGCCACCGAACGACTCGTCGAGTTCGCCGCAACGGTGAAGGGCGCCGGCACGCGGCAGGGGCTCGACCTGGCGTGGCGCGAGTCGACGGTCGAAGCGCGCCTGTCGTACGCGCTGGTCCACGGCATGATCGATTTCATCGAGCAGGACGTCGAGGAGGCTCGCCAGAAGTATGCCCGGCCGCTCGAGATCATCGAAGGGCCGCTGATGGACGGCATGAAGGTGGTGGGCGACCTCTTCGGGGCCGGCAAGATGTTCCTGCCGCAGGTCGTGAAGAGCGCCCGCGCGATGAAGAAGGCGGTCGCGTATCTCGAGCCCTTCATGGAAGCCGAGAAGGCCCGCCTGCTCGAGGCCTCCGGCGGGTCAGCCGCTGATGCCGCCTCCAGCGGCACGACGATCGCGCAGGGCGGCAAGGGCAAGATCGTGCTCGCCACCGTGAAAGGGGACGTGCACGACATCGGCAAGAACATCGTCGGCGTCGTGCTCGGCTGCAATGGCTACGACGTGGTCGACCTTGGCGTGATGGTGCCGGCCGACCGGATTCTGAAGGCCGTCGAAGAGAGCGGCGCGGACGTGCTCGGGCTGAGCGGACTCATCACGCCCTCGCTCGACGAGATGGTGTTCGTCGCCCGCGAGATGGAGCGCCGTGGCATGAAGTTGCCGCTGGTGATCGGCGGCGCCACGACGAGCCGCCAGCACACGGCGGTGAAAATCGCGCCGGAGTTCAGCGGCACGACGGTGCATGTGCTCGACGCCTCGCGCGTCGGTGACGTGATGTCCAGCCTGCTCAGCGCGACTCAGCGCCCGCAGTTCGACACCTCCAACCGCGCGCTCCAGGAGTTACTGCGCCAGCAGCACGCCGCCCGCAAGGAACGGCCACTGCTGTCGTATGACGCCGCGCTGAAGAATCGGCTGGCGATCGACTGGGCGCAGGAATCGTTGCCGACGCCGTCGTTCACCGGCCGCCGCGTCATCGAGGTTCCGCTCGAGGACCTGTTGCCGTTCATCGACTGGACCTTCTTCTTCGCTGCGTGGGAGTTGAAGGGGCGGTTCCCGGCCATTCTCGATCACCCGCAATACGGCACGGCGGCACGCGAGCTCTACGACAACGCTCGCGCCTTGCTCGACCGCATCATGCGGGAGAAGCTGCTGGTGGCGCGAGGCGTGTACGGCTTCTGGCCCGCGGCCTCGGAGGGTGATGACGTGGTGGTGTTCGCCGACGAGCAGCGCTCGGGCGAGCTCCTGCGCTTCAACATGCTCCGGCAGCAGGAACTCGTGGCCGACGCCAAGCCGAACCTGTCACTCGCCGACTTCGTGGCCGACCGGCACGCGCCGGTGCACGACTACATTGGCGCGTTTGCCGTGACCGGCGGGCTCGGTGCGGAGCCGCTATCGAAGCAGTTCGAAACCGATGGCGACGACTACAACGCCATCCTGGTGAAGGCGCTGGCCGACCGCCTGGCCGAGGCCTTCGCCGCCTACCTGCACGCGCGCTCGCGGACCGAATGGGGCATCACCGAGACGTTGACGACGGACGACATCCTGCACGAGAAGCACCGCGGCATTCGACCGGGTTTCGGCTATCCCGCATGCCCCGACCACAGCGAGAAGTTCAAGCTGTTCGAACTGCTCGGCGCCCACGAGGCAGGCATCGAACTTACCGACCACGCCGCGATGACGCCAGCCGCAAGTGTCAGCGGCCTCTACTTCGCGCATCCGCAGTCTCGCTACTTCACCGTCGGGCGCGTTGGTGAAGACCAGGTCGTGAGCTACGCCCGGCGCAAGGGCAGCTCGATCGCCGACACGGAACGCTGGCTCACTTCGTCGCTCGGATACGAATCCTCACGCCGCTGACGCCTGGGGGTAGGGCGGACTCTCGAGGGGTCCGCCCTGCCCGGCCCTTCCTGACGACCCACGCCCGTCAAGCCCGCGACAACGCTCAAACGTGTTTCATTTCGGCACATTTGTGCACGGGAGAGCCCTGTTCTTGCACTGCTCTCAGGGCGGCCACGGGCCCATTCACAAATTGGCGCCCTGACTTCGGCCTTTTCTGACGCTTTAGTGACAGGGAACGCATGGCCGTGTTCCTAAACGGCACAGATCGCACGAGTACCGCGTCGGTTCGTCGTTGATGCATGTTGCGTAAATCCTTCTGAATCATAAGGATAACGGCTCGCTGCTCATCTGGTGTACCGCTTGCTCAATAGGGCGGTGCCATGAACCTAACGCCCATCTCACAGTTCGTGCAGCCGCTATCGGTTGCGAGATCACGTCGTTCGAAGGTTGTCCAGGGCCTGCGCCTCTGGACCCTCGCCCTGGCTCTCCTCGCGCTCGTGCTGCCGGCTGGCGCACGGGCTGCTGAGCGGTTCCAGAAGCTCGATCCCGAGTTGAACCGGCGGGCCTCGGTCGCCGCGCCGCGAAGCTCGCAAGTCGTCGTCAGGCTCGCGCCGGGCGCCGCGCTGCCAGATTCCCTGCGTCGCTACGTTCGCGGAGCGAAGCTGAACCTGATCGATGCGTATGTCCTGCAGATGCCGGACAGTGCGTTGTCGGCGCTCGAGTCGCTCCCGCAGGTCACCAGTGCGCACCAGGACCGTCCGGCCTGGGCGGCCGATTATTTGTCGACGCGAGCCACCGGAGCTGACGTTGTCCAAAACTCGCTTGGCCTGACCGGCCGGGGCATTGGCGTCGCCGTCGTCGATTCAGGCATTACGTCGTGGCATGACGACCTCACCTCGAATGACCGTCGCACCTATCCCTACGGCAATCAGCGCGTGGCGAAGTTTGTCGACTTCGTCAACGGCCAGACGATGCCGTACGACGATCATGGTCACGGCTCGCACGTGGCTGGCATCCTGCTCGGCAACGGCTACGACTCGCACGGTCGTCAGTCGGGCATGGCGCCCGATGCATCGCTCGTCTCGCTGAAGGTGCTCGACGCCCAGGGCAAGGGCACGATCAGCTCCATCATCGCGGCCCTCGACTGGGTCGCGACCAATGCACGCACCTACAACATCCGCGTCGTCAACCTGTCGGTCGGCGCAGCAGTCACGCAGTCCTACTGGATCGATCCGCTGGCGCTCGCAGCGCGCCGTCTCACCGAGCGCGGCATCCTCGTGGTGGCTGCCGCCGGCAACCTTGGCAAGAACACCGACGGAGAGATGCAGTTCGGCGGTATCCTCGCGCCCGGTAACGCTCCGTGGGTGCTCACCGTTGGCGCCTCGAGCACCGAAGGCACCCCGCGCCTGCAGGACGACATCGTCGCCGACTTCAGCTCGATCGGGCCGACCCGCGGCGACTACCTGGCCAAGCCCGACCTCGTCGCTCCCGGTCGTGGCGTCCTGTCACTGGCCGTCCCCGGCAGCACGCTCTACCAGGCCAATGCTGACTACCTGGTGTCGGGCACAGTCAAGACCGGCTACCCCGCCTACCTCAGCTTGACTGGCACCAGCATGGCGACGCCGCAGGTGGCAGGCGCAGCGGCGCTCATGCTGCAGGCCAACCCGCGCCTCACCCCAAATCTGGTGAAGGCGATCTTGCAGTACACCGCTCGCGCCGACGACGGCTACGGTGCGCTCCAGGAGGGCGCCGGCTTCCTCGACGTGCAGGCCGCGGTCCGACTCTCGCGCTTCTACGCGCAGAACCGCGCCGGCAGCCGGATGCCGGTCGAGCGCTCGTGGAGCCAGAAGATCATCTGGGGTAACCAGGCGATCACGGGCGGCTACATCAACCCGCTCGCCAACGCCTGGGCCACCAACATCGTCTGGGGCACCGCACTCGCCAATGCCGAGAACATCGTCTGGGGCACCGCGACCGACGCCGAGAACATCGTCTGGGGCACCCTCTGCGGCAACGAGAACTGTTCGAACATCGTGTGGGGCACCGCCGATTCGAGCGGCGCCAACATTGTGTGGGGCACCGCGGACAACATCGTCTGGGGCACCACCACCGCGGACAACATCGTGTGGGGCACTTCCGGCCCCGAAAACATCGTCTGGGGCACGAGCGCGGTCAGCGCCAACATCGTGTGGGGCACCGCGTGCGGCGGCGACAACTGCGCCAACATCGTGTGGGGCACCGCCGGTGAAGCCGGGAACATCGTGTGGGGCACCGCAGGCGATAACGCCAACATCGTGTGGGGCACAGCCGACAACATCGTGTGGGGCACCTTCGACGCGAACGGCAACGTCGTGTGGGGCACCGCCGGTGAAGCCGGGAACATCGTGTGGGGCACGGCCGACAACGGCAACATCGTGTGGGGTACCGCCGACAACTCGAACATTGTCTGGGGCACCGTCGGCGTGAACGACAACATCGTGTGGGGCACCGCGGACAACATCGTGTGGGGCACCGCTGAGAATATCGTGTGGGGCACGGTCAGCCCGGACAACGTCGTCTGGGGCGCCGGCGTTGTTGGTCCGGACAACGGGAGGTAGGGACGATGGACAAACCTGCCATCCTCGTTGGCGCAGCTGAACTCGAGTCCGACCGGCCCGATTCACGCCGTGCCGGGGACGACTGGCGCTTCTCGCTGCCAGTCCTTTCCACAGGTGAAGTGGTGTTGCGCGAGGTGAAGCCCGACGATGCGCCGGCCCTGGTCTCGCTGCTGACCACGCCCGAGATCACCCGGTTCATCTCGCCGCCGCCGCCGAACGCCGACGGATTCGAGCGGTTCATCGGCGCGTCGCAACGACTGCGGGCGTCCGGTGAAGGCGCGTGTTTCGCCGTGACGTTGCGCGACTACGACACGGCCATCGGCATCTTCCAGGTACGGAAGGTCTCTCCATCGGAGGGCGAGGCGCGTCAGATTGGCGGCGCGATGGACACAGCCGAATGGGGCTTTGCCCTCGGCTATCCGTTCTGGGGCACCGGGGTGTTCGAGCAGAGTGCCGCCCTCGTGATGGAGTTCGCATTCGAGCGTGTCAGGGTCCATCGGCTCGAGGCGCGATGCGCGGTGAAGAACGCTCGCGGCAGCAAGGCACTGCTGAAGGTGGGAGCGGTGCCTGAAGGCATTCTCCGGAAGGCGTTCATTGCTGGTGGTGAGCACCTCGACCAGGTGCTGTACGCCATCGTCGCACACGACTGGCGCGCGTGCCGCGACCGGGCGCGTGCGACTCGACTCACGCTGGTGCACTAGCACCGCGGCTACGGACGACGCGGGCGGGCTTCGGCCCGCCCGTGCTGTGTCAGCTCTTCTCGACCGGCCGCGAGGGGTCGGACACCCACTCGCTCCACGACCCTGGATAGAGCCGGGCGCCCCGCAATCCTGCGTGCTCCAGTGCCAGCAGGTTGTGGCAGCCCGTCACGCCAGAGCCGCAGTAGCTCACCACCTGATCGACCGCCACACCGGCCACGAGTACCTCGAACTCCGCGCGCAGCGCATCCGCCGAGCAGAAGCGGCCGTTCTCCATATTCCTCAGGAACCAGTAATTCACCGCACCGGGAATGTGTCCAGCGACCGGATCGATCGGTTCGACCTCGCCGCGATACCGCTCCGGTGCCCGTGCATCGATCACGCGCGCCGCCCTCGACCCAGCCAGCGCGCCGACCGCCTCAGCGTCGACGATGAACTCCGGCTTCGGCACACCGCTGAATGCGCGCGAGGTGTGTACCTCGACACCTGCAACGACGGCGTGCCCGTCCGCGACCCAGGCCGCAAAGCCGCCATCGAGCACCGCTACCGCCTCGTGCCCCATCCACCGCAGGAGCCACCATAGCCGGCTGGCGTACATGCCGTTGTCCTGGTCGTAGGCAATCACCTGCGTGGACGCGTTGATGCCGAGGCGCCCGAGTGTCGCGGACAGGGCCGCGGGCGAGGGCAGTGGATGCCGGCCATTGTGGCCGGTCTTCTGGCCGGATAGATCGCGGTCGAGGTGTGCATAGGCGGCACCGGGGATGTGCCCGTCCGCGTAGGCGAGTTCGCCGGCCTCCGGCCTGGCCAGATCGAACCGGCAGTCGATGGCGATGACGTGGGAATCGGTGAGCTGCGACGCGAGCGTGGCAGGATCGATGAGAGTGGTGTGGAGGCTCACGTGCTCACCATACCACCGGCGTTCAGGCGATGGTGATCCTGGGCGGTGGCCACGGTGTGGGCTGCGCGAAGTGCGCCAGGAGCGCCTCGTGCCGGTGCGTGAAGATCCGCTGAAGATCGCGCGCCACGAACGGCGCCACGAGCGCTCCGCCGAGCATGTCGAACTCGACGTCGTCGAGCAGCAGGGTCCCGCCGCGCTCGGACCGGAACTGGTGCGTGTGAATCCAGGTGCGATACGGCCCGCGCAGTTGCTGGTCGACGAACCGGACCGGCGGCTCGTAGGCCGCGATCTCGGTCAGCCACGACATCGGGATTCCGTGCAGGCTGATGCGGTATTCGATGCGGGCGCCGGTGCGCATCGTGATCGGCTGCGCCGTCTTGATCTCGAAGCGCAACCAGGGCGGCGTCAACTGCTGCAGGTTGGCGGCTTCGGCGAAGAAGGGAAACACGTCTTCCCGCGGCAGCGAGACCCAGGTTTGAGCGTGAAGATGCATTGCCTATGCACGGAGAGACGCGTGGCCGAGCCGGCACGGTTCACCGGAGGAGTATCATCGGCGGCCACGGGGCACTGAGGCGCCGTCGAACCGGGAGGACGAAGATGAGAGCAGCACGCACCCTGAGTCTGGCATGCGCCGTCGTGGCCGTTGCAGCGCTCGGTGCCGAGGTCGGGCAGGCGCAGTCCGGCGCCGCGGCACAGGGCGTCACGTACCGCTCGCCGAGCGGCACCACCCTGCGATTGATGCTGGACGAGACGAATCTCGGCAGCGAGGTTTCGGTGGGCGAAATGATCTTTCCACCTAATCAGGACTCCGGGGAACACGCGCACGACGCCATCGAAATCTTCTACGTGGTGTCGGGGGAACTCGAGCACGTGGTGAACGGCACGAGCCAGACCCTGAAGCCCGGCATGTCCGGGTTCGTGCGGCCGCCCGACAAGGTACGTCACAAGACCGGCCCCACTGGCGCGAAGGTGGTCGTGGTGTGGGCGCCAGGGATCGAGGGCCGCCGGGTGGCCTCCCGCTGGACCCGCGAGCCGTAGCGCGACGGCGTTCAAATTATCGGGAGTGATGGTCACTCTCGCGGGGTCAGTACGGCGTGAGGGGCACGACCCGGAGCCGTTCCCCTATAAAATGACCCGTAACCATGTCGACATCAGAAGAAGGCACGCCGACCGTCCCGACGGCATCGGTCGATTTCATTCGCGCGATCATCGACGAAGACCTGGCCGCCGGTAAGAACCACGGCCGGCTGGTCACCCGCTTTCCGCCCGAACCGAACGGCTACCTCCACATCGGGCACGCCAAGTCGATCTGCCTGAACTTCGGCGTCGCCGCCGAGCGCGGCGGTAGGTGCCACCTGCGGTTCGACGATACGAATCCGGCGAAGGAAGACGTCGAGTACGTCGACTCGATCAAGGCAGACGTGGCGTGGCTCGGCTTCGCGTGGGACGAGATGTTCTACGCCTCCGACTACTTCGAGCAGCTCTATCAGTTCGCCGTCGAGCTCATTCGCCGTGACAAGGCGTACGTGGACGAGCTCACCGCCGATCAGATCCGCGAGTATCGGGGCACGCTGACCGAGCCTGGCCGGAACAGCCCCTATCGCGATCGCCCGATCGACGAAAGTCTCGACCTGTTCGCGCGCATGCGCGCCGGCGAGTTGGCGGAGGGCCAGTGCATCCTCCGCGCGAAGATCGATATGGGATCGCCGAACTTCAACATGCGGGACCCCGCCCTCTACCGGATTCGCCGCGCCCATCACCACCGCACGGGTGATGCGTGGTGCATCTACCCGATGTACGACTACGCGCACCCAATCTCGGATGCACTCGAGCGGATCACCCATTCGCTCTGCACACTGGAGTTCGAAGACCATCGTCCGCTCTATGACTGGTGCATCGATAACCTGTTCGAGGGCGACCGGCCGCAGCAGATCGAGTTTGCTCGTCTCAACCTGAACTACACGGTCATGAGCAAGCGCAAGCTGCTGCAACTCGTGCAGCAGCACCACGTGTCGGGCTGGGACGACCCTCGCATGCCGACGATCAGCGGCCTGCGCCGCCGCGGCTACACGCCCGAGTCGATCCGGAACTTCTGCGCGCGCATCGGCGTGGCGAAGAAGGAGAACGTGATCGATGTCGCGCAACTCGAGCACAGCATCCGCGAGGACCTGAACAAGCGCGCGTCGCGGGTGATGGCGGTGCTCAACCCCATCAAGGTGACGCTCACCAACTACCCCGAAGGGCAGGTGGAGGAGGTCGACGTCATCAACAACCCGGAAGATGCGTCGGCGGGCACACGCAAGGTGCCGTTCTCGCGTGTGCTGTACATCGAACGCGACGACTTCCGCGAGGATCCGCCGAAGAAATTCTTCCGCCTGGCTCCGGGCCGCGAAGTGCGGCTCCGGTGCGCGTACTTCATTACGTGCACGGAGGTGGTGAAGGACGCCAACGGTGAGGTTGTCGAACTCCGCTGTACCTACGACCCGGCGACCCGCGGCGGTGATGCCCCGGACGGCCGCAAGGTGAAAGCGACGATGCACTGGGTGTCGGCAGAGCACGCCCTCGACGTCGAGGTGCGCCTGTACGACCGGCTCTTCAAGGTGGAGGACCCCGAGGATGTGCCCGAAGGGAAGACGTTCCTCGACGTCATGAACCCGGAGTCACTCCAGGTCATCAGTGCGGCCAAGGCGGAGCCGAGCCTCGCCGGGGCCGCGCCGCTCGCGACATTCCAGTTCGAACGTCTGGGCTACTTCTGTGTAGACCCCGACACACAGCCTGAGCGTCTGGTGTTCAACCGCACCGTGTCGCTGCGCGATGCGTGGGCGCGGATGGAGCAGCGCCAGGACTAGCCCGACTGTCCCGGCGGCGGCTGCGGCCGGGAATCTCTCTTGCACCTCGTCCGACCGTGGAGCATGCAGCTCGGCGGCAATCACTCCGTGAACAGCTCGGCCGTGCCCGTGAGGCGCTCGATCGTGGGGAGACCGGTGAGGCATTGGCCGCGGTCGACTGTGCCCTGCAGATCGATCCTGACTATCTGGCTGCCCAGGCGTTGAGGGACAACATCCTGCGGCAGCCAGTGCTGGCGGTCATCCCGGCGCCTGACGAGGCAGCGGGCCAGCCGTCAGGGCCGCCGTCGTCGGCCGCAGGCACGGCGTTGACCGCAGGAGTTTTACGTTTCGAGGCACGCACCCGTGCTCGCCGCATCGAGAAGCGCGCCGAGGCAGCGCGGGCTGCGCTCGCCGGCGGCCGGCTCCGCCAGGCCCGTGCAGCCATCGACGAGATTAGTTCGATCGACGCGCAGCATCCCGAGCACAGCCGGTTGCTGGCGGAACTCGATGCGCACGCGGCGCGTGCGCGCCGTCGGCCGCGGTTCGGACTCGCGATGGCTGCGCTGGCCGTGTGTGGCGCCTCCATCCTGGCTGTGCGCTACGCAGACCGCCCGCGTGTCAGTGCGCCGGTCGCGGCGATGCGGCAATCAACGCCGGCCGTCGATGTCACCGATGCGGCTGTGCCGTCAGCTGCCGGCACGGCTTCCGCGGTGCCGGATACCGGGCCAGCGGCGGATGCCCGGGACACGGCGCCGCCGCTTATTGCGACCGTGCCCGCGTCGACATCGGCGACCCCCACGCTCGCGGTGTCGACATCCGGCCGCTCGATGTCGCCCCTTTCGGTAACGCCTGGGGCGAACCGGACCGCCGTGCCGGCGCCGGTGGATGCCGAGCCAGCCCCCGTAGACCGCCCGGACCCGGCTCCGCAGATTGCGCCGATCGAGCCGACCGATCCGGCGCAGCTGCCAGGGGCGCTGAGCATCCCACCCGCGGACACACGCGCACGGCCTGTCGAGCGCACCACTGACGCCGTGTCCGTGTCGAGGCCGCTCGCCATCGCGCCGCTGCCTGACCCTTCGGCGACGCGCGACGAAGACCTCGTCCTGGGCACACTGGGACAGTACCGGCGTGCGTACGACACGCTGGACGCACGGGCCGCGCAGGTGGTGTGGCCGGACGTGGACAGCGCAGCGCTGCAGCGCGCGTTCGATGGCCTGGTCTCGCAACGCCTGACGTTCCAGTCTTGCCAGCTGCAGGTGACTGGCGCCGTGGCCACCGCGGCGTGCCGTGGGACGGCGCGCTACACGCCGCGCGTGGGTGACCGCGAGGCTCGCGACGAGCCTCGGAACTGGCGCCTCACGCTGCGCAAGACGGCGAGCGACGAGTGGCGAATCGAGTCGGCGCGGGTCGCCCGCTGATCGACTATCGCCCGAGCGAATATTCCAGGCCGGCGAACGGCAGTAGCGGCGCGCGCAGGCCGCCGCGCAACAGCGGCAAGCCGACCGTGCCAACCAGCACCCATGTGCCAGTGAGGTTCCAGCGAATCCCGGGCGCGATGGTCAACGTGTTCAGCCGACTGGTTCCCGGGAGCAGGCGCAAGGTCTGGACGCCCGACAGCGACGGATGCGGCTGGGACGTCGTCACGATGTCGCCGGCCGTATCGACTCGCGGTCCAAACGCTTCAACGTCGATCGTCAGCACTGGTGACGCGGCCACGGAGAGCGCCGCACCGTACGTGATTTCGCTGGCCAGCCCGCCTCGCGCGATGCCGACGTTCGCGTGCACCGCCGTGTTCGGTCCCTCGAGTGAGCCGAGCGCCGCAATCCGGACGGAGGCCGAGCCGGCCCCAAGGAGGTCGGCTGATCGGCCGGTCGGCAGCTTCACATCCACGGCGGCCGCCAGGGCACCGCCGTCCTGCTCGAACAGAGTCGCCTTGCCGCGCAGCAGCACGTCGGCCAGCCCGACCGCCCTCGCCTGGGCCGTGGCCTGCGTGAATTCGCGTCCGCGATACGTGTTCACGCGGGACCCGTTGAAGCGCAGCCAGACGACCGGAGCGGCGGCGCCGATGTCGATGCGATTGCCCACGCCGACGCTGCCGTAGACCGTGGCGATGTCGGCGTCCATCTCCAGTGTGAGGCGGTCGATGTCGAACGGCTCCGGCTCGTCGACGAACTGGTTGGCCGTGGTGACAAGCGAGCCGTTTCGCAGGTTGCGACCGTCGAGCGCCGTGAAATGCAGGTGCTGGAACGTCACCCCGAAGCCCGCCGTGCCAGCACCGGATGTGACGGCGCGATCGACGAACATCGGCGCGAAGGTCTGCGTCGAGCGCTCAACCGTGCCGAGCGCTGGGTTCAGGCGGTAGGCGAACGCACCGGAGGTTGAACTCACGGGAAGGGTCGCCAGGTTTACGAGCACGGCTCGCGAGATTGTGCGGCTGGTCGCCGCCGCAGCCGCGGTGTCGCGTTCGACGCTGCC
>JBKJMH010000078.1:0-10458 GCA_046596625.1 Vicinamibacterales bacterium | reverse complement strand
ACGTAGCGCGTCGACTGTTCCAGGTACGCCATCAGGCGCCCCCACTCGAGCACCTTCGTCAGGATGTTCGACACCCCTTCGCACGCCACATGCGCGCCGCCGAGCTGCGCCACCGAGTCGTCACCGTACTCGTTGAAGACGCGCGCGTAGAGTTTGTCGGCACGCTCGCTGCCGACGCCAACGCCGGCGCCGATGTTGGTCGTCGCCCCTGCGGACTCGCCGACCTCACCCAGGAACTCGTCGAGGAACAACCGGCGCAGCGACTTGGCGGATCGTGAGTAGCGCGAGAACAGCGCCCCCTTGACCGTCTCGGGCAGGTTGCGCAGCGCGAAGACCGGACGGTCGGTGTTGGTGAAGTACGGCTCGAGCGCGCGGCATTCGTCTGCGGTGAAGGTGTCCTGCGTCTGGGGAAACGGTGCCACGGTAGTCAGGTATTCTACCTTCCATGTCCAAGCCACGCTGGGTGTTTCATCGCCTGACTGCTGTCCTCGTTGTCTGTCTCGCGGTGGTGCCGACCGCGTCAGCCCAGACCAACCGCATCGACATGGTGGCGCCGTTCGCGCCGGAACTCGCCAGGCACGGGACCTACACCATCGGCGTCCGCACCTTCGACGTCACCGATCGCAATCGCGTCGATGTCGTCAACACGAAGGCGGGCGCGCCGAACGCCCGCTCCGATCGGCGGCTGGTGCTCGAAGCGTGGTATCCCGCGACGCTGGCGCCAGGGCAGCAGCCCGGCGGTGCGACGCGGGTCATCACGCGCGATCCGTCGGTCACCGCGGTGCTGTATGGCCGTGCGGTGCGCGGTGCCGCACCGCTCACCGCCGACGGCGCATTTCCGCTGGTCATCGTCTCGCACGGCTACCCGGGCAACCGATTTCTGATGAGCCACCTGTGCGAGAACCTGGCGACCAAGGGGTTCGTCGTCGTGGCCATCGATCACCCGGACAGCACCTACGACGACCAGCAGGCCTTCGGCAGCACGCTGTTCAACCGCGCGTTCGATCAGTTGTTCGTGCTGAACGAGATCGCCAGGCTGGGCCGCTCGGGGAGCGGGCACTTCCTGGCCGGCATCGTCGACGACTCGAAGACCGGCATGGTTGGGTACTCGATGGGGGGCTACGGGCTCGTGAACGTCATCGGCGGCGGCTATGCCGACGCGGCGGTCACCGCGAACGGCGCGCCGCCGAACCGACTGCTGGCCCAGCGGGCCGCGTCGAACCCCGACTACCCGAAGACGCTCGACCCGCGCATCAAGGCGGCGATCGCGATTGCGCCGTGGGGCATGCAGAACGGCTTCTGGGATGCGACCGGGTTGCAGGGCATCCGTACCCCGGTGCTGTTCGTCGCAGGCAGCAACGACAACGTTGCGCAGTACGAGCGCGGCACCAGGGCCATCTATGAAGGCGCGGTGCACGCGGAGCGCTGGCTGCTGACGTTCATCAACGCGAATCACAATGCCGGTGCGCCGATCCCGGCCCCGATCGAGACCTACCGCTACTCTGAGACGCTGAAGTCCTACCCCTTCGTCCACTATGCCGACGCCGTGTGGGACACCGTCCGGATGAACAACATCCTCGACCACTTCGCGACCGCGTTCTTCGAGCTCTACCTGAAGGGGCAGCAGGACCGGCTGGCGTACTTCACGCGCGAAGCGAACGGCGAATTCAAGGGGTTCCTGCCGCGGACCTCGGTCGGGCTGACGCTCGACCACCAGGCCGCCCGCTAGCCCGCCGTGCCGGCGCTGCAGGCGGTTATCGAATCCATCTATCATGGTCTGACTCCGGCCCTGCTGCCGGCCGCGCACGAGCCCGTGCGCGCGCATCTCGAGACGCTCAGACGCGAGGGACCTGCACGCCATGAACAACGTGATCGATTTCATCAACGTCAACCGTGAGCGCTACCTCGAGGAACTGAAGGCGCTGCTCGCCATCCCGAGCATCAGCGCGCTGCCCGAGCACACGGGCGACGTCCGGCGCTGTGCCGAGTGGTGTGGTGACGAGATGCGGCGCGTCGGGCTGCAGAACGTCCAGCTCTTCGAGACGCCAGGCAACCCTATCGTCTACGCTGACTGGCTTGGCGCCGAGGGAGCACCGACCATCCTGTTCTACGGGCACTATGACGTGCAGCCGGTCGACCCGCTGGAGCTGTGGCTGTCGCCACCGTTCGAAGCGACGGTGCGCGACGGCGAGATCTTCGCGCGTGGTGCCGCCGACGACAAGGGGCAGGTGTTCATGCACCTGAAAGCGATCGAAGCACACCTGACGCAGAACGGCCGCCTGCCCGTGAACATCAAGCTGATCCTCGAAGGCGAGGAAGAGGTGGGCAGCGTCAACCTCGATAACTTCGTGAAGGGCAACAAGGAACTGCTGAAAGCCGACGTGGTCGTCATCTCCGACTCGGCGATGTTCGCGCGCGGCGTCCCCTCGATCTGCTACGGCCTGCGCGGGCTCGTCTACTTCCAGATCGATGTGCGCGGCAGCAACACCGACCTGCACTCGGGTGTCTTCGGCGGCGCGCTGGCCAACCCCGCCTTCGTGCTGGCGCAGATGCTGACCGGCATGAAGGAACGCAACGGCACGATCAAGATCCCCGGCTTCTACGATGATGTGGTGCCGCTGACCGAGGAAGAGCGGCAGGCGTGGGCCACGCTCCCCTTCAACGAGAAGCAGTACCGCAAGACCTTCGGCATTCCGAAGGTGCAGGGTGAACCGGGCTACACGACGCTCGAGCGCACCTGGGCGCGTCCCACCTTCGAGGTGAACGGGCTGCTCTCCGGCTTCACCGGCGAAGGGGCGAAGACCGTGCTGCCGGCCGTGTCGATGGCCAAGGTCAGCATGCGCCTGGTGCCGAACCAGCACCCGGACACCATTGCCAAACTCTTCGAGGACTACGTGCAGAAGCTGGCGCCGAAGACCGTCGAGGTAAAGGTGACGCGCATGCACGGCGGCAAGCCGTGGATGGCCTCGTTCGACAACACGTTCATCCAGGCAGCGGGTCGCGCCATCGAGCAGGGCTTCGGCCGCGCGCCGGTGTTCACGCGTGAAGGCGGCTCGATTCCGGTGGTGGCGACGTTCCAGGAGGAACTCGGGCTGCCGTCGGTGCTCTTCGGTGTCGGCCTTCCTGATGAGAACGCCCACGCCCCAAACGAGAAGCTGGATTGCGACAACTTCCACAACGGCATCATCGCGTCGGCCGCGCTGTACCAGGAGATCGGGAAGCTCTGACGGGCGCGCCCGTGCCCGTGCCTGATCGTGTCGCGGCGCTGGAGCGGTTCTATGGACCGCTCCCGGCGCCGCCCTCCGATCCCTTTCAGTACTACGTCTGGGAAGTGCTCTCGGCGCACACCACGCCCGGCCGTCGCGACGCCGCCTATGCGGCGCTGCTCCGGATTCCCGCGCTCACTCCCGACGCAGTGTTCCGCGCCGCGCGCGGCCGGCTGACAGCTGCAGTGGCCCACGCCGGACCGTACCAGGAACAACGACTGCACGCGCTCCTGCTGGGCGTCGAACAGTTCCGGCGCCAACCGGCGTTCAGCGCGGTCGTGCGTGGCGCGCTGCCGCGTGCACGGAGGTGGCTGGCCAGGTTGCCGCGGCTGGGTGAGGGCGGTGTACACCGGATGCTGTTGTTCGGTGGACAGCACTGCGTGGTGCCGGTCGACCGCGATGTGGCACGGCTGGCGTCGCGGCTGGCTGGCGTGGACGCCGCCGGCAGCCCGTTGCCGATGCGACCGCGGGCGGTGCGGCGGATGCTCGAGGCCGGGTTGCCGAGGGAGGTGCGCGCCTTCAGGCGCGCCGCGCTCTACCTGCGGCATCACGCGGTGCAGACCTGTGTCGATGATCCGCACTGTTCGGTCTGCCCGCTCGCCGATGGGTGTCTGTCTCGTCGGGACCGACCGCGCGGTCTGTAGCTGCCGACCTTCAGGTCGGCCGTGTCATGCGAACCTCGAGGTTCGCGGCTACGGCGAGCTTAGTTCAGCGAGGCAACACGGCGCCTGAGCGTCTTCACGTGTTCCCAGATGCGCGCGTGTTCGTCGCGCTCGTCCTCGTCGAGCTCGATCCCCTTCGAGAGCTCGAGGTAGGTCTGCAGGTCGCGCAGCGCCGACGGCAGATCGTTCAGGTGATAGGCGAGCAGGCCGCGGTCGCGCAGTTCGGTGACGGCGGCCGGGTCGACCGCGAGCAGCAGTTCGGTGATGTCGCGCGCCTGCTGGAACGAGTACAGCCGCACGTAGGCACGCTTCAGGTTCAGCAGCATGCGCGTGATGATCTGCCGCTTGGTGGCATGCGCCAGCGCGTGGGCATCCCACAACTGCTCGTCGCCGGTGTGCCGCGCCAGCAGGTCGCGGCACATGCTTTCGGTGAGCAATGCGCCACCGTGGTGCGCGTCGATGATGAGGTCGCGCGAGTACTGCGTGCCGCGCACGCCGCGCACGCGTACGAGGAAGTGCCCTGGGAAATTTACCCCTTCGGCCTCGATGCCGGCCCGCCGCGCCACTTCCATATAGACCAGGCCCAGCGTGATGGGGATGCCAGTGCGGCGGTCAAGCACTTCGTTGAGGAAGCTGTTGCGGGGGTCGTCGTACTGCGTGTCGTTGCCCGTAAAGCGCTCGTCCTCGAACAGGTATGCGTTCAGGGTCGCGATGCGCGCGAAGACGTCCGGATCGACGTGCGGTGGAATTTCGAGCGTCGTGCCCAAGGTGGTGGCGTTGGCGACGCGGCGTTGCGCCTCGCGGCCGAGCGCGTCGAGCCGGGCGAGATAGGCGTCAATGTCGAGAGCGGGGTACGCCACCCGCGACATCATCAGCGCCGCCACCGCCAGGTCGGGATCAGGGCTGAGCGCCAGCGCCGCAAACTCGTGAACCAGAGCCGGGGAAACCACAGGCAAGCATAGCGCAACCGATACCCGCAAGCTGCGGGGCCGCGAGACGAGGGAGACGTGTCAGTCCCTTCGCCTCGCGGCCTGCCTGCGACGGAGCGAGTGTCTGGCGTCTGCGGGCGCTTAGAACCGCAGGCCGAACGTCATGTTGAACGTTCGCGGCGTGGTGTACGCGAAGCGGTTCAGCCCGGTGCCGAAGTTCGGTCCGTAGTTCCAGTTCACACCCTGCACCGGTGTCGTGGTGAAGGGATTGAACGTCTGGTAGAGCGCTGGGTGCGACACCGCCGTCCTGATGGTCTGGTCGATGCGCGTTTGCGCCACGCCGCCTCCGTTCTCAAAGATCGTTCCACCGCAGCCGCACAGCTGCGACTGTGCGAACACATTGATGACCGTCGCCTTGACGAACAACTCCACGCCACGCCCGTGACCAACGCGCCGCGCGTAGTTGACGGCGAGGTCGGCGCGCTTCTGTCCGACGGTCCGGAAGGCGTCGCGTGTCCTGCCGCTCGTGCAGTTGAACCCGGCGTCGGTTACGGCTACCGGTACGTTCGAGCAGTCCACCGCAAAGAAGTAGCCGGTGGACGTACCATCGGGCGGCGTCAGGTAGCCCGGGTTGACGACGTACGGGCGCGGGTCGACGCCGTTGAAGTTCGGCGCATTGTTGACGTTGTTGGCGCCGAACGGCGTGCCGCTCTCGAGGGTACTCATCAGGCTCACCGTGAGCCCCCTGACCCCAGGCACACCGTAGTTCGCCCACAGGCGTCCCCGATGGCGCTGGTCGACCTGCAGATCCCCTTCCGGATACGACCACGGTTCCTGCTGGTACTCGGGATAACTGCTGATGCCAGCGAACAGCGCGCCGCTCGCCACGTTCTCACCGTTCACGTTGCCCCAGGTGCGTGACAGCGTATAGGTGCCGCCCACATCCGTCCGCGCCGCGAACCGGTAGGTGCCCTGCATGGTTGCGCCGTTGTAGCGGCGCTTCAGCAGGCTGGTGTTCTCGTTCAGGGCGAGGTCGAACGTCTGGCCCAGCGAGTTGGACGCCGTGCCCGTGCTGACGTCAGTGCGCTGTGAGTAGAAGTCGCGGTAATCGCGGAACACATAGTCCATGCGAAGGGCTGCGCGGCCTCCGAACTGGCGGTTGATGCCGGCGGCATACTCGAGCACGTTCGGGGACTTCAGGTTGCCGCGAATCTGTGGAGTGACACCGGGGATGTCCGGCTGGCTGCGCAGCGGCAGGCTGGAGCTGCCATTCGCCTGATACCAGTCGAAGATCTGGCGGATGGCCACATTCGTCGGCGTCAGGACCGCCGCGCCGGAATCGGCGTTGATGCTCGGGCCCCGGTAGGTGAAGCGGAACGTCTGCGGGTTGCCGCCGGACGAAGCCGAGTCGCCGAGCGAGTTGTTCAGCGCCGAGACGTATTGCGCGAAGCTCGCCGTGATCGACCACGTCTGGGTGCCAGTCGGGTCGAGCACGATGCCCAGTCGCGGACTGAACGCGCTGTCCTTGGCTACGAGGTTGCCCTGCTCGTCCACGCCGTGGTTCTTGTCCCAGCGCACGCCCAGGTTCGCGGTCAGCCGACCGTTCACGCGCCACGCGTCGTTGGCGAAGACCGAATAGGTGCGGAAGTCTGCACCCTGGCTCGTCAGCGGAATCGGGTTCCACTGGATGAAGGTGGAGCCGTCGCCGAGTGACACCGGGTAGATGATGGCCGCATCACCGGCGCCGCGGATGACCGTGCCGGTGTTGTAGACGCGGTAGTCGCTGCCGGACTGGTGGTTGTTGGCGAACCGCTGGTCGTTGAAGCTATCCACGCCGAGGGTCAGGTTGTGCGAGCCGGCACCGGCTGACGTCAGGAACCAGGTGGCTTTCGCGAACAGATCCTGGTTGTTCCGCTTCTCATCGTCGCAGATGCCACAGAACGTGGGAGACCAGAAGCGGAGGCCGCGCGAGTTGTCGATCATGAGCGTGCCGTCGATCAGGTCGGTCGACGGTGCGCCGCTGCCAGTGAAGGTAAATTTGCGCTGGGAGAACAGCCCTTCGATGAAGAGGTTGTGCGCCAGGGTGCCGCTGTAGTTGACGACGGTCAGCTGCTGTGGGGTCTGCCGCGTGTAGAGGCTGTTGAGGTCCATCGACGACGCGGTGCTGAAGGTGTTGTTTTGCTGTTCGTCGAGGATGCCGAGGTAGTCGGCCTGGACGCGGTGGTTCGCATTCAGGGAGAAGGTCGCCTTGCCCTCGAACCGCTTCGAGGGCCGCTTGAACGTGTACGGGATGTTGGTGCCGACCAGCGAGCGCCCCTGGGTCTGGGTCTGGAGGCGACCAGACGTGAAGAACCAGAGCCGGTCCTTCAGTATCGGTCCGCCGCCGGTGTATTCGAGTGTCGGCACCAGCTTGTCGACCCGCAGCTCCTTGCGCGCCGGGTCGTTCCCGATGCTCCTGATTTCGAACGGCGTCAGCCGCCGCCACTTGTCGTTGATGAGCGTCTCACGCAGTGACCCGGAGAACGTGTTGCCCCCGGACTTCGTCACGACGTTGACGACGCCGCCGCTGAAGCGGCCGTACTCCGCCGAGATGCCGGCGGTGGCGACAGTGGTCTCCTGGATCGCGTCCTCGATGTAGAGGTCGTTGGCCTGGCCGCGCAGGTTCTCGTTCACCGTGACGCCGTTCACCAGGAACAGGTTGTCGAACGAGGCCGAGCCGGCGATGGAGTAGGCGCCGTTCGGCCCGCTCGGATGCACGGCCGGTGCGAGCAGCAGATAGGCGTTGATGTCGCGGTTGGTCGGCAGACTGTCGATGAGCTCCTGCTTGAAATTGGTCGCGACCTGCGCGGTCTGGGTCAGGACGTCGACGCGCTGGCCCACAACGTTCACTTCCTCGGTGACGGTGGCCGGACCGAGCTCGACCTCGAGCGGCAGGTCCTGGGTCGGCGCCAGCCCCACGGTTCGGGACACCCGCTCGAAGCCGCCGAGTTCGAAGGTGACGGTGTAGGTGCCGGACGGCAGCAAGGTGAGGACGTAGTCCCCGTTTTCGGCCGTGACCGTCGAACGCGTGCCCTGCAGGTTGGGCGAGGTGACGTTTACCGTGACGCCGGGGAGTGCCAGCCCCTGGGCATCATTGACGTGACCGCGGATGGTGCCGGTGGTGCTCTGCGCGCGGGCGCGTCCGCCGCACAGATAGAGGGTAACGAGCAGCACGAGCGCCGCTTTCATCAGTCGCATGTGGGACATCCTCCGTGGAGAAGAACCGGGCATGCGGCGAGTATGAAAGGCAGCGCCTGTCACTCGTCACTGGGACGAATGTTCGTCCCAGTCGTTCGTCACACATCCAAAAAGCCGTGTGTGACGAGTCGCGGGTTTTCGTGATCAGCCGGCGAGCGAGTGCAGGAGGGCGGGCGTGAACTGGTCGAGGTGTGTGATGACCGTGTCCGACACGTCCACCAGTGCCGATGCCGGATAGGTCTGCGTAATGCCGATGGTGCGCATGCCGGCCGCGCGTGCGGAGACCAGTCCCCACTTCGAGTCTTCGATGGCGACGCACTCGCTGGTCTGCAGGTCCGCCAGCCCGGACCGCAGTTTGTCGGCGGCGAGGAGGTACGGTGCCGGATCGGGCTTGCTGGCTGGCGTGTCTTCGGCCGAGACGACGAACTGGAAGTGGCGGAGCAGCCCTTCGTGCTCGAGGACGCGCAGGATTTCCGCCTTCAACGCACCAGATACCACCGCGATCGGAAACGCCGCGGCCATGCGGACGATGGCATCGCGCGCCCCAGGGAAGAGCACCGACCCGCTCTTCTCGAGTTCCTCGAGCCGCACGGCCTTGCGTGCCACGAGGCCGGCGAGGTCGTCGGCGCTGAACGCTGTGCCGTTGTCGGCGGCGATCGCCGTGAACGCGCCGATGTCGTCGTACCCGAGGTAGTCCTCGTAGTACGCCGCTTCGGTCAGCGCAATCCCCTTGACCACCAGCACGTCGCGGTAGGCACGGAAGTGGAGCGGCTCGCTGTTCGCGATCACTCCGTCGAAGTCGAAGACAACGGCTCGAATCATTGGGGCTGCGCGTCGCCGGACTTCTTCATCCGTTCACCGGCGTGAATCGGCACCTTCAGCCGGTTCTCGGCTGGCGGGTACGGGCACTCGTACGCCGGGTTGTAGTAGCAGTACGGGTGATAGGCAAGGTTGAAGTCGAGCGCATAGATGCCGCTCGCAGTCAGCGGCAGGTCGATGTAGCGGCCGGCAGCGTAGGTCTCGGTGCCGCTCGTCATGTCGCTGAACATCAGCGTCACGTGGGTGTTGTCAGGCGCGCCGACCTCGTTGAAGGCGAGCAGCGACATCTGCTCGCCCTTCAGGGTGAACTCCATCCGTCCCACCTGGCGCATCTTGCGGCGCTGGCCTGTCGAGGTCGGCATCATCACCTGGATGTCTTCGGTGATGGGCTTCAGGCCGGCAAGGACGTTGTAGTTCGGGTCGACCGCAAAGTACGCCAGCGGCAGGAACGTCGCCTTCAGCGCTGCATCGGGAATGACGTCGGAGCCGGCCTGGAAGTCGGCGTCCTTGACCGCGCGTCCGGCGGTGATCTTGCGGACGTAGTCCTGCGGATCCTCCTCGTGCGGCGTGTTGCTGCAGGCCGACGCGGTGAGCAGTACCGCGAACACCGCAAGGAGCGTAACGGGCAACGTCAGGCGGAATCGAGTGCGGGACATCGGCAATATTCTACCTTGCGCCGGCGCTGGCGCAGGACACTGCGCGCCGCGCCTCAGGCTTCAGGCTCTGGACTCTGGGCTCCTGGCTCGTCGCCTGCAGCGACGTGGCTGTCCGGGCTGTGGTCGGCCACGATGTTCAGCTCGATGCCGTGCTCGAGCCAGGCCTTGCAAGCCGCCAGCGTGAAACTGAAGCCGCCCATCGAGTCGATGGCGGCGGTCACCTGCTGGTCGTCGGTGCCGGCGAAGCCGGACGCAGTGATGGTGACGAAGGTGGTGCCATCGGGCCGTGCTGCGAAGAGCCACTCCACCGGGGTTGGCCACTCGACGACGATGCGCCGGTTCAGCTCGAGCGCGGTTACGCGGACCTCGGCCGCGAACCCATACATGTCCCAGTGCCAGATCACCAGGGCGCCTTCCGTGAGGCGCTCGCTGCCGCGCGTGAACCAGAACTTCGAGGTGACGTCCGGATTGACGAACGCCTCGAAGACATCGGCAACCGGACGCCTGATGCGCATGGACGTGCGGGCGAGGGGAGGGGCGGTCAATGGCATGGGGGTCTCGATGGTCAGGCGAGCACGCCGCGCGTGCGCATGGTGCTTGCGTAGAGGAACAGGCCGAGGGCGACGATGAAGATGACGGCGGTGACGGTGAGGGAGAGTGAATCGCCCGCCACCGCCATGCCGTCCGCCAGCACGTAGTTGTGGAACGTGGTGGTGATAACGCCGAGGACTGAGGCCAGGAACACCCACACCGCCAGGCGCCGCCGAAGCAGGAGGAGCAGCGTGCCGGCCACCCCGCCCCACACGCCAATGGCCCAGGCGGACTTGACGACGGCCGGCATGCCGTAGAAGAAGGCGAGCTGCTCGGGGGTGAAGCCGGCCATGTAGGC
>JBKJMH010000325.1:0-17706 GCA_046596625.1 Vicinamibacterales bacterium | reverse complement strand
GGCCGCCCTGCCGATGCTGGGCATTCTCGGGATCGGCGTCCTCGTCATCACCTACGTCCCGGTGCTGACCCTCGGGATTCTGCGCATGCTCGGACGGCTCTGATAGTCATTAGTCATAATCAATCGACCGCAATCATTCAATCAGCATTCAGCAATCAGCCATTTACCTTGTCCTTACTGACTCTCGATCACATCAATCACGCCTTCGGTCATCTTCCGCTGCTGGACGACGTGTCGCTCCAGCTCGACACCCGCGAGCGGGTCTCGGTCATCGGACGCAACGGCGCCGGCAAGTCGACCCTGCTGCAAATCCTCAGCGGCGAACTCGCGCCCGACTCCGGCGCGGTCTGGCACCAGCCGGCGTTGCGCGTGGCGCGGCTCGTCCAGGACGTCCCGCTCACCTCGACCCAGTCGATCTTCGAGGTGGTCGCCGAGGGGCTGGCCGGGCTCGAGGGGCATGATGCCGACGACTGGCGCCGCGAGCACAAGGTCGATCTCGTGCTCTCGCGGCTCGACCTCGACGGCACCGCGCGCGTTGACACGCTGTCTGGCGGCTGGCGGCGTCGCGTGCTGCTGGCGCGCGCGCTGGTCGCCGAGCCCGACGTGCTGCTGCTCGACGAGCCGACGAACCACCTTGATATCGAAGCCATCCAGTGGCTCGAGAATTTCCTCGCCGACTACAAGGGCTCGGTCGTCTTCGTCACGCACGATCGCGCGTTTCTCCAGCGGCTGGCGACGCGCATCATCGAACTCGACCGCGGCCGCCTGACCTCGTGGCCTGGCGACTACGCCACGTTCCTGCAGAAAAAAGAAGAGTGGCTCGCCAACGAGGCGACGCAGCAGGACAAGTTCGACAAACGACTGGCGCAGGAAGAAGTGTGGCTGCGGCAAGGTGTGAAGGCGCGGCGTACGCGCGACGAAGGGCGGGTGAAGGCGCTGATGGAGATGCGCAACGAGCGTGCGGCCAGGCGCGACGTGCAGGGCAACGTCTCCATGCGCATCGACAAGGCCGATTCGTCCGGCAAGATGGTGTTCGAGGCCGACGACCTGCGAAAGGTGTACGGCTCGCGGGTCGTGGTCGGCGGATTCTCCACCCGCATCATGCGCGGTGATCGGGTGGGTCTCATCGGTCCGAACGGCGCTGGCAAGACCACGCTGCTGCGCATGCTGCTGGAGCAGGTCGAGCCCGACGGCGGGACGATGCGCCATGGGGCCAACGTGCAGATCGCCTACTTCGACCAGCAGCGCGAGCAGCTCGATCCAGAGAAGACGGTGTTCGACACCGTCGGCGAGGGCAACGACACTGTCACGGTCAACGGGCAGACCAAGCACGTGCACGGCTACCTGCGCGACTTCCTCTTCGGGGCCGAACGGGCGCGCTCGCCGGTGAAGGCGCTGTCGGGCGGCGAGCGGAACCGGCTGCTGCTGGCGCGGCTGTTCACGCGCCCCGCCAACGTGCTGGTGATGGACGAGCCGACCAACGACCTCGATCTCGAAACCCTGGAACTGCTCGAAGCGCAGCTCGTGGAGTGGCCGGGCACGTTGCTGCTCGTCAGCCACGACCGCGTCTTCCTCGACAACGTCGTGACGAGCACAATCGTCTTCGAGGGCGAAGGGCGCATCGAGGAATACGTTGGCGGCTATGCCGACTGGCTGCGGCAGCGGCGCAAGCAGACCAAGGCGGCGATCACCGGGTCTCGTGCCGGCGCAGCGGCGGGGAAGTCCGCCGAGTCGGCACCGGCGCCGGCCACTCCGCCGAAGAAGCTGTCATACAAAGAGCAGCGCGAACTCGAGCAGCTGCCGCACCGCATCGAGGTGCTCGAGTCGGAGCACTCGCAGCTGCAGGCGAAGATCGCGTCGCCCGAGTTCTACAAGGACGGCTCCGAAGGCATTGCCAAAGCGCTGGCCCGCGCCACTGCGGTAGAAGCCGAACTGCTCGTGGTGTACGCGCGTTGGGATGATCTGGAGTCGAGGAGAGCCCTGTGACGAATCAGCAGGTGGTGTTGGCGAGCCGGCCGGTGACGCACGCGTCGGCGGACAATTTCGCGCTGCGTACCGTGCCTGTGCCGGAGCCTGGCGACGGCGAGGTGCTGCGCCGCACCATCTACCTGTCGCTCGATCCCTACATGCGAGGCCGCATGGGCTCGGGCAAGTCGTACGCGGCCGGCGTTCCCCTCGACCACGTGATGGTGGGCGGTACGGTGAGCCAGGTCGTTGAATCGCGGAACCCGGCGTTCGCGCCCGGCGACTTCGTCACGGGCTACGACGGCTGGCAGGAGTACCACGTTTCGAAAGGGCACGACCTGCGAAAGCTCGATCCATCGGTCGCGCCGATCTCGACCGCCATCGGCGTGCTCGGCATGCCCGGCATGACCGCATACGTGGGCCTGTTCGACCTTGGCCAGCCGAAGCCCGGTGAGACGGTCGTGGTCTCGGCGGCCTCGGGTGCGGTTGGCGCCATTGTCGGCCAGCTGGCGAAACGGACCGGCTGTCATGTGGTGGGCATCGCCGGAGCGAAGGAGAAGTGCGATTACGTGGTGCAGGAGCTCGGCTTCGACGCCTGCGTCAGCCACTACAGCGACACGTTGCGCGACGACCTGACCGCGGCCTGTCCGAAGGGGGTCGACGTCTACTTCGAGAACGTCGGCGGCACGGTGTTCGAGGCGGTGTTCAGCCTGATGAACGTGCACGGCCGCATTCCGGTCTGCGGCACGATCTCGGAGTACAACGACCCGTCGTCTCGCAGCGGTCCCACGTTGCGCGCCCTGCTCACCAGCCGCATCATGATTCGCGGCTTCATCGTGGGCGACCATGCCGCCCGGCAGGCCGATTTCCTGCGCGACTGCGCGGTGTGGATTCGTGAAGGCACGCTGAAATACCGCGAGGATGTGGTGGAAGGGTTGGAGCAGGCGCCATCGGCGCTGCTGCGGCTGTTCGATGGACGGAACTTCGGAAAGCTGCTCGTGCGGGTCTCGTCCGACCCGACTCAGGCAACCCGCGATTGATCGGGGTTCGGTTCGTCGGGGGCGAGGTGCCACCCTTCGGATTCGCGCCGGCCGCGCTTGTCGCTGGCCCAGCCGAGCGCCTCGTCATCGTTGGCAAATACACGTGTGAGGACGACGGCGCCGTCGTTCAGCATGTCGACTTCGATTCCGTACGGGGCCAAGCGCGCGCGACAGGCAATTTCCTCATTGTCGCGGCGCATCTTCCACAGGGTGACCGGCTGATCGTCCACGCCTTCGATTCTAGCGCGGGCAGACCATTCTGTTCGTCGCGCGGTTCACGCCTCGCTTGCCTGACGCGGGCCCGACGAATTCGCCATATAATCCCGACTCATCTCTTTCGCGGAAGGACCGACATGAACATCTCGCAGCGGACAGTGCAAGACGTGTGCGTGCTCGATATCGACGGCCCGATCACCCTGGGTGCCGATGGTTCGGAAAAGCTCGGCGACAAGGTGCGGAGCCTGCTGCAGTCCGGTGAGAAGAAGGTGCTGCTGAACCTGAGCGGCGTCGCGTACATCGACAGCGCCGGTCTCGGCGAACTCGTGAACGCTTTCACCACGGTGAAGAAGCAGGGCGGCGCCCTGAAGCTGGTGGGCGTGACGAAGAAGCTGAAGGATCTGCTGGTCATCACCAAGCTGGCGACCGTGTTCGACTCCTACGACGCCGAGGCTGCCGCGCTGGAGAGCTTCGCGGAATAGGCATGCTCAACCTGATCGTCGTCGACACGTCCGGCCGCCGCTCGGTCTCGGTGTCGTCGGGGCCGTTCACGATCGGTCGCAGCTCGGATACCCAGCTGCAGCTGACCAACGGCCACGTGTCGCGACACCATGCCGAACTCACGCAGGACGGCAGCGGCTGGCGGATTCGTGACCTCGGGTCGCGGGGCGGCACGTTCGTCAACGACCTCAGGATTGAAGACTCGGCGCTGCGACCCGGCGACCGCGTCCGCATCGGCGACACCGAACTGCGCGTCGAGTCTGGCGAAACCAGTTCGCTCACATCCGGGCACTTCGACTTCCGCCAGGTCAACGCACTGCTCGCCGGCCTTCGCGCCCTCGGCTCGGGTCAGGTACTCGACGAAGTGCTCGGCATCGTGCTCGACAGCACCCTCGAACTGACGGGCGCCGAGCGCGGGTTCATCCTGCTCGCCGAACCTGGCGGCCAACTGGTACAGCGCCTCGCCCGCGGGCGAGGCGGTATCACGCTCACCTCGGCCCAGACCAGCACCCAGATTCCCACCGAAGTCTTCACGACCGGCAAAGACCGCATCGTCAGCGACCTGCTCGACGACGTGCACGCGTCGCGTCATGGCGGCACGCTGGCGCTCGGTATCCGCCACGTGCTGTGCACCCCGCTCAAGATGGGGCAGTTCGGCAACGACCCGGCGTCGGACGGCGGTGAACGCCGCATTGGCGTGCTCTATCTGGATAGCCGCGAGAAGGGCTACCTGCAGGCGGCCGGCGTGCTGCACGCGCTCGCGGCCGAGGCCGCAGTGGTCATCGAGAACGCTCGGCTCTACCAGGAGGCGGTGCAGGCGGAGCGGGCGGCGCAGGAACTGCGCATCGCCTCGGACATCCAGCGTGCCCTGCTGCCGCCGGATCACTTCTCGTCGCCGAAGGTGGAGTTGGTGGCCAGCACCACGCCGTGCCGCTCCGTCGGTGGCGATCTGTTCGATTACGTGCCAGCGGACGAAGGGTCGCTGTCGTTCACCGTGGCCGACGTGGCGGGCAAGGGCACGTCCGCCGCGCTGCTGACCGCCGTGGTGCAGGGGTTGCTCGCCGGCGAGTCGGACGCGGTCGAGTCGCCGGCGCGGGTGTGCAGCCGCCTGAACCGCGCGCTCTGCCGCCGTGCGGTGGCGGCGCGCTTTGTCACGGTGTTCTATGGTCAGTTGCTCCAGAACGGCGTGCTGCGCTACTGCAACGCCGGGCACAATGCCCCGTTCCTGGTCACGAGCACCGGCCTCACGCGCCTCGACACCGGCGGCACCGTGGTGGGGCTGTTCGACTTCAGCGAGTACGAGACCGGGGACACGACTGTCAGCGCCGGCGACTTGCTGGTGATCTTCAGCGACGGCCTGACCGAAGCGGTGAATGCGGCGGGCGACGAGTTCGAGGACGAGCGACTGGCGGCCGTTCTGAACACCGTGCGCGGGCGCTCCGCGCAGGACACGCTCGATGCGATTCTGTCGGCGGTCACCGCCTTTGCGGGCACCGAACCGCCACGCGACGACATGACGGTGATGGTGATCCGCTTCCTGTAGGCGCGCTACGCGTCCTTGGCCGGCACCGTGTGTTCGCGCACGAGCCGTTCGACCGCCAGGTACTCGTGGTAATGGCGCCAGGTCACCTGCAGCACTCCCACCGTCGGCACCGCCAGGCAGACCCCTACGACGCCGCCCAGCCCGGCGCCGAGCCAGATCGCCAGCACCACAGCCACCGGGTGCAGGTGCATGGCTCGCCTGATCAGCCGCGGATAGATCACATAGTCCTGCAGCATGCGCAGCCCGAGGAGGAAGACCAGGACCAGCGGCACCTGCGAGGAGGACGCCACCGAGGTGGCTGAAATGGCCACGGCCAGCGGGCCAGCGATCGGAACGGTTTCGAGCAGACCGGCGACGATGCCGAACATCGCGGCATTCGGCAGCTTCATCAGTGCGAAACCGACGCCGCAGATGACGCCAACGATGAGCGCGGATAGCGCCTGCGCCCGCGTGTAGGCGGCGAGCACCATATTCACGTTGCGCAGGAACTGATCGGTGCGCCACTTCAGGTGTGCCGTGGGCAGCGCCCGTGCCGCCGAGCGGTGGAACGCCGGCCATTGACCGACCAGCAGCAGGGCCAGCACCGGCACCGTGGCCAGCCACGGCAGCACGAAGCGCGCGCGCATCACCTCGGCGCCCACCTCGGCGACTTCCTTCTGGATGCTCTGCGAGACGTTGTGCGTGGCCTTGCGCAAGAACGCGCGCGTTTCGAGTTCGAAGGTGAACTGCTCGTGCCACTTTTCGCTGGCGCGCACCTGTGACCCGAAGCGCGCAACATGATGGGGCACCTCCCGCGCAAGATCGGGTACGGTCGAGACGATCTTGCCGCCCCAGATCGCCCAGATGGGTGCCACGATCAGTGCCACCGCCGCGTAGACGATGCCGACTGCGAGCAGCCGCGATGGCCTCCAGCCGCCGAACCACACCGGTGCCTGGCGTCGCATGATCTGCACGACCGGCAGCACGAGGTAGGCGAGCGCCACCGACAGGAAAGCCACGACGATGACGCCCTTGAGGGCGACCCAGTTGAAGGCGACGGCCACCACCACGGCCAGCAGCAGCGCGGCCGCCGCGCCCAGGTTGAGGGCCACGGTGCCGTCCGGCGGCGGGAATGCCGCCGCGTCGTCGATGGAGGAAGCTGGAGGAGGCACGGAACGTTAGACGTTGGAACTCGGGAAACGGAACAGGCGCCGTCGCGAGGTAGCCATTCTAGTAGCGCGGCACTGTCGGGTCCACCGTCAGCGACCACGCATCGATGCCGCCAACCACGTTGCAGACGTTGGTGAAGCCTTCGCGGATGCAGTACTCCGCCGCCGACTGGCTCCGGATACCGTGGTGGCACTGGAACACCAGCGGCGTGTCCCGCCCCAGGCTCAAGAGGTGATCGCCGTAGGCCTTGTCGAGCAATCGTGCCCCGGCGACGCTGGCGATGGCCCGCTCGTCCGGCGTGCGGACATCGACGAACTCGAAGGGCTGACCAGCGTCGAGCATGGCCTTCAGTTCACGTGCGGAGATCTGGCGGACGCGGGGCGGGGACGACTCAGTGCTGCTCATCGAACCATCATCGCAGGTCAGTCGCCCTGGGCGGACCGGAACAGCGCGATCAGGCGTGACGAGGCAACCTCGAGCGTGAACTCTTCGGCAATCCGTGCGCGAGCGGCCGCGCCGAACCGGGCCGACAACGCGACATCGGTCAGGACCCGCTCCAGCGCATCGGCTAGCGCGGTGACATCATCGGGTTCAACCAGCAAGCCGGTCGTCCCGTCGCTGACGGCTTCGGGAATGCCAGAGACATTGGTGGCCACCACGGGAAGGCCAGCCGCCATCGCTTCGAGCACCACGTTCGGGATACCGTCACGATCGCCGCCCACGGCCACGCGGCTCGGCATGGCGAAGACGGCGGCCCGGCCCATCGCGTCAAGCAACTGTCCCGCGGGCGCCCAGCCAGGCAGATCGACCGCCGATGCGAGGTCGGCGGCTCCCGCGCGACGTCGAAGAGCAGCCATGAGCGGACCGGTTCCGAAGATGCGGCACTCGAAGACGTGCCCGCGTGCGCGCAGTTCCGCACACGCATCGATGAGGGTGTCGAACCCCTTCTTGTCGATCAGGCGGCCGGCCGCGAGGATGACCGGACGCCCGTCCGTGTGCTCGCCTTGCCGTGCAGCGACGCGCGAGGCCGCGTCCACATCGACGCCGTGATGCACCAGTTGAATGTGCGCCGCCGGCACGTCGGGGCACAGGCTGCGGAGGTGGGTGACGTTGTAGCCGGTGCAGGTGACGACGACGCGGGCCGCATTCATCTTGTCTTCGAGGGCGCTCGGCGTGGCGTAGATGTCGCGCGCGTGCGCCGTGAAGCTGAAAGGGACGCCGAGCAGGTCGGAGACCGCCATCGCCACCTCCGTCTGCGCCAGGGCAAAGTGCGCATGAACCTGACGGCAGCCACCCGCACGCTCGATGGTGCGCGCGATCCAGGCGGCGGTCATGACCAGCGTGATGGCACGCAGCACGAGAATGCGTGGGCGATGGGGCAGCGCGAGCAACCTGCCGAAGGTGCGCAGGTAGCGGCCGGGGGCGCGCCGCGCCAGCCACAGGTTCGCCGCAAGGACAGCCGGCGCGAGGAACAGCGGGGCGAAGCGGACGTCTGGATACCACGCGCGGTCGGCGTCTTCGAGGACGTCGGGGTCGCGCTTGCCCAGGGCGAAGACCAGCATCGGCAGGCCGGCGAGCCGCAGGCCGCGGATCTCGCGGGCAATGAAGGTTTGCGACGCCTGTGGGAAGGTGCCCAGGATGTAAGCGACGGGACGCTCAGGCAACGCCGTGCTCGCGGCTCCAGAGTTCGTGGATCAGCAGTGCCCAGATGCGATGGCCGTTCGGGCGTCCGGCGTCGTGATCGGTGAGCAGTCGACGAATGCTGCGCAGATCGACGTAGTTGTTCAGGCGTGAGGTGGACGACAGCAGGGCGTCGTGCGCCAGTGGTCGCAGTCGGCCGCGCAGCCACGCATCGATCGGCGGCTTGAATCCCTGCTTGGGGCGGGCCGCGATTGCGTCGGGCATCATCATGCCAGCTGCCTCGCGCATCAGCAGCTTGTTCGTGCCGCTGAGCAGACGCAGCTTGCGGGTGCCGGGGATGCCGAGGGCGTACTCGACGAACTGGTGATCGAGATACGGCACCCGCGCCTCGAGCGAGCACAGCATCGTCATGCGATCGACCTTGACCAGCAGGTTGTCCGGCAGCCATCCCTCGACGTCGCGCAGCAGCAGCTGGTTCAGCGTATCGGAGGTGCGACGTCCGCCGTGGGCGGCACGTTCGAAGCGCGAGGGACTGCGGCCGAGGAGTCGCGACGTCTCGCGTCCCGAGAAGACGTGGGACGCCTGGTAGGCGGGACGGAAGCGCGCAATCGGCGCCAGAATGCGGTCGCGCCGATAGCGCCGGTAACCGGCGAACAGTTCGTCCGCGCCCTCGCCGGTCAACACCACCTTCACGTGCTGCGCGGCGAAGCGCGCGATCAGGTAAGTGGGCAGCGCGGCGTAGTCGGCCAGCGGTTCATCCATGGCCGCGACGATGTGCGGCAGGGTGGCGGCGGCATCGGCGTCGGTCACCAGTTGCTCGTGGTGTACCGTGCCGAGGTGCGCGGCCACCTCCCGCGCCGAGCCGCGTTCGTCGAGGCGCGCGTCCTCGAAGCCGACGGAGAACGTGTGGACCGGCCCCGTCGCTTCCCGCACCATGTGCGCGACGATGAGGCTCGAGTCGAGACCGCCAGAGAGCAGCGCGCCTACGGGGACGTCGGCCACGAGGTGGCTGCGGACCACGGCCCCGAGGCGTTCCTGGAACTCCTCAGCCGACGAGGGGCCAGGCGCTTTCGCCCGCGCCTGCCAGTAGCGTGCTTCTTCGGGGTGTCCGCAGAGTTGCAGCGCCAGCGTGCAGCCTGGCAGGAGTTGCTTCACGCCGGCCACCATCGTGTGCGGTGCCGGCACGTACTGCAGGCGCAGGTAGCGGTCGAAGCTGCGGGGGTCGAGCGCTGGACGCTGGCTGGGTTCGGCCGCGAGAATCGCTTTCAACTCAGACCCAAAGGTAAGCGTGTGGTCTTGCCAGCGGTAGTAGAGCGGCTTGATGCCGAGCCGATCGCGCGCGGCGAAGAGCCGCTCACGGCGCGGGTCCCAGATCGCGAAGGCGAACATCCCCTGCAGGCGGTCGACGCACGCGTCGCCCCACTGCTCGTAGGCGCGAAGCACCACTTCGGTGTCGCTCTGTTCGAAGAACGGCTGTCCATCGCGCTCGAGCGACCGGCGGAGCTCGCGGAAATTGTAGATTTCGCCGTTGAACGAGAGCACGCAGCCGGTGTGGGCCGAGGCCATCGGCTGCCGGCCACCGGTCAGGTCGATGATGGCAAGCCGGCGGTGCGCGAGTCCGGCCGGGCCAGAGGCCCACTCGCCGCTCCCGTCAGGGCCGCGATGCGCCATGGCGTCGCCCATCCGGCGCAGCGCCAACGGGTCGACTGGGCGCGCGTCCGTGTGGACGATACCGGCAATGCCGCACATGGAAGATCGATCGTACTAGGGATCGGGGACCAACGAGCAACGACCAACGACCATTACGGCTCGAGGCGCAGCGCCCAGCGGATGCCGCCGGTCACGTGCGCCCGGAACACAGCGTCGTGGCTCCAGATGTCGGCGCGGTGACCGAGCGTAGTGTAGAAGACGCGTCCCTTGCCGAAGTCGCGCGTCCAGGCCTGGGGATAGTCGCCCCCTTTCCGGAGGCCGGGGCCCTGAATGTCGGACAGGTCGGTGCGCTCGGTGTCGAGGCTGAGCAGGACGTGGACGCGATTGCGCGAGAACGCCAGTGGGATGGGCAGCCGTCCGACTTGCGAGACGTTCTCGGCCGGTCTCGACGCGTCCCAGGTCTCGGTGCCGAACTGGTAGAACTCCTCGTTGATGGGCCAGGTCGAGCCGAGCATCCGCGTCGCCGGGTGCTGCTGGTCTTCGACCCTCAGCACGCCGACCTTGCCGGCGTCCACGAGGGTGGTCGGGACAATCGAGCGCAGGTAGTAGCCGCCGAGCATCTCGCCGAATTCCGGATAGTCGTACAGCGTCAGCGTCGCGCAGTGGACGCCGACGATCGCCTTGCCGTTGCGCACGAAGTCGACGATGGCTCGCTTCTGGTCGAGACCAAGTGGCAGGTTACCGTTGGTCATCAGCATCAGCCCGTCGAACTGCGCCAGGTAGGCCGGCGTCAGGAACGACAGATCGAGCGCCCGTGACTCCTGCGCGTAGCCCTGCAGGGTGGTGACGTCGAACCCGGCGGCCGCGCCCCAGCTGCGAACGGCTTCCTCGGCCGGCTGCAGGCTGGGATGCTTGTAGAGCGCGGCGTGGGTGAGGAACAGCAGCTTTCTCGGTGCAGCGTCCTGGCCCCGCAGAGGGACGGTGCATAGCAGGGCAACGGCGAGCACGACGGAGGTGGCGCGCGTCATGCGCGCGGATGTTAGCAGACGGCGGCGGTCAGCGGCGCTGGGGGCGCCCGAGGATCGGCACGGCGCTGTCGAACGTCAGCCGGCCGTGGCCGAGCGTCACAAGGCGCGCATCGGGAAAGGCATCGACGAGGCTCACGGGTCCGGTGACCACGACCGTGCGCTGCTGCCGAAGCCGATGCACAAGCTGCGCGATCGGGACGGCGTCCCGTTGCCCAGCCACCGGCACGACGTCATCGAGCAGGAGCACCGATGGCTTGTGGAGCAGGACCTGCGCGATGGCGACCCGTGCGCGCGACGGAGCGTCGAGCTGGGCGCACGAGGAGTCGAGCACCGCCTCGAGCTCGCATTCGGCAATCACCTCGAGCAGCCGCCCAGACAGCTGTTCCGGCGCAATCTGCCTGGCGCGGCCGCTGAAATCGAGCAGGTCGCCTGGCCGCATGTCGCCGCACGAGATCAGCGTCTGCGGCACGTAGCCCACCTGCACGCTGGCCGCCAGCCGCAACGTGCGTGCGTCGATGCCGTGGATCCGGATGCGGCCGCCGCTCGGCATCATGTGCCCGGCCAGCAGTTTCAGCAGCGTCGTCTTGCCTGCGCCCGCCGCGCCGGTGACGACGACGAGCTCGCGCTGGTCGACCGCAAAGGTGACGTCGAGCAGCGCCGGCGCCTGCCCGTGCAGCTTGCTGAGGGCGCGCACATCGATGGCCGGCGTGGGCCGTGGCGCAGCAGATGAGGAGAGCACGGTCAGCGAGAACCAGGGACGAGTGCCAGCGCCGACAGCGCATCGACGCGTGCCGCTCCGATACGGAGCGCCCAGTGCAGATGCGGCCCGGTGACACGACCGGTGGCGCCAACGAGTCCGACGATCACCCCGGTGTCCACCGTGTCGCCCTCCCGCACGTCGACGCGTGAGAGGTGCGCCAGCATCGAGAACACGCCGAGGCCGTGATCGATGACCACGGTATTGCCGGTGAAGAACAAGTCGCGTGCCGCCACGATACGACCACCGGCCGGCGCGTGAATCGGGGTGCCGGTGCCGCTCAGGAAGTCGGTGCCGGCATGCGGGTTCCGTCGCTCGCCGTTGAACACGCTGCGTGTGCCGAAGCTGCTGTTGGCAGAGCCCGGCACCGGTCGGACGAACCCGCCGGTCCAGGCAGGCGTATCAGAGGAGTGTTCGTACGCCGCGGCCATGAAGGCGGCATCGGCCGTGATGCGGGCCATGAGCTCGGGCGACGGGTTGACGTAGTCGGGCGCGACGGTGAGCGTGCGGGTCCGGAAGCGCCTGACGACGACGGTGAGGGGTCGGGTGGAACTGCCGGCCGGCGACGCTACCACCGCCACGACGTCGTAGGTGGCCGGCCGCCGGTCGAGATCGATGCCGACGAGAGCGCGCCACGTGGTGGCGTCCTCCCGGTAGGTGGGCCACAGCGAATCGAATGCGTGCACCGTCACTCCAGTGGTGTCAGGCGGCACGGTGACGCGAACTGCGATCACGTCGCCGGGACGGGCGCTGCTCACGTTTAGGATCAGCATCGGCGGCTGCGCCTGTACCCACGAGGCTGCCGCGAACACCAGCGTTAGCGCGAGGAGTAACGGGCGTCGCACGCGCTTAGCGACGGCTGCGGGCGTCGGACACAATCGGCACCTTCAGGTCCAGTGTCCGCCCACCGCGGAACACCTTGATCGTGGCCATCGATCCGATCTTCGCATCCGCCACGAGGCGGTAGAGCTGCGACGGATCGTCGATCTTCGTGCCGTTGAAGCCGGTGATGACGTCGCCCGGGCGGACACCGGCGTTGTAGGCCTCGGAGCCGCGCATCATGCGGATGACGAGGGCGCCCGACGTGTTCGGCGCACCAACCTCCTCCGCTACCTGCGGCGTCAGCTTGTCGATGGTGACGATGCCGCCGATGGTGCCGCGCTGCACTTCGCCGAACGCCCGCAGGTCGTTGACCACGTGCTGGACGAGATTGCTGGGGACGGCGAAGCCGATGCCCTGGTAGCCGCCACTCTGGCTGAAGATGCCGGTGTTGATCCCGATCAGTTCGCCGCGCGTGTTGACGAGCGCCCCCCCAGAGTTGCCAGGGTTGATGGCGGCGTCGGTCTGGAGGAAATCTTCGTATTCCGAGAAGCCGACGTTCGAGCGGCCGGTGGCGCTGATGATGCCGGCGGTGACCGTGCGGCTCAACTGGAACGGGCTGCCAATGGCCAGCACCCATTCGCCCACCTGCAGCTTCGCCGAGTCGCCCCAGGGAATAGTGGCAAGCCCGTTCAGTTCGACCTTCAGCAGCGCGATGTCGGTGGCCGGGTCGGTGCCGATGACGCGCCCCTTCACCTCGCGGTTGTCGCTGAACGCCACCGTGATCTCGCGCACGTTCTCGCCGACCACATGGTTGTTGGTCACGATGTAGCCGTCGGGCGAGATGATGACGCCCGAACCCAGGCTGGTGGAACGGCGATCCCGGGCGCCCGCCATGTCCTGGTCGTTGAAGAAGTACTGGAAGAACGGGTCGTCCTGGAACGGCGAGTTCGGGCGTCGCACCACCTGCAGCGAGGAGATGTTCGCAACGCCTTTCACCGCCTGGCCCGCAATCTTCGTGAAGTCAGGACCGGTGGTCACCGTGCCGCTCGCGGCTGGTGCGGGCGCCGGCGTGGTGGCGCGCTGCGGTGCTGCCGCGGGCGCCGCCGTGCTGCTCTGGGCCCCCGACTCGCTGGCGATACGCATGCGTCCGGTGACGACCATGCCGGCCGCGAACCCGGCCACAACCAGGACGAAGGTGAGGAGGAGGCGACGAATCATGTCTTTCAGGAAACGTTGATCTTGCGGGACCCGCGGCCGCCGGCTTTAGGGATGGTGACGGTGAGGAGACCGTCCGTCAGGTCCGCGCTGACGTTGTCCACGTCGATCGGTTCCGGGAGCACGAAGGCGCGGGAGAAGGGGCCGTGCCCACGTTCCACCCGGTGATACTGTTCGCACGGGACCTGGCCGCAGACACGGTCACCGCGGATGACCACGCGGCTTTCCTCGGCGTGGATTTCGACCTGTTCCCGGGTCAACCCGGGAATTTCGGCGGTCAGCATGAAGGCCTGGGCGGTTTCGTAGAGGTCGACCGGCGGTGTCCAGCCGGGCGCGTCGCTGCCGACAAGCTGGCCGATCTGGTCGTGCAGGGCCAGCAGATCGCGGAACGGATCCCAGCGTGAAAATGCCACGGGAAAAGCGTAGCACGGTTGCAGGCCGCCGAACCCCATGTGCTACGATTGCAAGGATATACAGTCACTACTATGGCGAACACAGTACAGGCAAAACGGCTCCGGAAGGGGCAGCTGATCAAGATCGGGAACGACCTGTTCCGGATCATCGAACTGCACCACCTGACGCCCGGCAATCTTCGGGCAGCTGTCCAGTGCAAGATGCGCAACATCCGCACGCTGGCGCTGGCCGATACGAAGTGGCGCTCGGAAGAGGACATCGAGCGCGCGACGCTCGATGAGAAGGAAATGCAGTATCTCTACAAGGATGGCGACTCCTTCTGCTTCATGGATACCTCGACCTACGAACAGATTCACATGTCGTCCGAGGTGCTCGGCGATGCGATGGGCTACATCGTGGCCGACGCGCTGATCCATGTGGAGTTCTACGGCGAGGAGCCTGTCGGTATCGAACTACCGGCAACTGTTGACCTGACGGTGAAGGAAACCTCGCCCGGCATCAAGGGCGCGACGGCCAGTAACCAGATCAAGCCCGCCACGCTCGAAACCGGACTTGTGGTGAACGTGCCGCCGTTCGTCAACGAAGGCGACAAGGTGCGTGTCAACACCGAGACCGGCGAGTACCAGGGCCGCGCATAACAGCAATGCAGATGTCAGATTGCAGATTGCTGCCAATCTTCATTCTGAACTCTGCACTCTGAATTTTCCTGAGCGGTAGCACCCTATGGATGTGCGCAAGAAACCGGAGCATGGCTGGATCGAGGTCATTACCGGCAGCATGTTTAGCGGCAAGAGCGAGGAGCTGATCCGTCGCATCCGCCGCGCCCAGATTGCCCGGCAGAAGGTGCAGGTCTTCAAGCCGCTCATCGACGATCGCTTCAGCAACGACCACATCGTCTCGCACAGCGACATGCGGATTGCCTCGACCAACGTGCGTACGTCGGACGAGATCATCGCGGCCGTGGCCGAGGACACCGAGGTGGTCGGTATCGACGAAGGGCAATTCTTCGATCCGAACCTGCCGGCCGCCTGCAACACCCTGGCAGACCGCGGCAAGCGGGTGATTGTGGCCGGGCTCGACCAGGACTACCTCGGTCGGCCGTTCGAGCCGATGCCGCAGTTGCTCGCCATCGCCGAGTACATCACCAAGACGCTCGCCATCTGCATGGTGTGCGGCGATCCGGCCAACCACACCCAGCGTCTGGTGCAGAGCGGCGAACGCGTGCTGGTCGGCGCCGGCGGCTTCTACGAGGCCCGGTGCCGTCATTGCTTCGACCCGACGCTGGCGAATGTCGATAAGCCGTAGCCGGTTCTCGTAGAATCCTGCCGTGGACCTCGTCACCGCCTCGCTGATCCTGCTCGGCGGCGGGTTTCTCGTCGCCAACGCGCGCCTGGCGCTCGAGTACCTGCGGTTCCTCCGCCTGCGGCGGGGGGCACTCCTCGTCTGGCCAAGCCCCCGTCCCCCCTACTACACGCTGACCATGGGACTCGGCGTCGCCACCGGCGCGCTCGTCCTGGTGAAGTTGTTCGTGGTGCACCGCCAGGCGTTCGGCGAGCTGATGATGTTCGTCTACTTCGGGCTGCTGGTGCCGCTCAGCCAGCGCATCGGCCGCGGCTTCTACGAGGACGGGATCTGGGCCGACTCGAGTTTCATTCCCTACACCGAGGTTGGCGGCATCAGCTGGCGGGAAGGGGAGCATGCGGTGTCGCTGGTCGTCATCTCGCGGCTGAAGAACCTGGCGAGGCGACTGGCCGTGCCGACCGAGCACTACGGTGCAGCGCGCCGCTTGCTGCGCGACAAGATCGGGCACCACGAAATTCAGTTCGGCGCCGGACTCGATCTCGGCGGTCACGACGAACGGGATGATGCTTAACTTCGTTAGTCGTTAGTCGCAAGGCGCAAGGCGCAAGGCGCAAGGCGCAAGTCGCAAGTCGTCAGTCCTGCCCGACCCGCCTGACCTGCCCGACCTGCCCCTGGCTGCCTAGAGCAGCCCCAGCGTCCCGAGCACGCCCATGCCGGTGGCGGTCGGATCGCCGAGCCAGTCGGGTGGTACCAACCACACGAACGCCAGGATCGAGATTACCCAGATGTCGTAGGGCACCGAGGTACGCGGGTCGGTCCAGAAGAACGCACGGTTGAAGGCGCCGAGCGCGCCGGCCTTCGAGGGCAACGGCAGGTCGTTCAGGGCGAGGTAGGTGTAGTAGATGCGGTTTGCCACCGTCAGCACCGACAGCGAGAGGATGACCCACAGCACGCCCGCGAAACGGTTCGTGAAGGCGCCGATCATGAACAGCACGATGCGCTCGGGCCGTTCCATGAAACCCACCTTGCACTTCTCGATCAGGCACTCGGCGCGCGCCCGCGCATAGCTGGTCATGATCGTGAAGATGAGCGTGATGGTGGCAATCATCACGTAGTCGGTGCGTCGCATCGACGAGTAGAGGTAGATCAGGCCGGCGAACAGCGCCAGGTCCGAGATGCGATCCAGCGTCGAGTCCCAGAAAGCGCCGAAGCGCGACTCGAGGTGGAGTTCGTGCGCCACCTTCCCGTCGATGAAGTCGAAGATGTTCGCGCAGATCATCACGATGCCAGCCAGGCCGAAGCGCTGGCGAGCCAGCGCCCAGGCGGCAGCCACATTGATGATCACGCCCACGAACGTCAGAACATTGGGGTGGATGCGCATCGCGACGCAGGCCGCGATGATGGCGCGCAGCGGGAACCAGCCGATAGTCCCGATGATGCCCGTGAAGGTGAGCCTGGACCTGGGCGCCTGCTGTGACGCGCTGGCGCGATCCGGCTGTGAGGAGACGAGGTCGGCGTTCGATTGCACTGGTATTATGGAGGATTCAGAGTAGACGCGTAAACGCGCCATAGTAACGTATGCCCATCCGCGATCTCAAGGATCAGATAGCCCGGTTGCCCGAGCAGCCCGGTGTCTACCTGTATTTCAACGAGGCCGGCGAGACGATTTACGTGGGCAAGGCGAGGGCGCTGCGAGACCGGGTCCGCAACTACCTCGGCGCCTACGGCTCCAACCCGAAGACCGACGCCCTCCTCGACGAGATCGCCCGCCTCGAGTTCATCGTCACCGACTCGGTGGTGGAGGCGCTGGCGCTCGAGAATAACCTCATCAAGCAGCGGAGCCCCAAGTACAACATCCTGCTCCGCGACGACAAGAACTACCCGTTCCTGCAGTTGACGACGACCGAGGCCTTTCCCCGGGTGCTCGTGGCGCGCGGCGTGGAGCGTGACGGGAACGTCTACGCCGGGCCGTTCATGCCGGCGCGGTTCGCACGCAAGACCATGGCGCTCACCCACAAGCTGTTCGGCATCCGCTCGTGCAACGAGGTGATTACCGGCCAGCGCCACCGGGCGTGCCTCGAATACGACATCAAGCGCTGCATCGCCCCGTGTGTCGAGTCGATCTGCGGGCCGGAGGAATATCGGCGGGCGGTGGAGCACACGCGCCTGTTCCTCCAGGGGCGCAACGAGGAACTGACCCGCGACCTGCAGACGCAGATGATGGAGGCCTCCGACGACCTGCGCTTCGAGGAAGCGGGCCAGATTCGCGATGCCATCCGCACGATCCAGACGCTCGAGGAGCGTCAGCAGAAGATGGCGACGGTCGAACTCGGCAACCGCGACGTGTTCGGCATGAAGGTCGGTCCGGCCGGCGCCGCGGTGCAGGTGTTCCAGGTGCGCGGCGGCCGGGTCGTCGAGCGGGTCGACCTCGGCACCGAGACCGCGGTGGTCGGGCAGGACGAG
>JBKJMH010000406.1:0-3334 GCA_046596625.1 Vicinamibacterales bacterium | reverse complement strand
TGGCGCTCCACTCGCCCTACGCGACGGTGATCTGGAACCACATCAACCGCGGCATTCCCCTCGGGCGCGAGGGCTCGCTCAAGCCCGATGAGGTCTACGCGCTGACCGCGTTCCTGCTCTTCAAGAACGCCGTCATCAAGGACACCGCTGTGCTCGACGCCCATAGCCTCCCGAACGTCGTGATGCCGAATCGAGACGGCGCTGCGGCGGCGCCGGAGTGGAAGCCGAACACGCCGCGGCTCTTCGGCTACCCGAGGTGAGCATCCGAGGGCGTGCGTCGCGGTGGGCGTGGTCCGCCTGCGGGCAGAGCGCCGCGCCCGGGCTGTCGTCGGCGGCTGATCAATCACACAGGGGACATTTCTATTGAGTTACTGACGGGGACATTTCTAACGAGCTTCGACACGGCGCGAATTTGAGCTGGACTCCCAAGGGATGCGGGCGTAGTATCCGCGCGCTTGGAAAGTCCGAGCGCGTGAGGTGGTGCGGGTCGGGCATCGCCACTGCATGAAGCGTCACCGTGTCCCGTGGTGGAGGCCGTTATGGTTCTTCGTCGCTTCGTCGGTCCCTTCGTTGCGTTGCTCGCGTGTGGTGCACTATCGACGATGCCGGCGGCTGCCCAGGGCGTCGGCGCAATCGGCGGCACGATTGCCGATGCCTCTGGCGCCGTGCTGCCGGGCGTGTCGGTGACACTCGCCAGTCCGGGAATGATCGGCGGAAACCGGAGCGTCATCACCGACGAGCGCGGCTCCTACCAGTTCGTGCGGCTTGTGCCAGCGCGATATACCGTCCGCGCGGAACTGCAGGGGTTCCGCGCGACCGCCCAGGAAGGCATCCTCGTCAACGCCGACGCGACCGCGCGCGTCGACCTCAGGCTCGAGGTCGGGCAACTCGAAGAGTCGGTCATTGTCAGCGGTGCCGCGCCGCTGCTGGACACGTCCACCGCGCTGAACCAGACCGTCCTGTCGCGAGAGCTGTTGGACAGCCTGCCCAACCGGAGCGACCTGTGGTCCATCGCGCGCGTGATCCCGAGCGTGGTACTGGGCAAGCTCGACGTCGGCGGTTCCGAAGCGTTCCTGCAGTCCACCACGACGGTGCACGGCAGCAGCAACGAGAACGGCTACATGGTTGATGGCATGGACGTCTCGAGCGTCACCGGCAACGGGACCGTCGCCATGATCTACCTGGACCCGTTTGCGTTTCAGGAAACCAACTACCAGACGTCCAACGGACCCGCGGAGCGGTCGAAGGGCGGCGTGATCTTCAACGAAATCACCAAGTCCGGCACCAACGCCTTCCACGGCGGCTACCTCTTCTCCGGAGCCAGCCAAAGCATGGGGTCCGCGAATTACTCGGACGCGCTCAAAGCGCAGTTGCTGGCTGCGGTGCCCGCGGCAGCTTTCGCCGCCAATCCGAACATCGTGCCAGGTGCCGACATCCAGAACATCTGGGACACGGGCGGATGGCTAGGCGGGCCGCTCGTGCGCGACAGGCTGTGGTTCTCGGCCTCGTATCACGATCAAGTGCTGAACCAGTATCTGCTGGGCAACTACAACTCCGACGGCACGCAGGTGCTGGACGACAACCGGATGTGGACCGTGTCGTCGAAGGTGTCGTGGCAGGCGTCGCGGAGCAGCCAGCTCTCTCACTTCTACACGATGCAGTACAAGAACATCGGCCACCGCAACGGCGGCGGCCTGTTCGCAGACAGCCAGGCCCGTAACCTCAGCGTGAAATACCCGCAAGTCAACCAGTTGAAGTGGACGGCGCCGGTCACCTCGAGACTGCTGCTCGACGTCTCGGGCAGCCTCCTGCGGGTCAGCGATGACTTCCGGCCGGAGCCGGGCGTGAAGGACGGCGACATCTCTCACTTCGACAGCGTGACCAACACCTACACTGTGGCCCTGCCCAACTACCACGACAACCCCGAGCAGCGGGTGGCGGTGCTCGGCAGCGTCACCTACGTCGTCGGCGATCACGACCTCAAGGCCGGCTACCAGTACATGCGGGAGCAAAGCGGGTTCCCCTACACGTCCACGTCAGGTATGCGCGCCGTCTTCCGGAACGGCGTTCCCGATTCCGTCAACACCTACAACACACCGGTCGACTACACGCAGTACAACGCCAGCCACGCCGTCTATGTACAGGACAAGTGGCGGCCGATTCAGAAGCTCACGCTGAATCTCGGGCTCCGGTTCGAGACCGCTTACGGATGGCAGCCGGAGACGTGCCAGGTGGAAACGATCTTCGTGAAGGGGCAGTGCTTTGCGGCCATCGAGGGCGCACCGGACTGGAAGGCGTTCGCGCCCAGGGTCTCGGCGGTCTACGACGTATTCGGCGACGGCACGACGGCGGTCAAGGTTGCCGCCAACCGCTACGAGATCCCGCCCGGCGTGAGTTACGTCGCGCTGGTCAATCCGCTCGCGATCACCAACGACACGCGCTCGTGGGTCGACACCAACAAGGACCTGGTGCCGCAGTTGAGCGAGCTCGGACCATCGACCGGTTTCAACTTCGGGACGACGAACCACTACAGCCCGACGCTGAAGTGGCCGGTCGCCAACGAGTACTCGGTCGAGGTTGAACGGCAGTTGCCAGGGCATGTGGTCGTCGCGGCGGGTTACACGCGGCGGGAGACGCGGCGCGTCGTCGGTCCGCAGAACCTCGCCGTTCCGCTGGACAGCTATGTCCCGCTTCAGGTCACCGAGGTGACCAGCGGTCGTCAGGTCATCGTCTACAACCAGGCGCCCGAGCTGCGCGGCCGGTTCGACGTGCTGTGGGACAACGCGCCGGCGCTCAACACCAACTACAACGGCGGGGACATCACCATCAACAAGCGGATGAACAGCGGCTGGATGCTCATGGGCGGTGCGAGTTTCGGCCGGACCCGTGGGGACATCTTCTGCAACGGCACGCTGACCTGCACCAACGCCAACAGCGACCTGAACAACCCGAACCTGGCGTTCCGGCAGGGCCTGGTCGGCAACGACGTGCCGGTGTCGCTCAGGGCGTCGGGGTCGTATCAGGCGCGATGGGGCGTCTCCATCAGCGCCACGGCACAACGCTACACCGGCTTCCCGGAGAACACGACCGTTCTGGTGAGCAGCAACACCGTCAGGCTCACGCAAGTCTCGCAGTCGGTCGTGGTCGATGCGAGAGGCACGACGCGGCCGCCGGCGGTGAACTCGCTCGACATGAGCCTTCGCAAGACCTGGAAGGTGCGCGGCCTGAGGGTCGAGCCGGTGATGGACGTCTTCAACGTGCTGAATACTGCATCGCTCTTGAGCCGAATCACCCAGCTCGGACCGACGTATCAGCGGCCGGTGACGATCCAGCG
>JBKJMH010000395.1:0-3598 GCA_046596625.1 Vicinamibacterales bacterium | reverse complement strand
ATGACGCGCGTGCTGAAGCCGGGCGGAATCCTGGCGCTGGCTACCGAGTACGCGTTGTCGGGGCCGCGTGGCGAAGACGTGTTCCAGCCGGAGGAAATCCACACGCTGGCGCAGCAGCCGGGCCTGGCACTGGTGGAGCCGATCGACGAGCAGGTGTGGAAGCGCTACGCGACCGCACCGGTGGACGTCGTGCACGATCCGTATCGAACTCCGCACATGGTCGTCCACGTGTTCGACACCGTCTTCACTTCGGTAATGCTGTTCCTCCGGAAGCTTCCGTCGGCGTAACCGGCCGGAAGCGCAACTGCGCTCCCAGGTTCCGGTAGTCCATGTTGGCGGGCTCCAGCAGGTGTGGCACGAACCCCTCCGACGAGTGCGTCGTCATCAGGTAGTTGAAATCTCCGAACCCACGCACGCCTGACGCCGGCACGCTGAAGTAGGCTGTCTTGCGCGGCTCCAGCGCGATCGTCACCGGCGTTGCTCCCAACGTAATCGTGAGCACCGTCGGCACCGGCGACTCCGCCTCGAACTGCATGTACTGCACCGGGAATGCAGCGCGGACGATGATGTCCGAGCGGCCGCTGCCGGAGATCCACATGCCGTTCGGCTCCGGCGGCCACGAGTTCTGATCGAGGTGATAGAGCAGCACACCGGGGTCCGTGCGGTACTGAACGTGCCCGCGCAGTGGCTGCGCCAGGCGGACCGGCAGGTCGTTGGCCATCGTCAACTCGACCGGGAGCCGCCGCGCCAGCCCCTTCTCGACGGTCAGATAGGGGTACTTGGCCGCCACAAACGGGTTGACGAGCATCTTCGCCGTGAAGAGCGCACCGCCAATCCAGGCGATGACACCCGGAGCGAGAGACAGGCCTGGCGGGATGAGGAACAGCAGCGCCGGATAGGCGGTGAAGAAGTAGCGGTTGCCGGGCGGACCGCCGCCGCCGCTCCACGTCCAGGGCAGCAGGAGTAGCAGTCCTACCGCTGACGTGAACAGGGCGCCGAAGATCAAAAGCCGCCAACTCTCGCGCCGCGCCTGCGCCGAGAGCAGCCACGCGACCAGCGCCACCAGGCCGGGGAAGAAGTACGGCACGAAGCCGAAATGCCGGCCGAGCATGAAGTACTCGAGGTTGTGCGCGAACCGCATGGGCAATTCGCTCGAGCCGAGCACTTCGCGAGGGGTCGAGGTGTCGGTGGACACGGTCCCGCCGCGGCGATACCAGGTGGCGGATCCGTCTGGCGCATCGAACGGGAAGCTGGCGTAGAACGTCTTGCGGTCGCCGCCCTGATAGTTGAATTCGCCGGAGATGAGGGCGTTGAGGCCGAAGAAGGCCGAGGCCACCGCCACCGCAACCACACCCACCATGAAACCATGCGACCATCGCCGGCGTGACCAGGCCAGCAGCACGAGCGGCGCCACGAGCATCGCCGTCGGCAGCGGCTTCGAGTAGGTACCAATGCCGAGCAGTACCGCGGCCGCGTAGGTCGTCCACGGGCGCGCGAACACCGAGTCGGGCTGCACTTCCTTCTGGAGCCAGAAGAAATAGGCCAGCATGACGATGGTGAAGTTGAAGATCTCGGGCATGAGGAACACGCCGTAGACCGGCAGGACTGACGCGCCCATGAACGCGGTGACCAGGGCCACGGCGCTGCCAGGTGGCCGTTGCGCCGCCAGGAACAGGAACGCGGCGGTGCCCGCGAGGCCAAGCAGCACCGCATGAAACAGCAGCAGCCCGTTCAGGCCGAAGGCGCGGACGAACGGCGCCGCGAACAGCGAGTAGGCGATCGCCTTCCCAAAATAAAGCCGATTCTGGTTCGGATCTTCACGTTTGAGGATGCGAACCCAGGGGAAACCATAGGAGGCGCGCGCACGGATGCGCATCACCTTGCCGCGCTTCAGGAAGATCCCGTCCGGCCCGCTGTGATACAGGCCCTCGAAGCGCTCGAGGTCTTTGCGTTCGTAGGTCAGGTCGCCGTCATAGGCGGCGCTCAGCGCCGCCGCCACGTAGGTGGCCTCGTCGCTCTTCAGTCCATAACTGGTGCGCGGCACGTCGACCGACACGGCCAGCGCACTCGCAACGGCGAACAGGATCAGGCCCAGCACTGCGGCGCCCAGATGGCTCGGTCGCCTCGCCTGGCTCATCGTTTTGTTCGCCCGGTAGACAGGAACGAGAGGTCGGCACCGGCGAGTCCGCGCGGCTGGCCGGCGTGGGCGGCGTCGTGCAGCATCTCGTAGAGCCGCTCCATTTTGCGCACGAAGGCCAGGATGTCGTACTCGCGGCCTGTCACCCGGGCGTTGGCCGACAGGCGGGCCCGCTCGGCGGGAGCGTCGATGGCCCAGACGAGCGTGCGGGCGAGGGCGTCGGCATCGCGCCGCGGCACGATCACCGCGTCATGGCCGTCCGTGAGGATGTCGAGCAGGCCGTCCGCGTCGGTCGCGACGATCGGCTTCCCCATCGCCAGCGCTTCGAACGCCGTGATCGGCGTCCCTTCCCAGAGCGACGGAAAGGCACTCAGGTCGAAGGCCGACAGCGTGGCCGCCACATCACGGCGGAACCCGGCGAACACGAAGCGGTCGCCGAGATTCAGCGCGGCGGCCTGGGCTTCGAGGGAGGGCAGCAGCGGCCCCTCACCGACGAGAAAAAAGCGCGCGCGGGAGCGTTCCTGGACGACCTTGGCGGCAGCCTCGACGAGGACATTGTTCCCCTTCGAGTCGTGCAGTCGGGTGATCGTGCCGATGGCGAACTCATCCGATGCGATGCCCAGTTCAGCGCGTGCCGCCGCAATTTCGTCGACCGTGCGGTCGCGGCTGAACTCTTCCAGCGGCACGCCGAGATAGACGACCTGCGTTTTGCGCTCGGGAATCAGGCGCGCCTTGATGACGAAGTCCGCCGTGCTCTGCGACACAGCAAGGGCCACATCCGTGAACGGCTCGAGCGCCGTGTCGGCCACCTTCTGAAACCAGGGAGTGGTGGTGAGATTCGCGTGCTCGTGCACGATTGTGGGGATGCCGCGCATCGCCCCCACCAGGCGCCCGAACGTCGTCGCCCCGTAGCCATGGAGATGCAGGATATCGATCCGCTTCTGGTCGACGATGCGGAGCATTGCCGACAGCGTCATCGGGTCGAACTTGCCCCGCTCGAGATAGGTGATGTCGATGCCGAGGGCGTCGAGCGTTTCCTCGGAGAGGTCCTTCTTGCGAAGGCTCACCAGGGAGACGTCGAATCGGTTCGAGTCGAAGCGCGGAATCATCCAACTGAAGAGTCGTTTGACGCCGTGCATACGCGACCCTTCCCACCCGAGGTGGTCGCAGACCTGCAGGACATTGAGCGGTCGATTGGTCACCAGTACTTCCTATATTGACACTGACCGGAGCGGCCCGTACACTTTCCCCGCCTGCCCGATTTCCGCGGCCGAGGAACCCAGCCTCGCCGCACAGCGAACGACCCAGTACGCTTTCACCGACCCTCTACAGGATCTCGCCAGCGTGCCGATACACCGGATGCGCCGGCGACTAATTGCATTTGCCGCCCGTACAGGGTGCAGGGTTCCCGATATGCGAACGTTTACGCGACTGCTGCTGCTCTTTCCGCTGGTGGTGTCC
>JBKJMH010000373.1:0-4202 GCA_046596625.1 Vicinamibacterales bacterium | reverse complement strand
GTCGCGGTGGTGCTGCACTCCGCCTACAACCACCTGCTGCTGCCGGCGGTGGCCTCGACGCTGCTGCTGCTCATCGTGTTTCCGGTGCTCATCCTGCTGGTCTTCCAGCGCAGCGAGGCAGCGACACGCGAGTGGGTCGGGGCTGGGCTCGACCTCGACCTCGAGCTGTTGAACCTGATCTCGTCCGACGCGTTCGGCTTCACCCGCTTCGGCACCTACCTCGAGGAACTGCGCGGCCGCTTCCCCGGACCAGTGGTCCTCGACATGTTCTGCATGCTGAAGCTCGAGCTCGAACTGTCAGCGCAGGCCAAGGGGCTGCTGATTGCGAGGAACGCCGGGCTCAAGATGGAGCCGCACCCTGACGTCGCCGCCGGACTCGCCGAATTGCGCGCGCTGCGGTCGTCGATTGGCCCAACCGGCATGCTGGCGCTGACGCCGCTCCATGTGACGTCGCACCGCGACGAGTGGCATCGCTATCTGGTGGCGCAGACCGGCGGTGGTTCGCTGATGAAGCGCCTCAAGGGGGCACCCTCCCGCCCGTCCAGCCCTTCCTGACCCTCCTGCCCTTCCAGCCCTACCTGCCCTTCGTTTCCCGCCGGAACTCGCGCGCCATCTTCGCCCGGTCGAGGGCGGCGCCGCGCAGGAACACGCTGTCGATGCGCCGTGTGTTGCGGATGTCTTCGAGCGGGTTCGCTGTCAGCACCAGGAAGTCGGCGCTCCTGCCCACTGCGATCGACCCGAGGTCGGTGGCACCCATCAACGCCGCGGCGCGCGAGGTAGCCGCGATGATGGCCTCGGCGGGCGGGACGCCTGACTGCACCCAGCGCGTCAGCTCGTGATGGGCGGACCAGCCAAAGGCATGACGGGCGTCGATGCCGGCATCGGTGCCGAGCACCAGCCGGGTACCGCTGGCCAGGTACTTGGGCATGTTGTTCGCGAGGATTCGCTCGCGTGTCGCGGCGGCGTCGACCGGCCGCGGGGCGCAGTCCTTCTCGCGGATCTCGTGCAGCGTCGCCGCCGGGTAGGTCTCGTCGACAAACGGGTCGCCATCGCACGCCTCGCTGCGGTCGCCGAACCCGATCACGGTGGTCCAGTAGGGCTTCTTCTCGCGGAGCAGCGCCATCAGCTCGTCGTCGATCGGCTCGTTCTGCACCGTGTGCACGAGCACATCGGCACCGGCGCGCACCACCGCTTTCTGGTCGGCCATCTGGATGGCGTGGGCGTGCACGAGCATCCCGTTCTTGTGCGCCTCGTCGATGACCGCGTTGTAGACCTCGGGTGTCATCTTCGGGTAAGTGCCGCGCCGATCGTCCACCCAGATCTTCACCTGCAGGATCCCCTTCGCGCGCATGCCCTGCACGGCGGCGCGCGCCTGGGCGGCGGTGGTCACCTCGTAGACCACCTTCAGCTCGTTCGTGGCCTTGATGAGGATGGCGTCGGGACCGCCTCCCGGCGGCGCCATGCCGGGCATGAAGAAGAAGCGCGAGGCCGGCTGGAATTTGCCCGCCTGCTGGTCCTTCACGAACTGGATGGCCGCGTCCGTGGGGCTGCTGCCGACCGACTGTGTCGCCGCCACTCCGTAGTACGCCTCGCGGCGCAGGTGGTCGAAGACGTTGGCCGACGTGTAGTTGCTCGCGCCCCAGCTGGTGTAGCCCTCGTAGCCGATGTGGACGTGGGCGTTGACCAGCGCCGGCATCACCGTGCGTCCGGCGAGGTCGACGCGCGCGGCTCCGGGAGGCACCGCGACGGTTCCCTTCCGGCCGACCGCGGTGAAGCGCCCGTCCTCTACGACGAAGGTGGCCGGTTCGATGACGGTGCCGTCGCCGACGATGACCCGCGCGCCTTCATAGGCGACGAGGCGGCGGTTCGTCGCGCCAGGTTGCGCATATATCGGGATAGACGCGAGAACGAGCAGCGCGGCAGCGCACCCGAGACGAAATCGACGCATAAACATCATCCTCGGCTGACCGAACACAGCTGAAGCACAACGTGACTGCCAACGAAGCGCGACCCGCCCGTCACGAGCACTGTGGATACTGGGCGAGTCTATGACTTTTGCGCCGGCGTCCGCTACTGGCCACGTCGGGCGCGTTGCCACGCACAGGATGATGTGCGAGGCTGTCAGGCCTACTGCGTTCACACCAGGCCGGGTGCTGTGCCCTGGTCGATTCGGAGGAGTCCCGATGCTGCGTTCGATATTTCAACGGCTGTTCATGGCGATCTGGGTGCTGTTCTGTGCCGCCTCCGCTCACGCCCAGGCAACGTTCCCCTACGACCACGTGCACCTCAACGTGCCAGACCCGGCCGCGGCGTCGGCCTGGTACGAGAAGAACTTCGGCGGCAGGCGCATCACCGAGGCGCCCGACCGGCTGATGTACGGCAGCACCCGCCTCATGTTCCTGCGCATGGCCAACGCGCAGCCCAGCGCCGGCAGCGCCGTCGACCATCTCGGGTTCTCGGTGACCGACATCGACGCAACCTTCAGGCAGTTCGAGGCCAACGGTGTCAAGGTGGTGTCGCCGGTGCGCGAACTGCCCGGCATCTTCAAGATCGGGTTCGTCGAAGACCCGTGGGGGACGCGGCTCGAGGTCGTCCAGGATCCCGACCTGCTCGGATTGCACCACATCCACATGCGCGGTCCAGACCCGGAGACGATTTTCACGTGGCTGCTGCAGAAGTTCGGCGGCCAGCGCACACAGCTGAAGGGCCGGCTCGACGCGGTCAAGTACAGCGCCACCGGCTTCAGCGACATGTGGATCCTCGTCCAGCGCGGCGAAGCCACGCCCAGTGAGGGGCACGCCATCGACCACATCGGCTGGCGCTCGACCGGACCGCTTGCCGACACGATGAACGGCCTGAAAGCCAAGGGGGTGACCGTTACCACCGAGCCGCGCCCGCTGCCGCTGCCGAATGGTCCGACGATCAACTTCTCGTACGTCGCCGGCCCGGCCGGCGCGAAGATCGAACTGGTCGAACGCCCGGGACTCAAGCCAGGCGAGTAGTTTGGGGGGGAACCGACCGGACCTCCGGTCTTTGCACCGGCGCTCAGGTCGGTGCGGGAGAACACATGTCACGAAAACTGCTCGCGTGCGTGCCGGCCGTCGTGCTGCTGGGCGCCGGTCTGGCGTGGTTCGGTCCCTGTGTGATCGGCCAGGCCACCCCGCTGCAACCGGTCCGCACGAATCAGCTGCGCTGTACCGGCCTGGAAGCGTTATAATTCAGCGCTCGTTTCCCGAAGTTTCGTGAGTCTGTGAGGAGTGAATGATGAAGCGCACCGCGGTTCGCGTTGTGCCGGTAATTGCCCTGCTTGCCCTTGGAGTGGCCACCTTCGTGCCGCGTATCCAGGGTCAGAACACGGGGCAGCCGAGCACCAAAAACGGCGAGTGGCCGATGTACACCGCCGACCTGGCGGGCAGCAAGTACTCGCCCCTCGATCAGATTGGCGCCAGCAACTTCAGCAAGATGGAAGTCGCCTGGCGCTTCAAGACCGACAACCTGGGCCCGCGCCCGGAGAACAAGCTCGAAGGCACGCCGATCATGGTCAAGGGGACGGTCTACGCGACCGCCGGGACCCGTCGCGCCGTCGTCGCGCTCAACGGCCGGACCGGTGAGATGAAGTGGATGTACGCTCTCGACGAGGGCGAGCGCGCCACCCGCTGGGCCCCGCGCCAGCTCTCGGGCCGCGGCCTCTCCTACTGGACTGACGGCCGGGGCGACGAGCGCATCTTCTACGTCACTACCGGCTACCGCCTGGTCTCGCTGAATGCCAAGACCGGCGCCCCGATCGCCACGTTCGGCACCAACGGCGTGCTCGACCTCAAGGTCGGCGTCGTCATTGGCAAGGACAAGCAGCTCGACCTCGAGAAGGGCGAAATCGGCCTCCACTCGACGCCGACCGTCGTGAACGACACGATCATCGTCGGCTCGTCGATGTTCGAAGGCCTCGGCTACCGCTACGCCACGAACGCCAAGGGCCTGGTCCGCGCGTTCGACATCAAGACCGGCAAGCAGCTGTGGCGCTTCAACACGATCCCCGGCCCCGGTGAATTCGGCAACGACACCTGGGAAAACGGCTCGTGGGAGTGGTCGGGTAACACGGGTGTGTGGACCCAGATCTCCGTCGACCCGGTCGCCGGCCTGGCTTACCTGCCGGTCGAAACGCCGACCATCGACGAATACGGCGGCAACCGCCTCGGCAACAA
>JBKJMH010000208.1:0-4875 GCA_046596625.1 Vicinamibacterales bacterium | reverse complement strand
CCGGAGAAGGTGAGGATCGTGGCCTTGGGCTTCTTGACCAGGGCGCGGACGGCGAGGAACTCGAGGATGCGTTCCTTCAGTTTGTCCAGACCGTAATGGTCCTCGTTCAGCACCGCTTCGGCATGCTTCAGATCGCGGCTCTCGCGGGTCTTCTTGTGCCACGGCACGGCAATGAGCCAGTCGAGGTAGTTGCGCGAAACAGTAGCTTCGGCCGACATCGGCGGCATCGCTTCCAGGCGCTTGAGTTCCTGGATGGCTTTCTCCTCGACGTCCTTCGGCATCTTCGAGGTTTCGATCTTCTTCTTCAGATCGTCGACTTCGTTGCCCTTCTCGTCCTTGCGGCCCAGTTCCTTCTGGATCGCCTTCATCTTCTCGTTGAGGTAGTACTCCTTCTGCGCCTTCTCCATCTGCTTCTTCACGCGAGACTGGATGCGGCGGTCAACCTGGAGCTTGTCGACCTCGATTTCGAGGATGCCGGCGATGCGGTTGAGCCGTTCAACAGGCGAGATGATCTCGAGGAGGTTCTGCTTCTCGTCGACACCCACGAGCAGGTGCGCCGAGATCGTGTCGGCCAGCTTGCCCGGGTCGTCGACGCGGACGGCGGCGACCATGGCGTCGTAGTTCAGGTTGTTCGAGAGCTTGACGTACTGCTCGAACAGCGAGACCACGCGGCTCATGGTGCCTTCGACGTCGCCGCTGGTGTCGCGCTGTTTCGGCAGCACCTTTACCACGACGCGGTAGAAGCCCTTGTCTTCCTTCCACTCGATGGCGCGGGCGCGCTCGACCCCTTCGACGAGGACCTTGATGTTCCCGTCTGGCAGCTTGAGGCTCTGGACCACGTTCGCCACGCAGCCCATCGTGTAGATGTCTTCGGGCTGCGGGTCATCCACCGACGCGTCATGTTGCGCGGCGAGGAAGATCCGCTTGTCCTTCAGCAACGCGTGATCGAGGGCGCGCGTCGAACTGGGCCGTCCGATGACGAACGGCATCATCATGTGCGGGAAGACGACCACGTCCCGAAGCGGGACGATGGGCAGGGTCTCGTAGACTTCGAGGGTGTTTTCCATGTGGATGCTTGAAATTCAGATTGCAGAATTCAGGTTGCAGAATTGGCCAGTCGAGGCCGTCGCAACCTGAACGCGGATAGCGAGCAGTCTTCCAATCTGAAATCTGAACTCTGAAATCGGCAAGTCAGGAAGCGGGCGTCAGCCCGCCTTCTCGATCAGTGTGATCGGCTTGTCCTTGGCCATCACGATTTCCCGGGTAATCGTCACTTCCCGGACTTTCTTCTGGTTCGGCACCTGATACATCAGGTCGAGCATCAGGTCTTCGATGATCATCCGCAGGCCGCGCGCCCCGATCTTCCGCTGGAGCGCCGCTTCCGCGATGGCGTCCAGCGCATCGTCGGCGAAGCGCAGCTTGACGTTCTCGTACTCGAATAGCTTCTGGTACTGACGCGTGATCGCGTTGCGTGGTTGCGTCAGAATCTGAACGAGGGCCGCACGGTCGAGCTCGTGCAGCGTGCCGATGACCGGCAGGCGACCCACGAACTCCGGAATGAGGCCGTACTTGATGAGGTCCTGTGGCTCGAGCTGCTCGAGAGAGGCGCCGACCTCCCGGCTGGACAGGCCCTTCACGTCGGCCCTGAACCCGAGGGTCTTCTTGCCGACGCGACGCTCGATGGCCTTGTCGAGGCCGACGAACGCGCCGCCGCAGACGAAGAGGATGTTGGTGGTGTCGACCTGGAAGAACTCCTGGTGCGGGTGCTTGCGGCCGCCCTGGGGTGGGACGTTCGCCACCGTGCCCTCGAGGATCTTCAGCAGCGCCTGCTGGACGCCCTCGCCCGACACATCGCGGGTGATCGACGGGTTCTCGTCCTTGCGGCAGATCTTGTCGACTTCGTCGATGTAGATGATCCCCTGCTGCGCCTTCTCGATGTCGCCACCGGACGCCTGGAGCAGCTTGAGGATGATGTTCTCCACGTCCTCGCCGACGTAGCCCGCTTCGGTGAGCGTGGTGGCGTCGACGATGGTGAAGGGCACCGAGAGCAGCTTGGCGAGCGTCTGCGCGAGCAGCGTCTTGCCCGTGCCGGTCGGCCCGATCAGCAGGATGTTCGACTTGCTGAGCTCGATGTCGTTGCGGTTGCGCGGCTGCTTCTGGATCTCGATCCGCTTGTAGTGGTTGTAGACCGCGACGGCGAGCTTCTTCTTGGTCCGCTCCTGGCCGATGACGTACTCGTCCAGAAACTTCTTGATTTCCTGCGGGGTGGGCAGCGAGGACCGCGTGCCGCGGTTCTCGAAGCGATTGTCGTCCGCAATGATGTCATTGCAGACTTCGACGCACTCGTCGCAGATGAAGACCGTGGGGCCCGCGATCAGCTTGCGGACATCGTTCTGGTCTTTATTGCAGAACGAGCACCGGAGAACCTCCGCCTCGCCGCTTTTCTTCACCATTGGGGGCTCCTACGCCCTTTTGCGGATGACGTCATCGATAATACCGTATTCCTTGCCCTGGTCGGCCGTCATGATGTAGTCGCGCTCGGTGTCGTCCTGGATGCGCTTTTCCGTCTGGCCGGTGTGGTGGACAAGGATGTTGTTCAGGCGCTCACGCATGCGCAGGATTTCGCGCGCCGCGATGTCGATATCGGTGGCCTGGCCACCCAGCCCCTGCATCAGCGGCTGATGAATCAGGATGCGGGAGTTCGGCAGCGAAAAGCGCTTGCCCTTCGCGCCGGACGCGAGCAGCACGGCCGCCATCGATGCCGCCTGACCGATGCAGTAGGTCTGCACGTCCGGTTTGATGAACTGCATCGTGTCGTAAATCGCCAACCCCGCCGTGATGGAGCCGCCCGGGCTGTTGATGTACAGCAGGATGTCCTTGTCCGGATCTTCGGCTTCGAGGAACAGCATCTGCGCGATGACGAGGTTCGCGATCTGGTCGTCGATCGGCGTCCCGATGAAGATGATGCTGTCCTTCAGCAGGCGCGAGAAGATGTCGTAGGCGCGCTCGCCACGGTTGGTCTGTTCGACCACCATAGGCACGAGCTGAGCGCGCGGATCGGGAAGCTGATGACGCATAAGCGTAAGCGTTCGGCGTGAAAACTCTGTGGTTGTCTGGAAAAGACGCGCGGGAGAGGCGACTTACTCTCCGGAAATTGTAGCACGCGCCATGACATGGTCGACGGACTTCTCCCGGCGCAAACCCGCGTAGATACGGGAGATTCCGCCATCCTTCTCGAGCCCGGCGCGTACCGCGGCCGCAGTGCGGCCGGTCTGTTCCGCGTAGCGCCCGATTTCCTGTTCGATCTCCTCGTCGGAGACGGCGATCGCTTCCTTGCGCGCGACCTCATCCAGCACCAGGGCGCCGCCGACGGCTTCCTGCGACACCGCACGCTGGCTCTCGCGGAACGCGCCCCAGTCGATGCCTGCCTGCCGGGGGTCGATGTTCTGCTGCATCAGCCGACCCGCGAAGTCCTCGAGGCGACGGTCGATCTCGCGCTCGATGAGCGACGCCGGAATCTCGAACGGCACCCGTGACGCCAGCGCCTTCATCAACTCGCCGCGAAGCTCGTTCTCGACCGTGTGCTTCGCCTCGTGTTCGAGGTCGGCGCGCACGCGCGTCCGGAGCGCGTCGAGGTTCTCGAACTCACCCATGTCCTTGGCGAATTCGTCGTCGAGCTCGGGAAGGATGCGGCGCTTGATGGCCTTCACCGTCACGGTATACGAGACGGTGCTGTTCGCCAACTCCCCGTTCGGGTAGTCGGCGGGGAACGTGACGGAGAACGACTTGACGGCCGCGTTCTCGAGACCGAGCAATTGCTCGTCGAATCCGGGTGGGTTCGCCTTGGCGCCCAGTTCGATGGCCACGTCCTTGTGCGAGTCGTTCGCACCGGTGGCATCGGTCCGGTCGATGTCGACGGTCACCACGTCGCCGTCGACGACGCCGCGGTCCTCGATGACGTCGTAACGCGCCGCGCGCTCGCGCAGCCGTTGCAGCGCGTCGGTCAGCGCCTCGTCAGCGATGGCGGTCGGCTTGCGGGTGAGCGCCACGGTGGCGAAGTCGCCGAGATCGAACGGCGGCAGCGTGTCGAACTCCGCCGTGAACGTCAGCGCGCGCCCTTCCTCGACCACGACCTCGCGGATGTCCGGGGTGCTGACCGGTTCGAGCCCCTTCTCGCGGAGCGCGGTGTCGACGGCACGCGGCACCATCTCGTGCGCGACGTCGTGGAGAATCTGATCCTTGTAGCGCTGGCGGACGACGCGGGAGGGCACCTTGCCCGGGCGGAAGCCGGGGATGCGGGCCTTGCGGGAGTAGTCGCGCGCATGGCGCTCGATCTCGGCCTCGACCTGGTCGCTCGGGATTTCAATCGACAGGCTCTTGCGCGTTTCGTTGACGTCGACGAGTTCGGCTTTCATGTCGGCTCAGGAAAAGGGGTTGTAGAGGAAATGAGGTTGGACGTGCTGAGTTGCTGCTGGTGGGAGCGGAGGGACTCGAACCCACACGGACTTCCGCCCACGGGCTCCTAAGACCCGCGCGTCTGCCAGTTTCGCCACGCTCCCGACTCCCCGAGCTTCAACTGTCCCCTGCACGGCAGATTTCGTCAATCAGATTCTCGTGCGGGCTTTTGCCCTGTGTTCGCCTGGTCGGCAGCTGTCGGGTTATTCGCGCGCGTCCGTCCCTGGCACGTTGGTGATCACGTATTCGTCCACGGGGCCGCGCCGGGCGGCGTTGCTGTTGATGGCACGACGGGCCGGGACGCGCAGCGCCCGCAGCCCGGCGTCCCTGGCGCCGGCGTTGGTGTCGTACAGGTCGGCGATGGCCGGCGCGGTCGAGTTGCTCAGCACGACATGACAACCGCGCTGCGAGAGCGCAATG
>JBKJMH010000357.1:0-5659 GCA_046596625.1 Vicinamibacterales bacterium | reverse complement strand
TACTCGCTGCCGAAGGACGACGTGGACAACCTCGTCGCCTACCTTCAGACCTTGAAGAAGTAAACGGCGCACGATTCGTCAGTTGCCGCCAGGCGGAGGGTGGAGGGAATGGCTCGTGCGGCTCGGATGATCAGAAGTCCGATCTCGGTGATCGGCATGGTACTGACCACGGTCAGCGCTGTCGTGTTTCTCGTGGTGTTCCTGGCCGATCTGTTCGGGATGCACTCCAACCCGTACGTCGGCATCCTGTTTTTCCTGGTTCTCCCGAGCATCTTCCTCGTCGGACTGCTGCTGATCCCGCTCGGCGCGTGGGTCGAGCGGCGCCGCATCGAGCGCGGACTCCCCGCGTCGGAACTGCACTGGCCGCGTGTCGACCTGAACGTACCGGCGCAGCGCCGGATGGCAGTGGCGATCTTCGTGCTCACCATGGCGAATGTCGTCATCGTGTCGCTGGCCGCGTACCGCGGCGTCGAGTACATGGACTCGGTGCAGTTCTGCGGCCAGGTCTGTCACGAGGTGATGAAGCCCGAGTTCACCGCCTACCAGGACGGTCCGCACTCCCGCGTCAATTGCGTGCAGTGCCACATCGGCCCTGGCGCGACGTGGTTCGCCCGCTCGAAGGTCTCCGGCATGCGGCAACTGGTGGCGGTCGCCCGCGGCAGCTATTCGCGTCCGATTGCCTCGCCGGTCCAGAACCTGCGGCCCGCCCGCGAGGTGTGCGAGCAGTGCCACTGGCCGGAAAAGTTCCACGGTGCGGTCGTGCGGCGGGTAGCGGAATACGCCGACGACGACAAGAACAGCGAGTCGGTGACGACGCTCCAGATGAAGGTGGGCGGTGGCAGCGCCAGAACGGGCGTCGCGACGGGCATTCACTGGCACTCCAACCCCGACACACACATCGAGTACGTGACGACCGACGCGAAGCGCCAGGTCATTCCCTACGTCAAGCTGACCGATGCCAGCGGCACCGTGCGCGAGTACTTCGACGATGGTGTCACCCCCGACCAGCTCGCAAGGGGAGAACGGCGCCGGATGGACTGCATCGACTGCCACAACCGGCCGAGCCATCCGATAGCGGCCACGGCCGAGCGTGCGGTTGACGCGGCGCTCGCCAGCGGCGAGATGCCGAAGGGGCTGCCGTTCGTCCGTCGTGAAGCGGTGAAGGCCGTCAAGGCGAGCTATCCCTCGCAGGAGGCGGCGGCCGAATCTATTGCCAGCGCGTTGCGTGAGTTCTATCGTGCCGAGCACCAGGAGGTCTACAACACGCAGCGCCAGGATGTGGAGCGCGCGGTTGCGGCGGCCGAACGGCTCTATCGACGAAACGTGTTCCCGGAGATGAACGTGCAGTTCGGCACGTATCTCAGCAACATCGGGCACATGGATTCACCGGGTTGCTTCCGCTGCCACGACGACAGCCACAAGACCAAAGACGGCAAGGCGATCGGGCAGGAATGCGACACGTGCCATGACATTCAATAGTCGTTGGTCGTTGGTCGCGACCCGCTAATGACCAAGGACTAAGGACCAACGACCATCTGGCAGTGGTGATGCAGTTCAGGTAGCTGACAATCGTGAACATGCCGGGTTCCTGACAGGGCTCCGTACTCGCACCGCGCGGAGGGGTGAGCCGCTTGGCTCACCAGAGGGCACCCGTTGGACGGCCACTCCTAGCAGGTCGGCGTCTTTCGCAAAATCCGCAAACGTCGGGTCGGCGCCGTTCTGGTCCGAACTGAACACGATCGACCTGTCGGCGACCGCGACCCGATACGCCAAGGTCGGCACCAGATGGGGATGCCCTTGGCCGTGATGGCCATCCCGGAGCCGGTGAAGACCTCGGACGGCTGGGACCGGGTCGCATCGACGGAGAAAGAGGGGGTGGAGCACAGTGCTTTAACGCAGTCCTGGCACGTCCCCCTCTGATGTACCACCCTGCACGCCCACTGCCTGGGCGGCCCGCAGCAGACGCGCGCGCTCGCGCGCGACGTCCTCGGTGAGCAGCAGGCGAGCGGCGACGAGTTCGCCAAGTACGCGATCGACGCCGCTCGCATAGACGACCATCGACGGATACCTCTCGTCGATGGACAGGCGGGGATCACCGCTCGCCGCCCGCCCGGCACGCGTGCGCGCGAACGGGATCATCTGTCCCTGCGTATCGCATCCGTCGTTGGCCTGTGCGCCGCCGCGCAGTGACCAGCCGCTGTACGTGGCGAGCGGCACCGCGATGTCTGGCAGGCGAATGCCCGCGACCTCGTTACCGTCGACATCGGTCCTCGGCACGAAAGTCGGGTAGATCGGTCCGTTCGCAGGGTTGTCGAAGATCGGCATCTTCATCATGGGCGGGTTCACCGTCATCACGCCGGTCCGGTAGAAGTCCGGCCCGTAGTCGAGCCGGTACCGCGTCGACTTGACACCCGTGTACGTCACTCCAGGCACATTCGGAAATCCGGCGCCGGCCTGCGGCAGCGGGGGAACAAGCGTGCCGTCGGCGAGCCGCGGGACCCGGCTCGACGGCGGCTCTATTCCGCGCGTCACCCATGCATCCAGCGCGGTCCAGAGCGCGCGCAGCACAGGTCCGGGATCGAGCGGGTTGCCCACCTGCTGGCATGCGCCGCGCGAGGTTGGATCCTGCGGGCCCGCGTGCTGGTGGCTCGAGAGCAGGTACAGCCGCGACATCGGGTGCTCGGGCAGGTCCCTGGTCCCCGCGGTGTCGGTGTGCATCAGCGAGGCACCCTTCACCCAGTACTCGTTCGATGAAAACGCCTCCAGCGCGAGTGGGCAGGTCCGGGTCCGCACGCAGGCGTCGTACCGGCCGGCAGTGGTCTTGGTGATCGGATCGAACATGGGCTGGTTCGCAAACGGGAATACGCCCTCTACGTACAGCTGATCCTGGCGATTACGCTGCGTGCGATCTGGCTGCGAGAAGCGCAGGTTCATGTTGATGCCGTCACCCGCCGCCACCCATTGCAGCATGCCGTCGAACACGACGCGGCCGTTCTCCGCCTCATTGAACCCGAGCAAACGGAAGTCGTTCAGCATCCGACCCGGCTGCGACGTCGCCACGGTGTAGATTCGGGTGACGTCCCCGGCGAGCGGGTTTGGCGTGCCGCGACGGTCTCGGCTCTCGTACCGGATGAAGGCATTGAAATCGCGAACCGCGGCGAACCCCATGCCGTTCACCGTCGGGTCTTTCGCGACGTACGTGAACTCGTAGATGTCGTTCGCGACGAATCGGCGCCCTGCCGGCAGCAGGCTGATGCCGGTCCCCTCCTTGTCGTAGGTCCACTCCGACTCCGGCACCACCTGCGGCTCATCGTCCAGGTGCACGCGGTGCGTGAGCCGGGCACGGCTCTTCTCGCCCGTCGCGGCCGTGTACGTCAGCGCGTACCGTGCAGCCTGCGTGACAATGTATTCGTACGAAGGCCCGGTGATGGACGTGCCGTCAGCGTTCCTCGCAACCGGCAGCGCGATCGCGACGTTGTGGTCGGTCGTGACACTCGCGGTGCTGGCATCCCACCCGCTCCAGACGAGCGTGTATCCCTGCGGCAGGAGAAACGTGGCCGCGAGCACGTCGGGCGCGCTCGTGCCGCCGGGATCGGCCCCCGCAACCCCGCGGTTCAGCAACGGCAACGTCAGCTTGCGGCCACGGTTCGGCGGCTCGTACATCACCTTGTGGTTGCCGCGGGAGAGATCGACCGGCTTCAGGATGTAGAAGTCGAACGAGTATTCCACTTTCCCGCTGGCGTTCCTCGGCGCGCGGGCCAGGTCGACGATGACGCTGTTACGGCGGTCTGCGGGATCGAGTTCGCCATACGCCTTGCCGACCACCTTCTCGTACGGACCGACGCCCGGAAACGCGTAGCCTCCAAACGTGGGCGACTCGCGCTCGGTGATTTCAATCCGCACGATTGCCGCGTCCGCTCCGGCCGACCACAGCATCGGCAGCAGCACCAGTGCCGCCCGCCAGAGTCCCACACATAGTCTTCTCATCGTCGCCTATGGCTTTCCCTGCTCGGCGAGGCGTTCGAACTCGAGCGTGTTCCGCAGCCCGTAGTTCCCCTCGTGGCAGGCGTACTCGTAGATTGGTTCATCGCTGCGGGTTATGGTGAAGTGTGCCGTCCATGGTCGCGTAAACGCCGTCGGATCGACGATCGTGTACTCGTACCGGAGCGTGTCGGCCGCTTCAAGTGTCAGCCGTTCGGTCACCTCGAGCTGCGCGTCCGAGCCGTGGAAGCTGACCTGCTCGTTGAAATTCGTCGTCTGAATGACGAGCGTAGGGCCCTCCCAATGGCCTCGTGACGAACCGAGCCATTGCCGGATGCGCGCGGGGAGCTGCGGCGTCGCATCGATGGGGACGACGCGCGCGTCGTGCACCATCTCTGTGAAGATCAGCACCGCGTCGCGCGTCTGCACGATCTGCAGGTTGTTGTTGTAAGGCCCGGGCACGACCGGCGGTCCCGCGCCAAAGGTGAGGCAGCGTTCCTGGGGCGAGCGGTCTTCGGGGTTGTCCGCACGGGCCTGGGTCTTCGCGCGTGCGGCTGCGCGGTCGCGCGCCGCGGGGGTCAACGCCGGGATCCGGCCGTCCGGCGGATCGGAAATGAGCGACGTGCGGCGGTCGGGCTGCATCCGTGTTCCGTAATCCAGCCACTCCGGCGGATGGACGGCGACGACACGACTCAGGCGATCGGCCGTCCGCTCCTCGAACGCAGCGGCCTCTTCTTCGGTGAGGGTCGCCTTGTCGGCGAGATCCCTCGGCCGCTCGAGCGGGGTGGCGGTGCCAAAGTACCAGAACCCGCTCAGGTCGGGATGCCCCGCGCCGGTGGTGGGTGCTCTTTGCGGCGACTGCGCGAGCGCCGTCGTCACGGCCAGAGCCGCTGCACACACCGAGACGCACGCGGCGACGATGGGTCGTTTCATAGCCGATCTGCTCTCCTCATCTGCGCCGGACCTGGCGAGGAAGCGGGTCTGTGCGCGGCACGATGACGCGGTCTCGCCGCAGATGCAAGCGTTTCCCTACATCCGACAGGCGAGAAAGGGTGTTCGGAGGACGTCACCGGTGACGATGCGGGAGACGCTGACGCGAGCCAGCTCGGCCGCCGGCTAGGTGAAATCCCTGATGGACGCCGCGCCCGGTCGGACTGTTTAATCACAACCAGCTATGTCCCGCACCCGGTCCGTGCTCATTGTGGACGACGACGACAGCACTCGCGAGATGCTGCGGCTCATGCTGTCGGACCAGTTCGAGGTGCGGGTGGTCTCGTCGGGCGACGACGCCATCAAGTCGGTCGAACTCAATTGCCCTAACGTCGTATTGATGGACTTGAGCATGCCGCGCATGAATGGGGCCGAAGCGATCCGGCGGATCAAGGCGGACCAGTCCACCCGGCACACGGCGATCATCGTGCTGACCGGCGACACCCGCCTGGGCCACCTCGAAGTCGCCATGGCCGCTGGCGCGGACGCCATCATGTTGAAGCCGGTGGACCATCAGTCGCTTGCCGATCAGATCGAAGCGATAGCAGCAGCCTGCTGAGGCGTGACTCCTCCAGGCGATGCGTTCTCGCTCGACGCGGGGGGCCTCCGGAGACCGAGGGCACCACGACCACCGTGCCCGTCCTCGCTACCGTGCGACGCGACGCGGAATCGGGTTGCTCCAGGTCGG
>JBKJMH010000098.1:0-6533 GCA_046596625.1 Vicinamibacterales bacterium | reverse complement strand
GTTGCGGCGCACACCATCACCGCCGCGTATGGCGGCGACGCGACGCATGCCACCTCCACCTCCGGGCCACTGACACAAACGGTGAATGCGCCGCCGCCGGCGTCGACGACGACCGGTGTGGCGTCGAATCTGAACCCCTCGACCTTCGGACAGAGCGTCACCTTTACGGCGACGGTGACTGGCGGTACGACGCCAGCGACCGGCACGGCCACGTTCTTCGACGGTGCCACATCGCTCGGCACGGGTGCGCTGAACGGCGCCGGCCAGGCGACGCTGAGCACCAGCGCGCTCGCGGTTGCGGCGCACACCATCACCGCGGTGTATAGCGGCGACGCGACGCACGCCTCGTCCACGTCCGGGCCGCTGACGCAGACGGTCTCATCGGCCAGCAGCGCAACTGTCGTGACATCGAACGCCAACCCATCGTCTTTTGGCCAGAGCGTGACGTTCATGGCGACCGTCACCGGCGGGTTGACCACGCCGAGTGGGTCGGTGCAGTTCTTCGACGGCGCGGCGTCGCTGGGTGCGGGCACGGTCAGCGTAGTGGGCCAGGCCACCGTGAGCACGAGTGGGCTGGCGGTAGGAGTCCATTCGATCACCGCGTCATATGGCGGCGACCTCACACATGCCTCATCGACCTCGTCTGCACTGATTCAGACGGTGCGTCGACTGCCGCTTGCCGTCATTACCGGTGGCCCGTTCTCGGCGACGACCGGTATTGCGGTGCCGTTCGATGGTTCGTCGTCATCCGATCCTGACGGCCGTCCGCTCACGTTCTCGTGGAGCCTTGGCGACGGCTCCTTCGCGACCGGTCCATCGTTCAGCCACTCGTATGCGATCGCCGACCTGTTTACCGTCCGACTCACAGTCACCAATGACCGTGGCGACAGCGGGAGCACGTCGGTCAGCGTGACTATTGCTCGCGCGCACCGGCCACCCACCGGCTCTGCCGGCGGGCCGTACAGCGGGGAAACAGACGTTCCCCTCGGGTTGTCCGGCAGTGGATTCTCACCCGATGGCGACGCGCTCACCTTCGCCTGGGACTTCGGTGACGGAACGCAGGGGGCCGGTTCCTCCCCGGTCCACACCTACACCGCACAGGGCTCCTTCGCCGTGATCCTCACGATCACCGATGCGCAAGGCGCGGTCGCGACCGCGAACAGCGTGGCGGTGATCGGTCCGAGAGTCGACCGGACGCCACCAGTGGTGAAGGTGAATGCGCCGTTGACTGCGCTGCCTGGCGCGAGGATCACGGTCGTCGCCGACGCCAACGACAACATTGGCGTGACGTCCGTGGCGTTCGACGTCAGCGGCGCCGCGAGCTCGCTCGCGGCCGCGTCTCCGTTCGAGCGCGTCGTGGACGTGCCGTCCCTCGCGGCTCCCGGCTCGACGGTCACGGTTCGCGCAACGGCCCGAGACGCGGCCAACAACAGCGCCTTCGACCAGATCAGCATACAGGTCGTTGCCGCGCCAGACGCGGTCGCACCGACTGTCGTCATTTCGTTACCCCCGAGTGCGGCACCTGGCACCAGGGTGGTGCTCTCGGCGCTCGCCTCCGACGACGTGGGGATCCGCAGCGTCTCGTTCTCCACCGCGGGCGTGACCTTTGCCAGTACTTCGACGCCGCCCTATCTCGCCACCTACACCGTGCCGCTCGACACCGCACCGGCCTCAGTGCTGTCGTTTGTGGCACGCGCCGTCGACTTCTCGAACAACGCCGCGGAGTCTGCTGGCAATCTGCCGATCGTGGCCGCGCCGGACACGACTGCGCCGACGGTCACACTGCTGGCGCCCGAGTCGGTGAAGGCCCGAGGCGTGTTGCATCTCGCCGCAACCGCCCGCGACGACGTGGCTCTGGCTGGTATCGACTTCCTGGTCAATGAGGTGATCGTCGGTCGTGTCGTCCCGCCGGACTTCGCGGTTGACGTGCCCGTCACCCAGGCCGGCGGCTCCGTGTTGCGGGTTGTCGCCGTCGCGACCGACGGGTCCGGCAACACAGCGAGCAGCAGTGGCCTCACGCGGGTGATTTCGGCGCCGACCGGACAGCCCGCCTCCATCTCCGGTCGTGTCTACGACGACGCCACGGGGTTGCCGTTGGCGGACGCAACGATTGCGCTGACCGGACTCGACGCCAGCGGGCGGGCCTACGACGAACGCGGGCGCAGCAGCACGCGTGGTGAATACTATCTGGCGACCAGCGGTGGCGACGGTCGGCTGCAGATCACGGCTCCGGGCTATACGCGGGTCGATCGGGCTCTGACGATCGCGGACCTCGCGGTGACGGTCGCGTTCGACGCACGCCTCACGCCCCTCGGCAGCGAGCAGGCACTGTCTGCCGTTCCCGGTGGCTCGCTGACGAACCGCCGCCTCGTGCCGCCGTCAGCCAACGTCGTCGACGCCGCACTGGTGATCGCCCCTGGAGCACTGTCGAACGACGCGGTCCTTCAACTCGCGGTGGTCGGGCCGCAGGGGCTGCAGGGTCGGCTACCCCTGGGTTGGTCACCCGCCGCAGCGGTCGACATTGTTCCGCACGGCGTCGCGTTCAGCGCCGCGCAGGCGGTCTCCGTGGCGAATCGCCTGCGTCTTCCGACCGGGACCGCCCTGGTGCTGGCGACGTGGGACGAGTCGGCGGCCGCGTGGCGGGCGGAAGCCAACCAGGTGATGACCGACACCGCACGAATCACCGGGCTCGTGCCCTCGAGTGGACAGTGGGCGTGGCTGGTTGCCGACGCACTCCCCGCGGTTCCCCCACCTTCGCAGCCAGGAGCGCTGGTGACCGGCGTCGATCCGGCAAGCGTGCCGCTCCCTGCGACGGCGACGGTGACGCCGCAGCCGCGGGTGCTGTTCTACCAGCCTGGCGCGAACTCGTCGGTCGGCGGTGTGATGGACGCGCGGGTGCCAAGCGGCACCGCACTGCGCGGCACAATCACCGAGTCGTATCAGTTCAATGCCGGCACCGAAATCCATCCGGACCCGTTCATCCAGGACCTGGTCTTCTTCCAGGGTCCTGACGCTGCCGCGACGGTCTCGGCGGGCTTCATGGTGACGCCGTCGCTGGTGTTCGATCCTGCCGACTTCAAGCAGGGTGTCATCACCGTCCAATTGGCCGTGCCCAACCCCTCGATCTCGCCGAGCGCCGTCGGCGCTGACGGCGGGCCGGTAACTGGGACTGATGGGGCGGAACTGCTGGTCGCGCCCGGCACGTTCGCGACTCCCGTTCCGGTGTCGGTCCAGACGATCCCTGTCGATGGACTCGGCTTCACGCTGCCGCCCGGCCTTTCGCTGATCGGGGCGGTGACCGTGGGGTTCTCGGGAGCGTCACCCGCTCTGCCAGCCGTGCTGTCCATCCAGCGGCCCGGTGACGTGGACGGTCTCTCACCCATCGTCTTGCTCAAAGTCGTTCAGATCGCAGGTGCAACCCGGCTGCAGGTCGTTGGCAGTGGCAACGTGGTTGGCACACGCATCGTGTCGGCGTCGAGCGTTGCCGGCAGTTCGGCGCAGCTCGAGGGCGTCAACGGTGCAGGGCGGTACCTGTTCGTGCGTGGCCCGAACGGCCTCGGCTTCGTCACAGGCACCGTGTTCGCAACCAACGCCAGTGCGCTGCCCCGTGCCCTGGTCTCCCAGACCGGTCTGCCGCTCGTGGCACTCAGCGACGCGCTCGGACGCTACGTCGTGGCATCGTTGCTCGGCCCGGTTACGGTGAGCGCACAGGATCCCGCGACGCTCGACGTCGGCTCGGCCGCCACGACCGTTCCTGGTTCTGGTGTGATGGTGACCGCCGACGTGCGCCTGCAGGCGATCGCGTTCACCGCGACCCTCTCGCCTGCGAACGGGGACAGTTCAGTCCCGTTGTCCACTGCGGTCGTGGCGACGTTCTCTCGCGCCGTCGATCCGCCATCAGTCAACAGCAGCTCGTTCGTCGTGACCGGACCAGGTGGGACAGTGGTGCCTGGTGTCCTCACGCTGTCGTTCGGTAACACGCGGGCGACCTTCCGTGCCGACCAGCGGCTTGCGGCCAATGCGCAGTACCGCGTGACGCTGACGGCCGCGATCCGGGACGCTCTGGGACGGCCACTCGCGGCGGTGACGGCACAGTTCAACAGTCTCGATACCCGCCCGCCGCCAACGCCTCCAGCCGGGAGCATTACCGCGACGCTGCCCGACGCCAACGGCATCGTGACGATCACTGGCGCGCAGGGAACGGCCGGCTCTCGCGACACGGTGCGAGTGGTCAACCTCACGCGCGGCACCAGCGTCCCCGTTCTCGTCGGGCCGAGCGGTGGGTTCACCGTGACGATGGCCGCGGGCCTCGCCGACAAGCTACAGCTCCTGATTACAGACGCGAGCGGCAATCAAACGAGTGTGGCGCTGCCGCGCTTCACCCAGACCAATCCTGACGGCAGCATCGGAACGGTCATCGGCAGCGACGGTGGACGACTGAACGGACCCGCAGGCACGGTCGTGGACGTACCGGCCGGCGCCCTGCCGGACGGCACGGTGGTCACCATCACCGCGCTGGACGAGGCGACGTTCCCGGTCTCGCTCACACCGCAGCAGAAACAGTTCTTCGGGTTCAGTGGCGGCATCAGGCTCGACTTCGCTGGCGCGACACCGGCGGTATACCTGAACGTCTCCGTGCCGCTGACCGGCGCCGGATCGCGCGACGACCGCTGGATTGTTGGACAGGTCGTCTCGGCGAACGGCCGTTCGTTCATGAACGTCGTCGACACGGCGCGCATCATCGACGGACGCGTGACCACATCGTCGCCGCCCTGTCCCGGGGTTCAGGCGGCCGCCGACTACGCGTTCTTCAAGTCCACCCAGACCAGCGTCGGCGTGAACTACGGTCGGTTTGCCAACCTGGGCGATCCGTATTCGGCGTTGCGCGCGCAGATGTCGCAGGTCATCTTCGGCCAGATTCTGGCGTTGCCATTCGAGTTGATGGCGACGTCGACCCCGGCGGATGTCTGCATGCCGGTGCTGTCGGGCCGCATTGCCGTTCAGCCCAATAGCCAGCATCTGATCATCGAAGCGGATCAGTTCACCCCGGCCGACCGCCAGATTGTCGTTCGCAACCAGTCGAACGGAAGGGTGTTCTACTATCCGCGTAACGTGGCCGAGTTCCGCTTCGCGGTCCCGGGCACGGTCGATGACGTGTTCACTGCCGAGGTGTCGTCAAGCGGGGGCGCGAGTCCGGTGCCCTTCACCGTCGGCGCGGCATCCGTTGCTGGTAGCGTCAGCGTCCGCCTGAACGCCGCGACGCTGAATGTGTCAGTCGATGCGGTCACCATCACCAACGTCACGAGCGGTGAGTCACGCACCTTCCCGCAATCGACCGCGTCGACGCGCATTGCGGTGAGCGGCGCCGCGAGCGACGACTTCACCGTGTCGCTCACCACCGTGGATGGCACCTCGCGCGACGTGTCGTTCAACCTCGAGTCGCCGAGCGGCAGCGGCAACCTGATCGCACGCGCCCTGCCCGCGACGATCGATCCGGATACCGACGTGTTCCTGGAGCGAGTCGACGGGCAGGATCTGACGACCGTGATCGAGCGCCTGCAGGTGCCAGCGAATCTGGTGCTCAACGGCGGGTTCGAATTCCCGTTCGACGGGAATGCAGAGGCGGACGCGTTCCGGGTCATCGTCGAATATCGCGACGGGCGCCAGCCGGCCGCGATCGAGATCCCGAAAGTGGTGATCACGATCTCGAACCCGGTGACTGGGCGCGAGATCAAGACCGTGACGGTGCTGGTCGCCCCCCCGGACGAGCCGCTCAACCTGGGCAGCATCAGCGGCGACGATGAGCCACCGGCACTGACCTCGACGCCGCCGTTGCTGAACTCGTTCGACCCGAGTGGGTTGCTGTCGTTCACATTCTCCGAGGGACTCGACCGCGACAGCGCCATTGCCGGTATCAGGCTCCTCGATGCCAGCGGCAACGAGGTGGCGGGCGAGGTCCGGCTGACCAACGGCAACAAGACCGTCGTCTTCGTGCCAGATGCGCCGCTGAAGATGGGGGCGCACTACACGATCGTGCTCGACGGGGTGACGGACAGCTCGGGCAACCAGATGAAGGCCGCGCGGTTCAACATCGCCACCTTCACGCCGGTGCTGGCCACGGGCACCTTCACGGCCGGCGACACCATGCGGATGCTGCGCCACCTTGTGCTGGTGAAGCGTCCGGATGGCAACGGTGGAACCCGCACGCTCGGCTTCGGCGTGACCGGTGACATCGCCTCGCAACGCTCGGGCGTCATTCTCGATCTGACCAAGCCGGACGCGCCGGTGTTGCTCTCCCGTATCGAGGGCACCGACCTCGAGACCATCGCGGTCCAGACCGACATCTCGAATCTCGTATTGCACGACCAGAACCCCTGCGGCGGCGGCACGACGTTCTCGGGCGACCTGGCAATTGCACTCGCTGGCGCGACCGGGCAGAGCGTTGGCACTGCCGTGCGGTTCTTCGATGTCACCGACCCCGCCGCACCCTGCTTCATGGGCGCCAAGCTGCTGACGCTTCGCCCGGCCTACGC
>JBKJMH010000229.1:0-12879 GCA_046596625.1 Vicinamibacterales bacterium | reverse complement strand
TTCGGGCACCACGCCGCCCCACTCGCGGTGAATGGCCACCTGCGACGCGACAATGTTGGAGCGAATCGCCCACGGGCGGGCCGCGTCTCCGGTCTCCTCGACCACGGCAGCCGACGTCTCGTCGCACGACGTTTCGATACCAAGAATCAGCATGAGCTATCGCTAGTCACAAGTCGCACGTCACAAGTCCTTGGTCATTGGTCGTCAGGCCACGGGCTCGAGCGCGAAGGCGCTGGCCAGCGAGTCGGTGTAGGGCGCGCGGAAGATCCCCTTCTCGGTGATGATGCCGGCGATCAGCTGATGCGGCGTCACGTCGAACGCCGGGTTCCACACCGCCGCGCCGTCAGGCGTCAGCTGGTGGCTGCCGACGTGCGTCACCTCGCGGCTGCTGCGTTCCTCGATCGGGATGCCGTCGCCATCCGCCGTCTTCAGGTCGATGGTCGAGAGCGGCGCCGCCACGTAGAACGGTACGCCGTGCTCGCGCGCCAGCACGGCCACCGAGTAGGTGCCGATCTTGTTCGCGGTGTCGCCGTTCGCGGCAATGCGGTCGGCGCCAACGACGACGAAGTTCACCTTGCGCTGGCGCATGAGCGCCCCAGACATGTTGTCGGTGATGACCGTGGTGGGGATGCCGTCGCGCACCAGTTCCCACGCGGTCAGGCGCGCGCCCTGCAGGAACGGCCGCGTCTCATCGGCGAAGACCGCCACCTGTTTCCCGGCTGCCACCGCGCCGCGGATGACGCCGAGTGCCGTGCCGTAGCCGGCCGTCGCCAGCGCTCCGGCGTTGCAGTGCGTGAGGATCTTTGCGTCCTGCGGCACGACCGCGGCACCGAAGGCGCCCATGGCGCGGCAACTGGCGACGTCCTCGTCGTGAATGAGGTCGGCTTCGCGGTCGAGGCGATCCTTCAGCTGCCCAGGCGACTCGCCGGCGGTCACGCCGGCGGCAAACGACCGCTTCATCCGCTCGATGGCCCAGAACAGGTTCACCGCCGTCGGGCGGGTGGCCGCCATCACATCGCACATCCGGTAGAACTCGGTGGCGAACTTCTGCGTACCCGTCGCCGTACTTCGACGCATGCCGAGCGAGATGCCGAGCGCCGCGGCGACGCCGATGGCGGGAGCGCCGCGGATGACCATGGTCTTGATGGCCCTGGCCACCTCGACTGCGGTCCGGCAGCGCACGTATATCTCCTGCGCCGGCAGCTTGCGCTGGTCGATCATCACAACGACATCGTGGTCTCGGGCAATCGTCGGAAGCATCGACCGATTGTACTTACTGTGAATTTGACGATCTAACGCGAAATGCTCAGAGGAGGCGGGCGTCGAAGGGCAGGGGCAGGAGGTCCGCCAGGCGATAAGTCCCCTTGTGCTCGGTCAGGTTGGCGAGGAACACCTCGAGGTCGCCGCCGAACTCCCACAGAATCTGCCGGCAGGCGCCGCACGGCGGTGTGGGGGCGTCAGTGTCGGCGACCACGGCCACCGCCACGAACTCGCGGTGACCTTCGGAGAGCGCCTTAAACATGGCGACGCGTTCGGCGCACACCGTGAGGCCGTAGGTGGCGTTCTCGACGTTGCAGCCCGAGATGATGGCGCCGTCGGGCGTGAGCAGGGCGGCCCCCACCTTGAAGCCCGAGAAGCGCGCGACGGCGTGTTCACGCCCGGCACGCGCGGCGGCGACCAGCCGATCCTTGTCACTCACACGGCACTACCGAGCGCGCGCGCGATCACCTGGTTGAGGAGCGCGATGAACTGCCCGCGGACGCGCGCGGCCGTCGCCATCACCTCGTCGTGATGCAACGGCTGCGGCAGCACACCCGCGGCCATGTTGGTGATACACGAGATGCCCAGCACCTCGATGCCCATGTGCCTGGCGACGATCGCCTCGGGCACGGTCGACATGCCGACGGCATCTGCCCCGATCACCCGCAGGTAGCGAATCTCGGCCGGCGTCTCGTAGCTCGGTCCGAGCAGGCCGGCGTAGACGCCGTGCGGCACGGTGACGCCGAGCGCCGCCGCGGCCTCGTCGGCCACGCCACGCAGGCGCCGCGAGTAGACCTCGCTCATGTCCGGAAAGCGCACGCCGAAGCGATCGTCGTTCGCGCCCACCAGCGGGTTGCTGCCAATCAGGTTGATGTGATCGTCGATCACCATCAGCGCGCCCTGGTCGAAGCGCGTGTTGATGCCGCCGGCGGCATTGGTGAGGACGAGCACCTTGACGCCAAGCAGGCCGAGCGCCCGCACCGCGAACGTGACGGTCTTCAGGTCGTGGCCTTCGTAGACGTGGCAGCGTCCGGCCAGTGCCGCAATGGTGCGGCCTCCGACGGTGCCGATGACCAGGCGCCCCTCGTGGCCGATGACGTTCGACACCGGCCAGTGCGGCAATTCGTGGTACGGCAGCGACACCGCGTTGCCCAGCGTGCCGGCGAAGTCGCCGAGGCCGGAGCCGAGCACGATGGCAAGCTCCGGCACAGTCGAGATGCGCGCGCGGATGTACTCCGCCGCGTCCTTCACGTCGTCGTAGTAGGCCATCAGAGCAGGAATCCGGCGATGGTGGCGGTCATGAAGTTGGCGAGGGTGCCGGCGAACATCGCGCGCAGGCCGAGCCGGGCGAGGTCGTGACGGCGGTTCGGGGCCAGCCCGCCGATGCCGCCGATCTGCATGCCGATCGAGCTGAAGTTGGCGAAGCCACAGAGCGCGAACGTGGCAATCGTGAACGACTTCGGGTCGAGCGACGCCTTCAGCGGGCCAAGCTGCGAGTAGGCCACGAACTCGTTGAGCGCCATGCGGGTGCCGAGCAGGTTACCAATGGTGGGAGCGTCCTTCCACGGCACGCCCATCGTCCAGGCAATCGGCGCGAACACCCAGCCGAAAATGCGGCCAAGGCTCAGTTCGCCGCCGCCAAACCACGGGATGTGTCCGAGGATCGCATTCAGCAGCGCAATCAGCGCGAGGAATGAAATGAGCATCGCACCGACGTTCAGCGCCAGGTGCAGCCCTTCATGCGTGCCGCGCCCAGCCGCGTCGATCACGTTGACGTCGGTGCGCTCCACCTTCAGCGTGACCGACCCCATCGTCTTCGGGATTTCGGTTTCGGGCACGAGCATCTTGGCCATCATGATCGTGCCGGGCGCCGTCATGATCACCGCCGTCAGCAGGTGACGCGCCTCGATGCCGAACGCAATGTAGGCAGCCATGATGCCGCCGGAGATGTGCGCCATCCCCGAGGTCATCACCGTCATCAATTCCGACTGCGTCATCTCCGACAGGTAGGGACGGATGGTGAGCGGCGCCTCGGTCTGACCCATGAAGATGCTGGCCGCCACGTTGAGCGATTCGGCACCGCTGGCCTTCATCGTGCGCTGCATGACCACGGCGAACAGGCGCACGACCAGCTGCATCACGCCGTAGTAGTAGAGGATGGCGAACAGCGCGGCGATGAAGATGATCGTCGGCAGGATCTGGAACGCGAAGATGACCGCGTACTGCGCCCCGTCAGGGCCGATGGCGCCGGTCATGGCCCGCCCCCAGACGTTGGCGTCGCCAAGCGGCCCGAACACGAACGCCGCACCGACATTCGAGAACGACAGGAGCTTCGTGATGTAGCCGCCCACGAACTCGAACACCGCCTGGCCCACCCTGGTCTTGAGCACGATGAACGCGAACAGCACCTGCAGGCCGAGGCCCCAGGCCACGGTCCCCCAGTCGATCGCGCGGCGGTTGGTCGAGAACGTGTAGCCGATTCCGAGGATGACTGCCGCTCCGATGAACGGCTGAATGTAATGCATCAGCGAACCTCACCGACGATGATGGCTCGAAGGGCCGGTGGCTCGTCGCCGATGGTGATGGCGCGGCTGATCAGGATGAGCGCGGCGTCGAGCTTCGCCTGCTCCCGGTAGTGCAGTTCCAGAATCGGATCGCCGGCCGAGACCTGCGTGCCAGGCTTGGCAGAGATGATGATGCCCACCGCTGGATCGACCGCATCCCCGACGCGGTCGCGCCCCGCCCCGAGCACTACCGACGCCCGTCCGATCAACTCGGCATCGAGCCGGGCCACATAGCCGGCACGCTCGGCCATGATGCGATGGCGGGAGGGTGCGGTCGGCAGGAGGCTGTAGTCGTCGACGACGCGGGGGTTGCCGCCCTGGCCTTCGATGATGCGGCGGAAACGCTCGAGCGCCGCGCCAGACGCAATGGCCGCACGCACCTGCTTTTCCGCATCGACCCGATCGGTGGCCACCTTCCCGAGCACCAGCATGCGGAGCGTCAACTCGATCGAGCAGTCAACGAGATCGGCAGCGCCCGTGCCTTTCAGGATGTCGAGGCATTCGATTACCTCGAGCGCATTGCCAACCGCCACGCCGAGCGGCATGTCCATGTCCGTGATGACCGCCTCGGTGCGCACGCCAGACGCGTTGCCGATCGAGACCAGCGACTCGGCGAGACGCCGCGAGTCGGCCTCGGTCTTCATGAAGGCGCCGCTGCCGGTCTTTACGTCGAGCACGAGGGCATCGATCCCCTCGGCAATCTTCTTGCTCATGATCGAGGCGCTGATCAGCGGGATGCTCTCGACCGTGCCGGTCACGTCGCGGAGTGCATAGAGCGTCTTGTCAGCCGGCGCGATCTGCGTCGTCTGTCCGATCATGGCGCAGCCGACGCGCTCGAGCGCCGCCCGCATCTCCTCGAGCGACAGCGCCGTCCGGAAGCCGGGAATCGACTCGAGCTTGTCGAGCGTGCCACCGGTGTGGCCGAGGCCCCGCCCCGACATCATCGGCACCGGCACCCCGCACGCCGCGGCGATCGGCGCCAGCACCAGCGACGTCTTGTCGCCGACACCACCGGTGCTGTGCTTGTCCACCTTCACGCCGGGCAGGTCCGAGAGATCGACCGTTACGCCCGAGTGCACCATCGCATCGGTGAGCCAGGCGGTCTCCTGCGTGGTCATGCCGCGCAGCAGGATGGCCATCAGCAGGGCGGACGCCTGATAGTCTGGCAACGCCCCGGTCGTGACACCCTGCACGAACGCGCGAATCTCTTCGCGCTCGAGCGCAAGGCCATCGCGTTTCTTCATGATGATGTCGACGGTGCGCATCCCGGGCGAGTATAACGAACCTGCGTTACAATCCCGGACAATGTCCGACGTTGCCGCCGCCACGGACGCGGCGCGACTCACCGCATTCGCGCGCGCCTTCAAGGCGGCCGCCCGCTCCGTCGTCCTCTACCCCGAGTCGCATCCCGCAATTGCCGCCACGCTTGGACGGCTGACGCAGCTCACCTCCCCGCCGCTACTCACCGCTCCCTTTCGCATCGGCGTCACTGCCGACTCCCTGCTGGTGGGCGGTGCGCCGATTGCCAGGCCCGACGCCGCCATCGGTGAGCTCGCCGAGTTACTGCACGCCCATCTGATTGGTGAACTCACCGTGCTGCCGGGCGGCGAGCAGTCGACCTGGCGTCAGTTTCTGCTGCTGATTGGACGGACGCCAGAGGCTGTCCGCGAGGAGGGCGGCATCGCGCGGCTCTGGGCGACGCTGCCCGGTCAGCACTTGAACGTGCGGGAGATCGACTACGCCGAGGTCCTGCGCGAGCGCGGCCCTGGGGCGGCTGCCACCTGGAAGGAGGTCGTGGCCAATTGCCTGGCGGGCAACAACATCGACATCCCGGAGGAACTGCTGCTCGCACTGCTGGACGGCGCCACCACGAGCGACATTCTGGCCGACATCCTCGCGGATTTCGATCACGGCAGCGCCGGGGGGCCGAGCCTCGAGGTTCGCGCCGCCGCGCTCGTCCAGTTGCTCGGCGGACTGGTGCGCGCGGTCACAGGGCGGGCGCCAGAGCGGACGGACGCAGTGCTGCGCGAACTGGCGGACGTGATGAGCCGCCTGTCGCCGGACATGCTGGCCACGCTGACCCGGCCACGCGGCGTCGACCAGCGTGCAAGCGGCGACGAGCCGACGCTGCAGGCCGTGCTGCAGCACATGAGCGACGGCGCCATCGCGCACTTCGTGGCGGCGCACGCGCCCGGCGTCGGCACGTCCATCGACCGTGTCGTCCAGGCGTTCCAGTCGCTCGTGGTCGATGCCGACCGGCGCGAGCGCCTGGTCTCGATGGCCCACGTGTCGGCCGCGCAGGAGGCCGCCGGTGATGCCGGCTTCGAGCACCGATGGCAGGGAGTTGCGCAGAAGCTGCTGACGCAGTACTCCGACGAGTCGTACGTCTCCGACGCCTATGCCCGCGAACTCGGCATGGCCCGCACGCAAGCGATCCAGATCGAGCAGATGAATGACGACCCGCCAGAGCGCGTGGCGGCCTGGCTGGGCACGGTCTCGACCACGGAGCTGCGGCGGCTCGACCTCACCCTCATGCTGGATCTGCTACGGCTGGAGGGGGATCCCGTGCGGCGGGCCGGCCTCGCCGCGCCGCTGCTGATGCTGCTGGAAGACCTGTTCCTCGTCGGCGACTTCGAGGCGGCGCAGTCACTGCTCGCCGCGGTACACGAGGAGGCCCCCGACACGGCCAGTGCTCACGAGGCGCCAACAGTGGCGTCGGCGGTCACGACCCGGCTCGTCACGCCCGCCACGATGCGGCATCTCGTCGGTCACCTGGGTACGATCGAACAACCGCAGTTCGAGTCGGCCAGACAGGTCTGCCTGCTGCTCGGCGAGCGCGTGGTGACGCCGCTGGCCGAGGCGCTGACCACCGAGGAGCGCACCCGCACACGCGAGCGCCTGACCGAACTCCTGCTCGGCTTCGGCCGCAGCGGCCGCCAGCACGTGGAGTACCTGAAGTTGTCGGCGAACCCGGCGGTGCGCCGCACGGCGATCTACCTGCTGCGCGAGTTCGGCGGCAGTGATGCCCTGCCGGAGCTGGCGGAACTGCTCGATGACGCCGAGCCGGGGGTGCAGCGCGACGCGGTGCGCGCCATCCTGAACATCGGCAGCGCCCACGGGTATCGCGTGCTGGAGCAAGCCCTCGCGGGCGGCACGCCACGCTCGCGGGAGGCCATCATGCAGGCGCTCGGATCGCGGGATGAGCGCGCCACGCCGATCCTCGTCTACATCGTCGAGCACGTCGATCATAGGGGCGAGTTGCAATGGGCGTATATCCGCGCCCTCGAACTGCTCGGGCAATCGCGCGACCCGGAGTCGGTGCCGGCGCTGGCGGCAGCGCTGCACCGCGGGGAGTGGTGGGCGCCGCGCCGGACCCGAACCCTGCGTTCGGCAGCGGCAGCTGCACTCGCCCGCGTCGGCACGCCCACGGCCGTCGCGGCGCTGGAAGATGGGGCCACCCGCGGCTCGCGCGGCGTCCGCCGTGCTGCGTGGCCACACCTCGATGTGGCGCGGCAGCGCTCGCGAGGAGGCTCTGCCTGATGGCCCAGCCACGGTCTCAGCTCGCCGAGGAACTGCTCCGACGCCTGGCGGCGTCGCTCCGCGCCGGACAGCTCTACTCGCAGGGCCATCCGATTATCGCGAGGAATCTCGACAGCCTGTGTCGCACCGTCGTCGCCTTGCACGACCTGTCGCCAACGCTCGTCGTCGGCATCGTCGATGACGAGTTCATCGTCGACGAGGTGCCAGTGCCACGCGCCGAGGCGCTGGCGCCACTCGTGCAGCGGCTGCGGCAGATCGGTATCGAACGTATCACCGTCGAGAAAGGCGTGAGCCACGACGAGATGGCTTGCCTGGCCGACATCGTCGCGTCGACCACGGCAGGCGCTGGCAATGCCGCCTTTCCGTCGTTGCCCCACATCCGCGTCGGCCGTGTGAGCGTGGCCGAGCGCGTCGAGGCAGCGACGGCCGACATGGCCAGCTTCAGGCGCATCTATGCCGACGCGGTGCGGTCGGCCGAAGGCGTGTGGGACGCCGCGAAAGCCGAGGGGGCGCCAGACGTCACGGTGGCGCGCCAGATGGTGGACGGCCTCGCGCACGCGGTGTCCGAGAACCGCTCGGCGCTGCTGGCGCTGACCGCGCTGCGTGAATACGACAACTACACCTTCACCCACATGGTGAACGTGTCGATTCTGGTGATGGCACAGGCGCGAGCGCTCGGCATTGACGGTTCGCTGCTGCGGGAGTTCGGGCTGGCGGCGCTGATGCACGACATCGGCAAGATCGAGACGCCGCTCGAGATCCTCAACAAGGTTGGCGCTCTGACCGACGAGGAGTTCTCGATGATGAAGCGCCACACCATCGACGGCGCCGAGCTCCTGCGCGCCACCCCTGATGTGCCGACGCTCGCCCCGGTCGTGGCCTTCGAGCATCACTTGCGTCTCGATGGCAGCGGCTACCCGGAAGGGGTCAGGCGAGCCTCGCTGAACCTGGGCACGATGCTGTGCTCGATTGCCGACGTCTATGACGCCATGCGGTCGACCCGCGTCTATCAGACAGCCTCGCCGACTGCTCGCATCCTGGCGGTGCTCGAGGCGAACGACGGCCATCGGTTCGACAGCCGGCTGGTACGCCGGTTCGGCCAGCTGATTGGCGTCTACCCGGTGGGCAACCTGGTGACGCTGACGAGCGGAGAAGTGGCCGTGGTCCTGAAGACCCATGCGCCCGATCCGCATCGCCCGCAGATTCGCGTCGTGATCGACCGTCACGGCATGAGGCTGGCGCGGCCGCTCGACGTGAACCTCTGGGAGTTCGTCGATCAGGGCGAGCTGGCGCCACAGATCGCAGGCCCGGCCGATCCGTCGCTTGTAGGTGTCGACCCGCTGACGCTGCTATAAAGGGGAGCCTATGCGTCGATTCCTGACCGGGGTTGCGGTTGCTATCGCTGCGTCTGTACTGCTGTCGGCAGCCGAGACGGCGCCCACACTGGTCGTCCTGGTCGTCGTCGACCAGATGCGGGCCGACTACATCGAACGCTTCCACGATAACTGGTCGTCGGGCCTGCGGCGACTCGTGGACGACGGCGCCTGGTTCGACAAGGCAGCGTATCCGTATCTCAATACCGTGACGTGCGCCGGCCACGCCACCATCTCGACCGGCACCTACCCACACACGCACGGCATCCTCGCCAACACCTGGTTCGATCGCGAACGGAGCGCCGTCATTCCGTGCACCGACGATCAACAGGCGCGCGTCGTGCCGTACAACCGCGATGGCAGCAGCCGCACCGGTCCCGGCCGCCTGATGGCGCCGACCCTGGCCGATCAGGTCCGGGCGCAGAACGGGCGCGTGGTGGCGCTGGCGCTGAAGGCGCGCAGCGCCATCATGATGGCCGGCCACGGCGGCGACGCCGTCACCTGGATTTCCGAGTCGCTCGATGGCTGGGAAACGTCGACAGCTTACGCCAGGGAACCGGTTCCGGCGGTGAAGGCTTACACGGCGGCCCACCCGCTCGAGGCCGATTTCGGCAAGGTCTGGACGCGGATGTTGCCGCTCTCGCAATACCGCGATCCGGACGATGGCCTGGCTGAAGACCCGACAAAGGGGTGGACATCATCCTTCCCGCATCCGCTGCGCGGCGAGAACGGCCGCCCGGACGCCAGCTACTTCGACCAGTGGCAGCACAGCCCGTATGCCGATGCCTACGTGGCCCGCATGGCCGCGTCGCTGGCCGAGACCATGCAGCTCGGAAAGCGCCAGACGCCCGACTTTCTCGCTGTCAGCTTCTCCAGCCCCGACCTTGTCGGTCACTCGTTCGGCCCGCACAGCCAGGAAGTCCAGGACATGTACGCGAACCTGGACCGGTCGATCGGCACATTGCTGAACGAGCTGGATCGGGTTGTCGGCCCTGGGCAGTACGTGCTCGGCCTCACTGCGGACCACGGCGTCACCGACATCCCGGAGCAGTTGCGGAAGGCTGGTCGCGACGGCGGCCGCGCGAGCGGCAGCGCCGTCCTGAATGCTGGCGAAGCGCGTGCGGTGCTCGATATGGGCGTGGGTAAGTATCTGTCGCGCATGAACGGCAACGACGTCTACTTCGAGCCGGGCATGTACGAGCGGATGACGCGACGGCCGCGCACACTGAAGGCGATGACCGACGCGATGGCCAGGGTGCCCGGTGTGCGGAAGGTCTTTTCCGCGGACGAAGTGGCGAACGCCGCAGCAGCATCCGACCCGTTGCTGCGCGCCGCCGCCCTCAGCTACGTGAAGGGGCGGAGCGGCGACCTGATTGTCGCGCTCAAGCCGGGCTGGATGTTCAGCAGCGCCGGCACCACCCACGGCAGCGCCACCGACGACGATCAGCGCGTGCCGTTGCTGCTGTTCGGACAAGGCATCAAACCCGGACACTACGATGGACCCGCGTCTCCGGCCGACATCGCGCCGACCCTGGCCGCCGTCGCCGGCGTTCCGCTGCCGACCGCGGAAGGGCGTACGCTGAAAGAGGCGCTGCGCTGACGCGCCGACCGCGGGCAGCAGTCCGCACGCCAACGCCCGCCTTCGAGGCAGGCGCGTTCAAGGCGCGGGTGCTGGCAGTGGTGCGGCGCATTCCACCCGGCCGGGTGCTCACCTACGGTAGCGTCGCCGATCATGCGGGGCGTCCCGGTGCGGCCCGGGCGGTCGGCAACATCATGAGCGAAGGCGGACGGCCCGATGTGCCGGCTCACCGGGTGGTGGCCGCGGGCGGCCGGCTCGGCGGCTACGGCGGACAGGAGCAGATGAAACGGTCGCTGCTGCTGGCGGAGGGTGTCACATTTCGCGGCGCACGCGTGCATCCGTTCACTGCACTCGAATGGTCCGGGCCACCTCGCCGACGGTCACGCTGAGTTCTTCGCTACCCAACTGGCACGGCACCGTGCTTGCTGCGGTTCTATAATGCACGCACGACAGTTCGACCGTTTTCCGGAGGAGACGCAATGAAGAAGGTGATTTTCGCGGCCGCTCTCGTCATGAGTCTGGTAACCCCGCTCGCGACCTCGGCGCAGACCAGGCCGGCGACAACCGCACTCGGCAGCGTGACGCTCAATCGCAAGGTGACGGCCGATGGCCAGCCGCTCGCCGCCGGCACCTACCAGGTGCGACTGAGCGCCGACGAGCCAAAGCCCGTGGTGGGCCAGTCGCCGGAAGGCGAGCGATACGTCGAGTTCGTGCGGAGCGGCAAGGTCGTCGCGCGTGAAGTGGCGACGGTGGTCTCGGACGCGGACGTCAAGACCATTGTGAAGGGACCGCAGCCGGCCCGGGGCGGCGTACGGGTCGACCTGCTGAAGGGCAACGACTACGTGCGTGTCTGGATCAATCGCGGCGGCACCAACTACATCATCCACATGCCGCCGGTGGCGTAGGACGTCGAGATTGCAGAATGCAGATTGCAGAGTGCAGATTGGATTCCGACGTTCCAATCTCCACTCTGCAGTCTGAAATCTGCACTTCTTACACCGCCATGACATCGAACTGCTCGTGGTGCAGTTGGAAGTCGGGCTTCACCGTCACGTCCTTGCCGAGCGAAGCCTTCAGGTCCTTCATCACTTCGCGTTCCTCTTCTTTCAACGCACGCGCGATCTCCGGATTCACCCTCAGCAGCAGCCGCTGGCCGTTCAGGTCGGTGCCGATCTTCTTTACCTCGGTGAGGATTTCGTAGCAGATCGTCGACGTGTTCTTGATGGTCCCGGTGCCCGAGCAGTAGGGGCATGGCTCGGTCATGACCCGCTCGAGGCTCTGCTTCACGCGCTTGCGCGTGATGATGATGAGGCCGAAATCCGACACCTGCAGCGCCTTCGAGGGTGACCGGTCCTTCTTCAGTTCCAGTTCGACCGCCTGCAGCACCTTGGTCCGGTTCTTCTTCTCCTCCATGTCGATGAAGTCGAGGACGATGATGCCGCCCAGATCGCGAAGGCGCACCTGCCGCACGATTTCCTTCACCGCCTCGAGGTTGGTCTTGACGATGGTGTCTTCGAGCCGGCCCTGGCTGTTCTTCTTGCCGACGTAGCGACCGGTGTTGACGTCGATGGCCACCAGCGCCTCGGTCTGGTTGATGACGATCGAGCCGCCCGATTTGAGCCACACCTTGCTCTTCAGCGCCTTGTCGATCTCGGCCTGAACGCCGTACTCCTCGAAGATCGGGAACGGTTTGCTGTAGAGCTTCACCTTCGGGGCGAGGTCGGGAAGGATCCGCTGCACCAGTTCGAGCGTGCGCTGGTACTCCTGCGGGTGGTCGATGCGAATCGCCTGGAAGTCCTCGGTGAGGAGGTCACGCAGCAGCTTGCCGACCAGGCTCTGCTCGCGGTAGACGACAGCCGGCGCCCGCGACGACTCCATTCGCTGGCGGATGTCGGTCCAGATCGCGTGGAAGGCCTCGAGGTCGCTGATGATGTCTTCCTTCGGGCGCGAGGCGGCGGCGGTGCGGATGATGACGCCGCCCGTGAAGCCGTGCGACTCGCGAAACTCCCTCACGATGCCGCGCAGGCGCGCGCGCTCTTCGCGCGAGTCGATCTTGCGCGACACACCAACGTGGTCGACGGTCGGCATGAAGACCAGGAATCGTCCCGGCATGGTGACGTGCGAGGTGAGGCGGGCGCCCTTCGTGCCGAGTGGCTCCTTCACCACCTGCACCAGGATCTCCTGGCCTTCCTTCAGCAGGTCCTCGATGCGCGGCTGCTCCTTCGGCTCTTCCTTCCTTCGGGCGGCAGCCTTCTGGCCCTCCTGGCCTTCCTGCCCCTCCTGCCCTTTGATCTCGTCCTCGTCGCCGCCTTCGAGCCGTTCGAACTCCTCGAGGGTGTCGACGACCTCGGCGACATAGAGGAACCCGTCGCGCTCGAGACCGAGATCGATGAAGGACGACTGCATGCCGGGGAGGACTTTCGACACCCGGCCTTTGTAGACATTGCCGACGACACCGCGGTGCCGTTCACGCTCGACAAAGATCTCCGCGACGAGATCGTCCTCGAGGATGGCCACCATCGTCTCGTGGCCATTGGAGGCGATGATCATCTCCTTGGTCATT
>JBKJMH010000073.1:0-4881 GCA_046596625.1 Vicinamibacterales bacterium | reverse complement strand
CCTGATCTGGCTGAACCCGCTGATCGGCTCGACAGACTACGAACCGCTCACCCGCGGCTTGCAGGCCGCACTGCCCTTCGTCGACGATTTCCTGCCGGCGCGAACGCTCGCGGATCTTGGCGAGCTGGCGCTACACTTGGAAACTGTCGCGGCCGGCACGGGGCGGGTCCGCAGTCAGCATCGCACCTGATGGACATTACCGGTTCGTACACGTTCGATGCCGCACCAGATCGAGTGTGGCAACTCCTGATGGATCCGGCTGCCCTCGAATCGTGCATCCCGGGCTGCGGAGGACTCGAGCCCGAGGGCGATGGCCGCTACAGGGCCACTCTCACGGTGGCGATGGCCGCTATCACCGGAAAGTACGAGGGCATCGTCGTCGTCTCGGATCAGGTGCCGAACGAGTCCTACCGCCTGACGGTCGAGGGACAGGGGCGCCCGGGATTCGTGAAGGGGAGCGTCACGATTGCGCTTCAGCCAGAGGGCGCAGGCACCACGGTCAGGGTCAGCGGCACCATTCAGACCGGAGGGCCCATCGCTCGCCTGGGGCAGCGGTTGATCGGCGGCGTCGCGAAGACGATGCAGGACCGATTCTTCGCCTGCATGCAGGGGAAGGTGTAGAACAACACCCGCCCCCCTCGACCTCACACCCTCGCCAGCGCCCCTTCGAGTGCGCGGCGCGTGAACACCGGGATCATGGCGCGCCGGTACTCCTCGCTGGCGTGAATGTCGGCGTTCAGATCATCCGCCACTGCAAGCCCGGCAACCGCACGAATGGAGTCCGCTGTCGCGGGCGTGCCCGCCAGCGCTGCCTCCACTGCCACGAGGCGGGTGGCATGCGTGCTGGCACCGGTCAACCCGATCCGCGCGGACTCGATCACTCCCCCCGTCACCTGCAGCGCCGCGGCAACACCGACGATGGCAAAGTGCGACGCGCGCTGACGCAGCTTGGCGTAGGCGGAGGTTCGAACCGGAGCGAACCGCACGCTGACGATCATCTCGTCTGGCGCGAGGTCGACGGTGAACATGCCCTGGAAGAACGCGCTCGCCTTCACCGTCCTGGTGCCTCCCGCGCTCTGCAGCAGCAGCTCGGCGTCGAGGGCGAGAATGGCCGCCGGGTAATCGGCCGCCGGGTCTGCGTGCGCCAGACTGCCACCGAGTGTGCCGCGGTTGCGCACCTGCGGATCGCCGATGTCGGCCGCGGTGTCGGCGAGCATCGGACACCGGTCGCGCAGCAGTGCCGACTGCGCCACATCGCGGTGGGTCGTGCCCGCGCCGATCTCGATGCCGTCACCCACCTGGCGGATGCCGGCCAGGCCGGGAATACGCGCGATGTCGATGAGCGTCGTCGGCTCGCTCAAACGAAGCTTCATCAGCGGCACAAGACTGTGGCCGCCGGCGAGCAGCTTACCGCCGCTGGCGGCCAGTTTGGCTAGCGCATCCTCGACCGAGTCGGCGCGCTGGTATTCGAATGCAGTCGGGATCACGCTTGGCCTCCGTTGATGATGCGCCACAGTTTCTCGGGTCGGAGCATCATGTCGATATGCTTGACGCCGAAGCTGCTGAGCGCGTCCACTGCTGCCGCCACGATGCACGGGGTCGACCCGAGCGTGCCCGCTTCGCCCACGCCCTTGGCGCCGAGCGGATTCACCGGCGTGGGCGTGACCGTGGCGTGGAGTTCGAACCGCGGAAAGTCGATGGCCCGCGGCATGGCGTAGTCCATGAAGGAGCCGGTTACCAGCTGGCCATCGGAGTTGTAGACCGCTTCTTCCATCATCGCCTGGCCCACACCCTGCGCGAGGCCGCCGTGAATCTGCCCCTCGACGATCAACGGGTTGATCAGGTTTCCCGCATCGTCCACGGCGAGCAGCTTGAGCAGCGTCGGCTCGCCCGTGTCGCGGTCGATTTCGAGCATGGAGATGTGGCACCCGAAGGGATAGGTGTTGTTCGTCGGTTCGAAGAACGCTTCGTCGCTCAGGCCCGGTTCGAGGCCGGCGGGCAGAGGGACCGGCACGTAGGCGAACGAGGCCACGTCGGCGAACGCCTTTCCGCTGGCTGGCGCTCCCTTGACCGCAATCCGTCCGTTCTCGAACACCAGATCGTCCTCACTTGCCTCGAGCAGTGCCGCCGCGAACTTTGCCATTTTGGCTTTCACCTTGCCACCGGCCAGGTGCAACGCTGCTCCTCCCACCGCCTGCGATCGGCTGCCGAAGGTGCCGATGCCCTGCTTCACGATCGCGGTGTCGCCGTGGAGAATCGTCACGTGCTCGAGTGGCACGCCAAACTGGTCCGCCAGCATCTGCGCGAACGTGGTCTCGTTACCCTGACCATGCGGTGACGCACCGGTCGTGGCGCTGATCCGGCCGTCGCGCTCCACGGTCACCTGCGAATGCTCCCACCCGCCCATCGGCAGCGAGGAAGAGGGCCCGATTCCGCAGACCTCCACGTACATCGCGAGCCCGAGGCCGACGAGTCGTCCCTGCGCCTGTGCGGCATCGCGCTCTGCCTTCAAGGCCACCCACCCGGCTTTGTCGAGAGCCATATCGAGAGCCTTCTCGTAATCACCCGAGTCGTAGACCGCCCCCATTTGCGTCTGGAACGGGAACCGGTCGGCTGCGATGAAGTTCTTGCGGCGGAGTTCGGCCGGATCCATGTTCAGCTCGCGCGCCAGCATATCCATGGCACGCTCGACGAAGTAGGTGGCCTCCGGCCGCCCCGCGCCCCGATACGCATCCGTCGGCGTCTTGTTGGTGAACACTTCCGTGAGGGTCGTGCGAATCGCGGGGATATCGTAGGTGGCGTTCGCCATCAGCATCGTCAACGTCGGGATGGCGGCCGTCAGCAGCATGTTGTAAGCGCCGATGTCGGCAATCAGCCGCATCTTCAGCCCAAGCACCTTGCCGTCGCGAGTCGCCGCCAGATCGACGTAGCCGAGAATGTCGCGGCCGTGCGTCGTGGCGACGAACGCCTCCGAGCGATCCTCAATCCACTTGAGGGCGATCCCCAGCTTCCTGGCGATGGCGGCCGCCACGTACTCCTCGGCGTAGATATTGATCTTTGCGCCGAACCCTCCGCCCACATCGGGCGCGATGGCCCGGACCTGATCCTGGCCCATGCCGAGCACGGCGGCGATCATCGAGCGGAGGATGTGGGGGTTCTGCGTCGATGACCAGATCGTCAGCGTCCCCTTGCCCGGCTCGAACTGCGCCACCACGCCGCGCGGCTCCATCGCATTGGGCACCAGACGCTGGTTCAGCATCCGCTGGGAGATCACCACCTCGGCCTTCTCGAACGCCTGGTTGACCGCTGTGTCGTCCACCGTCTGGCCATCTGCGCTGACGCCGGTGCCGCTCGGTACCAGCGCGACCGCCAGGTTGTTCGGGAAGTCGGAGTGGATGACCGTTGGCTGCCCGGTCATCGCCAGCTCAGGATCGACCACCGCGGGCAGCGGATCGTAGGTCACCACGATTGCATCCGCGGCGTCGCGCGCGAGGTAGCGATCTGACGCGATGACCACGGCGACGGGCTCGCCGGCGTATCGGACAACGTCGACGGCCACGGCGCGATGCGGAGGCGATGGGAACGGCGTGCCGATGGGCATCGGTACCAGCAGCTCCGCTATGTCTGCGCCGGTGAACACGGCCTCGACACCGTCCATGCCCTGCGCGGCACGTGTGTCGATCGACACGATACGGCCGTGGGCGATGTCACAGCGCTTGAACGCCATGTACTGCATGCCGACGATCTTCACGTCGTCGACGAAGGTGCCGCGCCCCTGGATCAGACGCGGATCCTCGCGGCGCTTGATGCGCTCCCCGACCAGTTTCGGTAACACGGGTGATACTGCCATAGCCCTACCTCTTCTCCGCAGCCTGCTGGATGGCGTTCACGATGTGCTGATAACCGGTGCACCGGCAGAAGTTGCCGGAAATGCCCTCGCGGATCTCGCGCTCCGACGGAGCGGGGTTCTCCTTCAGCAAATCGACCGCGGCGAGGATCATGCCCGGCGTGCAGAAGCCGCATTGCAACCCGTGCTGATCCCAGAAGGCCTGCTGCAAGGGGTGCAGATTGCCGTCGGTGGCCAGACCTTCGATCGTGGTGACCTCCCGGCCATCGGCCTGCACGGCGAATATCGTGCAGGCTTTTACCGCGCTGCCGTCGATGAGCACGGTGCAGGCGCCGCACTGCGTCGTGTCGCAGCCAACGTGCGTGCCAGTGAGATTCAGCCCTTCGCGCAGGAAGTGCACGAGCAGCGTGCGCGGTTCGACCTGCGCCTTGCGCAGCTTGCCGTTCACTGTGATCGCAACATGATCCATGAATATCCTCGTTTCGGAGCCACAGCCTACACCCGTTTCCATTCCGGTAGAGACCGAACTTGCTGCGAACCGATGTAGAGCCATGTCGGGTCGACGATGACCAGGGCCATCCGGTCGGGCGGCGCGGCCGGCAGTGGCCTATCGCTCCAGCACGCACCGGAGCCGGCGCGGTCCGATGCAGTCGAGGCGAGTGCGTTCGAGTTTCGGCACGATGACGCGCACCACGCGAAAGTCGACGCAGCCCGCGTCCGACACGTCGGCCACATAGACATGGCGGATACCGGCCGAACGCAGCGACTCGAGGAGCACATCGCGATCCTGGTCGACGTAGTCGTGGAACCGCGACGGCAGCGCTGCGAAGGGCACTGCGTTCGCCGTTGGATCGGCGAACAACTCACGGGCGGGTGACGACTCGAGGCCGTAGGCGCGTTCGTGGATCCGCGGATCACGCGACAGCGGCGCCAGGTCTTCCCGCGCGCCCTGGATGTTGGCGGTCGACGTCTGCGCCGCCTCGGTGATGGCGCGCAGCACGGCGCTCTCAGCCGACAGCGCCGCCCCGAATCCG
>JBKJMH010000069.1:0-4723 GCA_046596625.1 Vicinamibacterales bacterium | reverse complement strand
GATCGTGTACGAGCGCAGCGCTTCCATCCGGCTCATGCGCTGGTCTGGGAAGAACACGGAGCCGTCTTTCGTACGGCGCGAGACCGACGCGTAGTACGACGCGATCGGGTCGATGTCCTCCACTGGCGCATCGGTGCCGTTGGCGATGACGGCGCCGGATTTCATCAGCTTCTGCCACGCATACGCGCCCTCGTCCGCGCGCTGCGGGCCCAGGCGCGCCAGCACGTAGGGTGCATCGGAGGTGGCGTGAATGCCCTGCATCGACGCGATGACGCCGAGCCGGCCGAAACGCGGGATGTCGGCGGCGCTGATGTGCTGCGCGTGTTCAATCCGCCACCGCATGGCCTTGCCGTCCTTGCGCAGCCGCTTGAAGGTCTCCTCGTAGATGTCCAGCACCTCGCGGTTGGCGCGGTCGCCGATGGCGTGAATGGCCACCTGGTAGTCGTACTTCACGGCCAGGGCCGCGGTCTCGCGCACGTCGCCCGGCGAGTCGGTGTTCAAGCCGCTCGTCGTCGCCAGGTCGGCGTAGGGCGCCAGCATCCACGCCCCGCGCGACCCGAGCGCGCCGTCGATGGCGCGCTTCACGGCCCGCACGGTGAAGCGCTTGTCGCCGTAGTTCACCACGCGGTACTTCGGCATGTCGACCTCGAGCCGCTCCGGCGTCTCGCGCAGCATCATCCAGACGCGCAGCGGCAGCTTCTTGTCGTCCACCACCTTCTTCATCGTCTCGATGACAAACGGCGGCGAGCCGGCGTCGGTCACGGTGGTGAGCCCCTTCGACAGCGCCTCGCGCGACGCCAGTTCGATGCTCGTCCGCAGGTCGGCCTCCACCTCCGCGGGGGTCCGGCCAGCGCGCGACTTCGACAACGCGTCGCTGATCAGCCCCTGCGCGCGTTCGTTGAAGAGCCCGGTGGCGTTGCCGGCCTTGTCGCGCAGGATGGTGCCTCCGGGCGGATCGGCGGTGGTGCGCGTCACATTCCCCAGCTCCATCGCCTTCGCATTCGCGAACCCGGCATGACCGCTTGCATGCGTCAGCCACACCGGGTTGTTTGGCGACACGCGGCTGAGTGCCTCGTGCAGCGGGAACCCCTCGACGTTCGGCGACGGCACACTCGCCCACTTCTCCTGGTGCCAGCCCCGCCCGATGATCCACTCGCCAGGCCGCGCCTTCGCGGCCGCCTCACCCACCATGCGGACAATGTCGTCCCAGGTGGTGGCCGTGGCGAGCTTCAGGTTGCGCGCCGCATCGCCCACACCGGTGAAGTGCGTATGCGCGTCGATCAAGCCTGGCGTCGCCAGTGCGCCCTTCAGATCGATCACGCGGGTGTTGGGTCCGACGTAGCGCTGAATCTCGGCGTTCGAGCCCAGCGCGGTGATGGTGTCGCCGTTCACCGCCATGGCCTGCACGTCGGGCTGCTGCTCCTCGACGGTGACGATGCGGCCGTTGGTGAGCACGAGGTCGGCGGGGCGAGGTGCCGGCTGCGCCTGCGCCGCCAGCATGGGCTCCGCCACGCGCACACCAGACAACGAGGACAGCGTCCACACACCAGCAGCAAGCACGCAGACAAAGGTGGACCAGCGAATGACGTTCTTCATGGCATCTCCAGAGGTTCCGGTTAGCTTAACCGGAAGGCGATAGGCGATAGGCGATGGGCGCGTCCCGGAGGCGTGTAGCTGCCGACCTTCAGGTCGGCCCGGCCGGCGAACCTGAAGGTTCGCGGCTACAACCGGAGCCTGGAGCCTGAAGCCTGAAGCCCGCGCGCAGGCCGCGCTCAGCGCTTCCGCGCGACCATCTCCGCGGCGCCGGGGACGGTGTGCAGGTGGATGGGTCGCCTGGGTGCGAGGCCGGCGTCGCGCTGCCAGGAGGCGATCTCTTCGCTCGACCAGGTGCCGGACTGGCTGGTGAGTGCGAAGTAGAGATCGAGCAACGCACCGACCTGCCCCGAGTCGCCCGGAGCGGCGGGACGCACCAGCTCGACGACCGCGACATAGCCTCCGGGCTTGAGAGCGCGAGCCACGCGCTGCATCAGCGTGCGGTTCGTCGTCTCGTCGAAGTGATGCAGCAGTTGCGAGATGTAGACGAGGTCCCACTCGGCGGTGCCGAAGTCGTCGACGCGCGCGTCGCCTTCGCGGTGCGTCACGCGTGTACCCATGCCCTCGGCCGCGAGCAGCGGCGCGGCGTGCCGCACGGCAGCCGGAAGGTCGAGCACGACTGCGCTCAGCGCGGGGTGACGCCGGCATATCGCAACCGGGATGAAGCCGTGCGAACCACCGATGTCCAGCATGCGGGTGGCGCCGCGTGGCAACGGTGTGCGCCGCACGATCTCGGGTGCGGCGAGGCGCGACAGCACGCGCATAGCCCGCTGATACGCACTCCACCGCTCCTCATCGTCTGACAGGTGCAGGTCGTGGGCGCGTCCGGTTCGCACGAACGCCTCGGTGCCCTCGACGATCGTCCACTCGAAGAATTCGAACAGCACCTTGTCGCGCACCGACTGTGGCGAGTCGGTCAGCAGCCAGGTGCGGGCACGCGAGGTGAGCGCGTACCTGCCCCGTGCGGCGCGCAGATAGCCGCAGGCCACGAGCGCGTTGAGCAGTTTCGGTGTGGCGGCGGGCGAGGTGTCGCATCGGTCGGCGACGATGTCCGACGGCAGCGGTCCAGCGGCGAGCGCCTCGAACACGCCAAGCCTGGTCGCCACCATGATGGCGCGTGCCCGGAGAAAGGCCATGTGCGTCTCGACCAGCGGGATGGGCGCCAGCCCGAGCGCGATCGCGATCCGTTCCGCGGCGGTCTCTCCGGATACCGAGAGCTTCATGGCAAGCGCATCAGCGGCGTGGCGCGCGACCGAGCTTCACCACGATCTCGAATTCGGCCTTCGTCACTGGCTGGATGGAAAGACGGCTGCCCTTCTTCGTCACCACCATCTGCTCGAGTCCCTTCGTCGACTTCAACGTCTCCAGCGACACGATGGCTGGAAAGGTGTCGACGTAGCCAACGTCGACCGTGTACCACGTGGGCGCATCCTTGCGGCTCCCCTCGTCGAAGTACGCGTGCCCCTTCTTGAACGCGAACGGATCGGGGTAACCCTCAGTGACGATCTCGGCCAGTCCGGTCACGCCCGACGGGTCGGCATTCGAGGCGTAGAAGAGCACGCCATCGCCCGGTTTCATCTCGTCGCGCATGAAGTTGCGCGCCTGGTAGTTGCGGACGCCTTCCCAGCCGGTCTTGCCGTCGCGAGCCAGCCGCTCGATGGTGAATGCCGACGGCTCGCACTTCATCAACCAGTACTTCTTCGCCATGCCCGCCAGTCTATCAAGGCGTGGCGTCGTGCCGGTCGGCCGTCAGCATCGGCGTACTTCGCCCAGCAACAGGCGATGCTTCGGGGTGATCGCCGCCGGAATCTGCTGGGTCCAGACGCGGTAGCCGCGTCGCTCCAGTTCGACGGCGCGCATCACGTCGATCGCCAGAGCCGAGTCGAGCCAGCCGCCGAGCGCGCCCGTGTCGCAGGCATCGGCATCGTGACAGCACGGCAGTACGGCGACGCGGGCACCGGCGTCGGCCGCCAGCCGCAGCACCGCATCGGTGAGCGCGCCGCACGCATGGCTCGACACCACGAGGTCGGCGGCGGTCAGCGGCACGGCACCGAGGTCGCCGGCGAGGAAACGGACCCGGCCGGTCAGTCGGGGCCACACCCGCGCGAGCGCATCGGACACCGTGCTCGCAGACGCGGGCACGACGCGGTCGACCACCAGCGCCTCGGGTGAGGAGTCGTCGAGCAGCAACAGGGCGTGTGCGAGCAGGCCGTGACCACCGGCCAGGTCGACCACGCGGCCGCCGCGGAACAGCCGCCGCACGCGCTTCGCCACTTCCCACGCTTCGTACAGTTCCTTGCGCGGCAGGCAGCCCGCCTCGCACAGCGTGCGAGCGAACCGGTCGAACAGCGTGGTGCCCGCGAAGCGCTCGAGGTCGTACGGCGTGAGCCGCGCCTTCGACGACAGGTCGAACCGTTTGCCGGTCTCGCTCACCACGACTTCAGCGCCCTCACGCCGTTCACCGCGCCAGCCCACCCGCCACCTGCATTACCGGTTGACGAGATTCCACGGAGGGTTCGAGTCGAAGTTAGAAGTCAGAAGTCAGAGTTCAGAATTCGGGACTTCGCTCTTGCCGAAGATCCCTCCGCGCTCTTGGCTCTGACTTCCAACTTCTGAGTTCTGACTTCTGAGTTCTTACTTCTTGAGCGACGGGTGCTCGTAGCCGACGGTGAGGATGTCGGCCGACGGACGGAAGCTCAGGTAATCGACGTGTTCCTTGATCTCCGCCCAGCCGTGCGGCACGCCCGCCGGGATGATGACGATGTCGCCGGTTTTCACGTCGCGCTTCACCACGTCGGAACCGCCGATCTGGCCGCTGCAGGACGGGCCATTCAGCGTCGTGGTCACCTCGGCGTCTGGCGCCGACTCACGGCCGTTCACGACACGCCCGCCGGTCACCATCGTGCCAGCGCCGGACACGATGTAGTAGCCCTCGGTCTGCTTGTAGTGGGCAATGCCCGACGCACCGGCGAGCGCCACGCTGCCAGCTGCTTCGCCGCACGACTTTACGTTAGCGGGCGCGGCGGGTGCGGCGCCTGCCGGACGCGCGGCCGGCGCGGCGGCCGGAGCCGTGGTCGACCCGCGGTGGATAATCCCGACCGAGAAGTGCTGGTCACCGATGTCCATCACC
>JBKJMH010000409.1:0-3008 GCA_046596625.1 Vicinamibacterales bacterium | reverse complement strand
TGATGAAGCAGGCCACCCAGATGCAGGAGCGCCTGCAGAAGCAGATGGCCGAAATCCGCGTCGAAGGCGGGGCGGGCGGCGGCATGATTACGGTCGCGATGAACGGCGCCAAGCAGGTGCTGTCCATCACGATCGATCCCGAGGTGGTCTCGAAAGACGACGTCGAGATGCTGCAGGACCTCATCGTCGCCGCCATCAACGACGCGCAGCGCAAGGCCGACGACGAGATGAAGCAGAAGACCGCCGGCATGATTCCGCCCGGCTTCAACTTCTGACGAGACATGTCCTTTCCCGAGCCACTCACGCGCCTCATCGAGGAACTTCAGCGCCTGCCCGGTGTCGGGCCCAAGAGCGCGCAGCGCCTGGCCTTCCACATGCTGAGGGCGCCGCGTGAGCAGTGCGACCGGCTGGCCACCGCCATCCGCGATCTCAAGGAGCGCGTCACCTACTGCTCGATCTGCAGCAACATCACCGACATCGACCCGTGCGACTACTGCGGCAACCCGGAACGCGACCAGCACGTCATTTGCGTCGTCGAGGAACCGCAGAACGTCTCGGGCATCGAGAAGACCGGCGACTTCCGCGGCCTGTATCACGTGCTGATGGGCGCCATCTCGCCGCTGCAGGGCATCGGTCCCGACGAACTGAAGATCAAGGGACTGCTCGCCCGCATCGCCACCGGCGACGTCACCGAAGTCATTCTCGCCACCAATCCCAATGTGGAAGGCGAGACGACCGCGCTCTACCTGGCGCGGTTGCTGAAGCCGCTCGGCATGAAGGTCACCCGCATTGCGGTGGGTGTTCCCGTCGGCAGCGACCTCGAGTACGCCGACCAGTGGACCATGCACAAGTCGCTCGAAGGCCGGCGCGAGGTCTGAGGTGATGCTGCCGCACGGATACGAGCAGCCCGCAGCCATCCTCCTCCTGCTGGGCGGAGTGCTGGCCTGCTTTGCCGGTCATCGCCTCTTCCGGCTCGTCCTCGGCATCTACGGCTTCATCATCGGCGCCATGGTCGCCAGCTCCATCGTCGGCGTCACCAGTAACACTGGCATGCTCGTCGCCGCTGCTATCGGCGGCCTGCTCGGTTCGGTGGTGATGGTGTTCGCCTGGTTCGTTGGCGTGTCGCTGGTTGGTGCGGGCCTCGGTGTCCTCGTGGCGCATCTCGTGTGGCCGCGGATTGCCTCGGGTGATCCACCGGCCATGGCCGTCATTGCCGTGGCGGTTGCCGGCGCCGTGGGCGCGATGTTCGTCCAGAAGTACGTCATTGTCGGGGGCACCGCGTTCGCCGGCGCCTGGACGATGCTCCTGTCGGCGCCGAGCTTGATGGCGAAGGCAGAACCCGGAGTCACCCGCGGTGCGTCGGACGCCGGGGTGTGGATCTTCTATCCGACCACGGCGCCCGGGCCGCGCTGGATGCCAATCGCCTGGATCGGCCTCGGCCTGCTCGGCACAGCGGTGCAGCTCTCGATGACGAGCGGCAGGAAGAAACGCTGAACCGAATCTCGAATCTTCAATCTTCAATCTGAATTCTGAATTCTGAATTCTGAATTCTGAATTTCCCTGGAGGAGTGCAATGGCAACGTTTGAGCGTCACGTCGATGTGAAGTGGCAGGGCGGCCTGATGGACGGCAAGGGCGAGGCGAAGGCGGGCACGGGTGCATTCACGCTGCCTGTCACCTTCCCGTCGCGCATCCAGGACGCCGAGGGGCGCACCAGTCCGGAAGAACTCATGGCGGCGGCGCATGCCGCGTGCTACGCGATGGCGCTGAACGCCACGCTGGGTGCGAAGCATGCGTCAGCCGAGCGGACCGACGTCACCGCGACCATCTCCGCCGACCTTGGCACCGGCATCAAGATCCACAGCTCGCACCTCAGCGTCACCGTGTACGGCCTGACAGGGCTCGAGGCGTCGGAGTTCGCGGCCGTTGCCGCCGAAGCCGAGAAGGCCTGCCCGGTCAGCAACGCCTACCGCGGCTCGCTGACCATTACGCTCGACGCAAAGGTCGGCTGACACCGTGCTGCTCCCGCGGGAACACGGAGCGTACGGCCAGCTCCTGTTCCCGCTCCTCTCCGCCCTGCTGATCGGCCGGCCGTCGGCCGGCGCCTACCTGCTGGCGGCGGCCGCCGTGGCGGCGTTCCTCGCGCACGAGTCGTTGCTGTTGGTGCTTGGCCAGCGCGGCGCCAGGGCGCGGCGCGAGCACGGGGCGGATGCGCGTCGTTCGCTGGCATTGTTCGGCGGCTTCTGCGCCGTCACCGGCACGGTGTCGCTCTTCGTGCTTCCCAGGCCCGCCCTCACCGTTCTCGTATTGCCCGTGATGCTGGCGCTGCTGGTGGGCGCCGCCGTGGCGCTGCACCGCGAACGCAGCACGGCGGGCGAAGTGCTGGTGGCCGTGGCGCTGACGTCGCTCGCGCTGCCGGTGGCGCTGGCTGGTTACGTCGGCCGCACCAACGCGCTCACGCTCGTCGTGGTGTTCGCGGCGGTGTTCGTCACCGCCACCGTGGCCGTGCGCGCGCTGATTGGACGGGGGACGACAGCCGGCGGTCCGCCGCCGCTGCTGGCCGGGGCGCTGACGCTGCTGGTGGTGATGGGGTTGGCCGTGGCTGGGTTCACCGGGGTGCTGGCGCCCGTGGCGCCCTATGCGGCGCTGCCGGTGTGCGCCGTGGCCCTTGGCCTGACGGCCAGCCCACCGAACCCGCGCCATCTGCGCACCATCGGCTGGACGCTGGTGGGCGCGACGCTGCTCTCGACCGTGCTGCTGGTGCGCGGGCTCGCCTGAAGGTGTCTCCGAACGTAGCTGCCGACCTTCAGGTCGGCTGAGCAACGGCGGACCTGAAGGTCCGCGGCTACGTCTCTGTCCGTGGCTACCGAAGGTGTTGTCTCCGCGTTAGAGTTGATGCGTGGCTGACACCTTTCCCCTGCCGTTCGACGCCTACCCGCCGGCATCGCCCGACGGGCTGTTCGCCACGCTCGCCGCACGCATCGACGCCGACCCGTTCAATGCGGTGGC
>JBKJMH010000403.1:0-5015 GCA_046596625.1 Vicinamibacterales bacterium | reverse complement strand
GGCCTCACCTTCGGGCCGTGGCGTGGCACCGAGTTCTACGCCAATGGCGGCTTCGGGTTCCATAGCAACAACGCTCTCGGCACGACCATCACCAGCGACGCCGACGGTAACCCGGTTGATCGTGTCACCCCGCTTGTTCGTGCGAACGGCGCGGAACTCGGCATGCGCTCGGTGCTGGTGCCGCACCTGCAGACGACGGTGTCGTGGTGGGAATTGAGGCTCGGGTCGGAACTGGTCTACAACGGCGACATCGGGGCGACCGAGCCAGGGCCGGCGAGCGAACGACACGGCGTGGAGATCGCCAACTACTACAGCCCCTTCCGGTGGCTGGTGTTGGACGCCGACGTGTCGTTCTCGCGCGCCACCTTCACCAGCGAAGGGTTCGAGGGGCAACTCGTGCCGGAGGCCGTGAACACGGTCATCTCGGCCGGGGCGAGCGTCGACGGCCTGCACCGCCTGTTCGGCAGTATGCGCTGGCGCTACTTCGGTCCGCGCGCGCTCATCGAAGACGACTCGGTCCGTTCGGCTGCCACGAGCCTCACGAACCTGCAGGCCGGCTATCAACCCACCAGGCGCCTGCGTGTGACGGCCGACGTCTTCAACCTCTTCGACACGACGGCGTCGGACATCGACTACTTCTTCACCTCGCGCCTGCCCGGCGAACCACTCGACGGCGTCACCGACCGTCACTATCACCCGGCCGTGCCGCGCACGTTCCGCCTGAACGCTGCGGTGACATTTTAGACGGGCAGGTCGGGCGGGTCGGGCAGGGCGGGCGGGTCGGGTGGGAATGAAAAAGGCCCGGTGGAGAACCACCGGGCCTTGATACGCGCTTTCGTGATTGGCCTGTAGCCTGAAGTCGAGAGCCTGAAGCCTGCCTGGAGCTCAGCGCCCATCGCCCATAGCCTTCCGCAGTGGCGGCACAACGCGCCGCTACTGCGGAATCACGTCCAGGCTGATCTGAAGTGGGAACGTCTCAGACTTGCCGAGCGGGCCGACATCCGGATCGCCAGGCTGCATCGTCACTTCGATTTTCGTGTTGGCCGGCAGTTCGACCGGGTCGACCAGCCAGTAGCGGCGAGGCCATTCAGCCCGCGCGTTGTGCAGCTTCAGCAGTGGCACCCTGCGGCCCGATGCGGCGACGGCCGTCACGTCCACCGAGGCATAGGGGCCGTCAAGCATGGGGCGCAGCGCCACCACGCGCCCCGCCCTGGTGAGGGTGCTGGAGAACGTGCGGGGCGAGCCAGGCGCGTCGGTCGGTCCGACAATCGCAAACGACTCGATCGCCTTGCCAGAGAGCGGCTCCTCCGTGAAGTAGAGGCCTATGACGCTCGTGTCGCTGATCGTCTTCTGCTCGTCCTGCCACGACTTCTTGTAGTCGACCTTCAGCTTCAGCGTCGCCCCGGCTGGCACCTTGAACGCCGCGCCGCTTGGCGGCTCGACCGCGTCATCGCCCGGCTCCCAGATCTGGAGCATGGTGCCGCCGTCGATGCTGATGTAGGCGCGGCGGACGGCCGAGGCCACACCAGGCAGCAGGTCCGCCGCCTTCACCCACTTCGCTTCGGTGAAGCGGGTGGGGATGCTCACCTCGTTCGATGCCTGCATCACCCCGGGACCGAGCGTGTAGGGCTGAGGCATCGACAGTTCGAGGTCCGGCTTGCCGCCGGCCCAGCCCGTGCGAGCGTTCACGGCCGGCAACTTCATGCTGAGGTCGCCGTGCGGTGTGCCGCCGGTCGCCCAGGTGATGATCTTGTCGAGCTCGCGCGGCGACAGGCTGTGGTTGTTGCGCACGGCCGGACCCGTCGGGTCGGCATACCAGGGCGGCATGGCGCCGATGAGCAGCATCTCTCGCATCGACTCGGCCCAGGCGATCGCGCCGCCGTCCTTGTCGTAGGTCATCAGCGACATCGGGGCGGGACCACCCTCGGCATGGCAGCGCCCGCAGTTGTCGCGCAGCAGCGGGAAGATGTCGACGTTGTACGAGAACGGTGAGGTCTTGGCCTTGTGGGCGTCGACGGTGGTGGAGGTGGACGACAGCACGAGCCCGGCCCAGACCAGTCCGAGCGTGCCCCCGGTGATGATGCGCGCGTGACGCGCGCCGAACCTAACGAGCGCCTGCATATGCTGCCTTCAAGTCTGCGACGGCCGTCGCCATTCGGTTGTAGGCTTCAACGATCTTGACGCGGTTTCCAAGGTCGCCGTAGCCATCGATTTCCCATGCGGAGGTGACGACGCGCCTGACGGCGGAGACGGCCAGCGCGCGCCGGGCCGCTGGCAACGAGCTGGAGTGCTGCTCGAGCACCAGCGCGACGGTCTTCGTGCCCATGGCCGGCAGCCATACTTCGGCGAGGTTGCCTTCCTTCATCAGTTTGTCGATCTGGCCGGCACGATCGGTGAGCTCGGCCACGAGCGCGGGGACGTCTTTCGGCAGCACGTCCTCGTTCAGCACGGCCGCGAGCGCCGGTGGCATCGGGGCAATTTCGCCGGCGTAGAGGTCGGGCGGCGCGGCCGGCGGCTGGGAACTCGGTGCGGCGTTGTTGGTGTCCGCAGCGGCTCGCGTCTGGGCGGGAGCGGGTGCAGCCGGGGCCGCAGCGGCCACCGTGGGAGCGGCTGCCGGCTTCGGTGCCGCGGGTGCCGCGGTCGGACGGGGCGTCGAGGTCGGGCCGACAGTGGTGCCTGCGATCGAGTCCTTCGACAGCTCGTTGAACTGGAAGTCGAACGGCTGCTCAGCCATCGTTGCGCTGAACTTCATCTTCAGCGTCACCCGGAGCGGCAGCGCCGCCGCCGCCGGTGGCAGCTTCGCTTCCATGGTCGTGCCGTCACGGCCGATGGTGAGCGGCGCCGTCGCGATCTCCTTGTCCTGCGCATCGCGGACCGCCACTACGCCGGTCATGCCCTTGCCGCGCACCGCGAACGGCTTGGTGAAGTTGTCGTAGAAGAACACCTTGAAGAGCCCGCTTTGCGAATAGGTGCCTTCAACGTGATGCCAGGCGTCGGCCGCCATGAAAAACTGGCCACCGTGACGCGGGTTGTGATCGCCGTGCGCACGCAGCTCATAGCCGATCTTGCGGGCTGAACCGTCGGCGCACGCGCCGGGGTCCATCAGCTTCTTGTCAGGGGCGTCGGCGCAGCTCCACGAGAGCGCCAGCGTCACCTGCACCAGCTCGCGACCGTCGCGGCGGCACTTACCAGGGCCGTCGTGCACCTCCAGCGCCTGGTGCACGGGGCACCAGTACTTGGCGTCGAGCCGCACCGGCACGAGCGTCATCTTGCACTTCGGGCAATCGCCGGGGTGATCTTCGATCACATCTTCGTCGCCCGGCATGGGGCATACGTAAGACAGCGGCGGGAGTTTCTGCGCGGCGGCGGTCCTGGTGGCCTGCCCGGCGGCGTTGGGAGCCGCTGAGAATGCCGCTGCCAGGGCCACGACTGCGAGCCCCGCGAATGGATGCTTCATGATGTCCATTCTATAGGACTCGCCGCGGCACTGAAGGATTCCGGCCGTACCAAATTAGGGGTAGGTGCGCCTAGACTATCACCATGCTGTTCGACCCCATCCGGCGTCAGGTCGGTGTGCTGTTGCTCGGCGCGGCGCTCGTGTCGGCTGCGGCGGTCGTGTCGGCTCAGTCGCTCGTCGACCCGGCTCACGAAGCGCTGCTGGCGCTCGACCGCTATCTCGAAACGTGGAACTCGCGCAACCCCGCCCTCTGGGCCGCCTCGCTGCACTATCCGCACGTGCGGCCAGGAGCTGGTCCGTTCGAGGTCAGTCAGACCGCAGCCGAGTACGCGGCGGGCGTGAACTTCGATCAGACGCTGCGCACCGGCTGGCACCACAGCGAGTGGGTGTCGCGCGACGTCCTGCAGGCGGGCACTTCCAAGGTGCATGTTGCGGGCAGCTGGCAGCGGTTCACCGCTGACGGCACGCCGCAAACCTCCAGCGCCATCACCTACGTTGTCACCAACGTCGGCGGGCACTGGGGCGTGCTGGCGCGCTTCGCCGCCGGCACCGGCACCATCGACGCCGCCACGCAGGCGAGGAACCGCGCGGCCGGACTGCAGGCGGTCACCGCCTACTTCGCGGCGTGGAACAGTCACGACCCGCAGACCGTCACCGCGGCGATGCACTATCCGCACGTGCGCATTGCTGATGGCCAAGTCGAGGTGTGGAAGACACCGGATGCCTTCCTGGCGGGTGCGGAGCCGGGCCGCCAGCGCACCTGGTATCAGAGCCGCGTCGACAGGGTCGCGGTGGCGCAAGCCACCGCCAACGGCGTGAACCTGACGGTGACGATCAGCCGGTTCGGTCGCGACGGCACGGTGCTGTCGACGGATGACGGTGTGTTTCTCGTGGTGCTGCGCGACGGTTCGTGGAAGGTGCAGGCCCGTTCGATGATGGGGACCTAGGCGTGGCACAGGACAGGGCGGGCGAGGCAGGCAGGGGAGGCAAGGCGGGCGGGCCAGGCAGGGCAGGCAGGGCGGGCGGGGCGCTGGCGCGCGGCGCAACCGCGCTGGCCGATGGGCGCTATCCCGAGGCGGCGCGGCTGCTGGAGTCGGTGGTGGCGCGCCTCGAGCGAACGCATGGACCATCAGCCATCGAGGTGGCGGCGCCGCTCAACCTGCTGGCGATGAGCTATCGCCAGCTCGCGCGCTTCATCGATGCGGGCCTTCGCTACCAGCGGGCGCTCGCCATCCTCGAGGCCCACGGACAGGGCGACTGCGCCGCCGCTGCGGATATCTTCCACAACCTCGGCGGCCTCGAACATTCGGCCGGCAACTGGCTGCGCGGCGAGCCGTTTGCGCGGCACGCGGTGAAACTGCGGACGAAGTTGCTCGGCTCCAGACATCCGGCGGTGGCGGTCGACCTGACGGCGCTGGCGGCGCTGCTCGATCGGCAGGGGCAGTTCGCCGAGGCGGAGCGGCTCTATCATCGCGCCCTCACGACCCTCGAACGTGAACACGGCGCCGGGCATCACCTGGTAGCCGTGGCCCTGAACAACCTGGCCGCGGTGCTGTAT
>JBKJMH010000348.1:0-4830 GCA_046596625.1 Vicinamibacterales bacterium | reverse complement strand
CCGGCTGGACAGCCACCGTTGATCAGATGGCCGGCAATGGCGCCGACGCGACCGAGGCGGAGTTCGCGCAGATCGTGCAGTACCTGGTGAAGGCCTTCCCCGCGAAGTAGGCCTCGTACAGTGATTGCATGAAACTTCCGATCAACGGGCGTCTGGCGGTCGGCGGGTTTCTCGCGATCACATGGCTCGGCGCCGCGGCTGCAGTCAGGACCCAGGACAATCAGTTCGCGGGCGTCACGCTGACTCCCACCCGCGCCGCCGGCCGCGTGTACATGATTCAGCGACCTGGCGGGGGCGGCAACATCGGGGCCTTCGTCGGGCCGGACGGCGTGCTGCTGGTGGACTCGCTGTTCGCGCCCATGGCGTCCTCACTGCTCGCCGCTGTGCGTCAGGTGACCGACCAGCCGATCCGCTATCTGATCAACACGCACATCCACCCTGATCACATCGGCGGCAATGCGCCGCTGGCGGAACGCGGCGTGCTCATCTTCGCGCAGGACAACGTGCGGCGGCGCATGCTGGAGCGTCTCCGCATTCCCAGAGGCGGGGGCACATTCTCGGCACAGCCCGACGCGGGAGCGCGGCCCACCTTCACGTTCAACGACCGGCAGACGTTGTACCTGAACGGCGAAGAGGTCCGCGCTTTCAAGGTGCCGCCCGCCCACACCGATGGCGACTCGTTCGTCTACTTCCCGCAGTCCGACGTCCTGCACATGGGGGACGTCTTCCGCACGACGAGCTATCCGATCGTCGACGTCTATAACGGCGGCACACTCGCGGGAACCCTTGAAGCGCTTCAACTCGGCATCGACCTGGCCGGGCCGAACACCAGGATCATCCCCGGCCACGGCCTCGCCATCGTCGGACGCGAGGCGGTGGTCGCCTTCCGCGACATGACGGTGGACATCCGTGACCGGGTCCGCGCGATGATCGTCGACGGCAAGTCGCTGCAGGAGGTCACGGCGGCACGCCCGACAGCGAAGTACGACGCGCAGTGGGGGCAGGAGGCGGGATGGACCGCCAGGGACTTTGTCCCTATCGTGTATCACGAGCTCGGCGGCAGCCGTTAGCCGAGGGTCAGCGGAACCGGACACCGAGACCGAAAGGACGGTTGACCATGAACCGACGGGACTTCATGACGCTCACGGCCCTGGCGCCGGGGCTCGCGGCGTTTGGCCAGGGCGGCGCTCCGAGGCCACCTGCCGCCTCGCCGCAGGTCCGTGATCAGCTGGGCGCGTTCACCTTCTTCTCTCCGCTCGCGGAGGAGTGGCACCGCGGCGGCCAGTACTTCGACTGGACGTCGACAACAGCGAACAACGCCAGACGATCTGTCCGAGTCTTCTACCGCACGTTCGGCAGACGTGCCAACCCCGCGCTGGTCCTGATCCACGGCTACTACAGGCAGAGCTACGACTTCAGAGCGATGGTCCAGTTGCTGCAGAACGACTACTTCGTGTGCGTGCTGGACTTCCCCGGCTTCGGCTTCTCGGACAAGCCGCAGGACGGCTACTCCTACATGATCAGGGACGACGCCAGGCTGCTGGACTTCTACGTGCGCGACGTCCTCGGCCTGTCACGCTTTCACATGTTCGGCCACGACCGCGGCAACAGCGTCCTGTTCGCGTTCCTCGGCGATTACCTCGAGTCGCCGCGGCGGGACTACGAGATTGCGTACCACTTCATTTCCAACGGCGGCATCTTTCTCCCGTTGGCGAACCTGGCACCTGGGCAGCGAGATCTACTCGATCCCGTGCGTGGTCCGGAGGTCATCAGGCAGAGCAAAGCACGACCGCGTGTCACCGAGGGGACACCGCGTCAGGTTGCCGAGGCCGACATTCTGGCCTTCAACGACGGCAAGGGCGCACAGCTGCACGTGGGCAAGTATCAGCTCGAACGCGCGCACCACGAGTACCGGTGGCTCGGCAATCTTCAGTCGAGTCCGATACCGACGGCGCTGTTGTGGGGACTGCTCGACACGGTCAATCCGCCTCGGCTGGCGAATCACGTCTGGTCAACGTACCTGAACGACCGGCGCGTCGAAAGCTCGTTCTGGATGCTGCCGGGAGCCGGTCACACGCTGCAGGTCGAACAGCCGGAGCAGGTCGCGGAGGTCGTCCGGACGTGTCTCGGCGGACGGATTCCACCGCCCGAGCGAGAGAACGCCTTCATGCTCCAGATCGCGAGCGAGCGCACGGCGCCGGATTCTCCGGTGTACATCGGCCGCTCGCGCGTCGAGCCGGTCGTCTTTCCAGGCGCGGTCGAGTACAGCCCGGCGGGATACCGCTACTAGACGTCTTCGGATGCCTAGTTCTGCTGCGTGCGACCGGACGTGCTGTCAGGCAGGGCGAACGCGACGTACTGTCCTGGGACATTCGGGCCGCTGATGGTCACGATGATGTACTGCTTGCCTTTCCACATGTAGGTCATCGGCGACCCGGTCTGCGGCGCCTCCATCAGCACGGTGCCCGCGTCCTTCCCCGTGCGCTTGTCGTAGGCGCGGAGCAGCGCTCCGCGTGGATGCCCGGCAGTCGAGATGCTCGGCTCGCCGGCGACGACGAGCCCCTTCGTAACCACGGTACCGACACTGGTCTGCTGCCCGGTGCGCGGAATGGCAAGCCCCTTCAGCGCCGGATGGTTGCGAATGGCGTCCGGGGTGTCGCCGTGTGGCACCTGCCAACTCAGCTCGCCCCTGTCCAGATTGACGGCCGAGATGACCCCGTACGGCGGCTTGTTGATGGGAAGCCCGTCCACGGTCGGCGCCGAGAGGAAGCCGGCCCCCATGCCGGACGGAGGATTCGGATTGCCCGGCGCGATCGGGTTCTGCGGTGGGCGGCCGCCGTTCAGACGCGGGCCATCTCCGGAATGCCCCTGCACATCGCGCAGTCCGGCCAGGGCGTCGCCGCCGACATAGTCGGCCTCGGAGAAGCGCGGATCGGTCACCTTGAGCAGCCCCAGGCCCACCACCTGCTGATTGGCCGAGGCGAACACCGTGTGCGTGTCCGGGTCGTAGGAGCCGCCCGGCCAGTTCGTGCCGCCGAGCGCCGACGACATCAGCAGCGACTTGTACGGGCCCTCCGTCCGGCTCAGCACGAGCGGATCGAACAAGCTGGCGAGCGCGTACTTCTTCGAGATGTCGAGCGCCTTGGCGCGAAGCTCCGGCGTGAAGTCGTTCAGTTCGTCCACGCTCATGTTCTGGCGCGCGTAGGCCGGCGGCTTGGTGGGGTACGGCTGCGTAGGCGAGTACCACTCGCCTGGGACGTCGCCCTTCGGCACGGGCCGCTCCTCGATGGGCCACACCGGCTGGCCCGTCACGCGGTCGAAGACGTAGAGGAACGACTGCTTGCTGGGCATCGCCACGGCCTTGATGGCGCGGCCGTTCACGGTGATGTCCGCGAGGATAGGTGCCGACGAGAGATCCAGATCCCACAGCGGGTGATGCACGATCTGGAAGTGCCACCTGCGCTGTCCGGTCCGCAGGTCCAGCGCCACGAGGCTCTCCGCGAACAGGTTGTTGCCGGGGCGGGCAGCCCCGTAGTAGTCGTTGGTGGGTGTCTCGACCGGCAGGTAGACCATGCCGAGTTCTTCGTCGATCGCCATCTGCGTCCACACCCCGACGTGGCCGGTCTTCTCGCTGGACCCGTTCTGCCAGGTGTCGTACCCGAACTCGCCCTTCATCGGCACCGTGTGGAACGTCCACAGCCGTTTGCCGGTCCGCACGTCGAACGCGCGGATGTAACCCTTCACTTCGTCCAGCCGGTACGGTGTCGTGCCTTCCCGGCCGGCCGCCCCGACGACAATCGTGTCCTTGCCAATCACCGGCGACGCATGGAGCCCGATGTCCGCCATGGTCAGCGCATCTTCGCCGTTTCTGGCAAAGCGGCTCAGGTTCTGGTCGAAGTCTTTCTTCAGGTCGACAACGCCGGCGTCGCCAAAGCCCGAAATGAGTTGGCCGGTCTTCGCGTTCAGCGCCTTCATCCGGTAGCCGGTGGTGACGTAGATGATCCGTTCCTCCTTGCCGTCGGTCCAATAGGAGACGCCGCGACCCGAGGTGATGCGCGGCGCGAACTCGGCGCGGTGCCCCTCATCTTCGGTATGGACCCAGAGCAGCGTGCCGTTGGCGGCATCGACGGCCGCCACCGAGCGGCGCATGCCGCCGCCGTTCACGTAGACGACGCCGTTGGCTTCGATCGCGGTGGCGCCAAGGCGAAAGTCGAGGTTCGGTCCGAGGTTGTCGGTCCTGAACCGCCAGGCGACCTGAAGGCTGCTGAAGTTCTGGGCGTTGATCTGGTCGAACGGCTTGTAGCGCCAGTTCTTCGCGTCGCCGCCGTAGTAGACCCAGTCGCCGCTTCTGTCTGCCGTTGCGGGCGCAGCCGACTGACCCGACGGCCGCGCGAGCAACGCCCCGGTCGTGAGCGCCACGACCGACACGGCCGCGACCCGAAGCATCCTTCCAGTCATGAATTCTCCTCCGCGCGACGCTACAGACACATCGTGATGCGACGCTTCGTCGGTTGAGTCTGCCACCGCCCCGTGACGCTGGCAATACCGGGGGTACGCTGCTAGTCGCTTCCGCTGAGAAACGTCGCCGCGAGGTGGTCGATCCTCTTTCCGACCGGCGTGTACGAGACGGCCAACGAGAAGAGGAATGCCCCGAGGGCCGTGAGGAAGGTGAAGGTGCCAAGGAAGGCCGACGAGGTCCATCGATTCGCAAAGTGCCGCGCACGCCCGCCGACGATGCCGCACCATTGGAGGAACCGGCTTCCCGGCAACCATCGCTCACCAATCAAGCCACTGGTGAAGAACAGAGCGCTGATGTGCTGTTACACTGCG
>JBKJMH010000330.1:0-7767 GCA_046596625.1 Vicinamibacterales bacterium | reverse complement strand
ACACTGCCGAACATCATCGGGGTGAAGGAAGCATCCGGCAACATCAGCCAGATGGTCGAGATCTGCCAACTGCTGCCCGAGGACTTCATCGTCCTCTCGGGTGACGATGCGCTCACGCTGCCGTTGATGGCCATCGGTGGCCGCGGCGTCATCTCGGTGGCTTCGAACGAGATTCCGGCCGAGATGGTGGCGATTGTGACGGCAGCGGCACGCGGCGACTTCGCCGCGGCGCGCGCGGTGCACAACCGCATGCTGCCGTTGATGCAGGTCAACTTCGTCGAGGCCAACCCGGTGCCGGTGAAGTCGGCCATGGCGATGATGGGCCTGCTCGAGGAGGTCTACCGCCTGCCGATGTGTCCGCCGTCGGACAGCTCGAAGGAGAAGATCCTGCGCGTGCTGAAAGAGCTGCAGCTCCTCGCGCCGGTCTACGCCCAGTAGTCCATGCAACCGGCGAGCGACGACACGAAGGAGACCGGCACGTGGAACCTGTGATGGACGGCACGTTCGATCTCGTCGGGCTGACGCGCGCGCTGGTCGATATCGACTCCACGACCGGACGCGAAGGGGCCGCGGCGGCGTTCCTGTCTCGCCGTCTTCAGGAACTCGGCTTCATCGTCGACGAGCAGCAGGTCGATGATCACCGTTTCAACGTGTTCGCCACGCCGACCGGCGAGCAGCCCGCGGTCGTCTTCTCCACCCACTTCGACTGCGTGCCGCCGTTCTTCCCGAGCCGGGTCGAGAACGGGCGCATTTATGGCCGCGGCTCGTGCGACGCCAAGGGGATCCTGGCGGCGCAGGTGGCAGCCGCCGATGTCCTGCGGAACGAGGGCGAGACGCGGGTGGGCCTGTTGTTCGTCGTGAGCGAAGAGCGCGGCAGCGAAGGCGCCAAGCGCGCGAACCTCGACCCGCGCGCCGCCGGCTGCCGATATCTGATCAACGGCGAGCCGACCGACCGGCGCCTCGGCCTGGCAACGCGCGGGATCCAGCGCGTGGTATTGAAGGCCACGGGACGCGCCGCGCACTCGTCCTTCCCTGAACTCGGCGAGTCGGCCATCGACAAGCTGATCGACGTCCTCATGGAGCTGCGGCGGGTCGACTGGCCCGTCGACGCACTGCTCGGCAAGACGCACTACTGCGTCGGACTTATCTCGGGCGGCGTCGCCCCGAACGTCGTGTCGCCGATGGCGCAGGCCGAACTGATGTTCCGCACGGTCAGCGATGCCTCACTCGTGATGGACATCCTGCTCCGCTTCGAACCACGGGTCATGATCGAGCCGATCCTCGAAGTGCCGCCGGTGAAGATGGCCACGGTGGATGGGTTCGACGCGGCCGTGTTCCCATACACCACCGACGTGCCGTTCCTGCGCAAGTGGGGGAAGCCGCTGCTCTTCGGTCCGGGCTCCATTCACGTCGCGCACACCTCCGACGAGTTCATCGCCATCGACGAGCAGCACGCGGCAGTGGCCGACTACGTGGCGCTCGCACGCGAACTGGTCGCGAGAGCCCGCTAGGCCGGACGCGTGACCCGTTCCGAGCCCCGAGCGGCATACACCGAGCGCATCGCGCGCCTCGACGTTCGCCTCGCGGCCGGCGAACGCCGGCATCAGCGCATCTCGAACCTGCGCCTGGCCCTCTTCGTGGCCGGCGCCGCCGTGGCGTGGGCGGCCTTCATCCGCGCGTGGCTCAGCCCGGCGTGGCTGCTGCTGCCCGCGTTGTCGTTCCTGGCGCTGCTGGTTGCCCACGCGCGCGTGTTGAACAGCAACGAGCGGCTGCTGCGGGCTCGCCGCTACTACGAGCGTGGACTGTCGCGGCTGGACGGCACGTGGCCCGGTACCGGGCCTGACGGTGCCCGCTTCCTCGGCGAACACCTCTACGCGCGCGACCTCGATGTGTTCGGTCGAGGCTCGCTGTTCCAGTTGATCGACACCGCCCGCACCGAAGCCGGCGAAGACTCGCTGGCCGACTGGCTGCGCGTGCCCGCTGGTGCCGAGGAGGTGCTGGCAAGGCAGGCGGCGGTCGCTGAGTTGCGCGAGCGGATCGACTTTCGCGAGACCCTGAACGTCCTCGCGGCCGAGGCGCACGTTTCGCGCACCGGAGTGCTGACGTCGTGGGCTGCCGCGACGCCGGTTGGGCTCGGCCCGACGCAGGCGCGGCTCTTTGCGGCCTGTGCGGCGGTCACCGCCCTTCTCGTGGCGGCAATGACGGCTGGCTGGGTGTCGAGCGCCACCGTGGGCCTCTGGCTGATTGTTCCCGGGGGCGTGGCCCTGGCGCACCGCGCGCGGGTGTGGCAGGTGATGCGACGGGTCGATTCGGCGGCCGACGACCTCTCGCTCTTCGAGGCGCTGCTCTCCAGGCTCGAGCAGGACGCGTTCACCAGCCCGAAGCTCACCGCGCTCCACGGCCGCCTCGATGCGGCGTCGGTGATCCGGCCGTCAGCCCGCATCGCGCAGCTGCGTCGCTACATTGCTGCGCGTGACGCGCTGCGCAACGAGTTCGTCAGGCCGTTCGGCCTCTTGCTCCTCGTGCGCAGCCAGGCCGCCGTCGCCATCGACCGCTGGCATGCGGCGCATCGCGCGTCGCTGGCTGCCTGGATTACTGCGGTCGGCGAATTCGAGGCGCTCGCGTCGCTGGCCACCTACGCGTTCGAGCACCCGCGCGATCCGTTTCCGTCGATCGAACCTGAAGAGCCGCACTTCTCGGCGACCGCCCTCGCGCACCCGCTGCTGCCGGACGGCTCGGCTGTGGCGAACAGCGTGTCGCTCGGAGGGCGTGCCCCGAGAGTGCTCGTCATCAGCGGGTCGAACATGTCCGGCAAGAGCACGCTGCTGCGCGCCGTTGGCGCGAACACGGTGCTGGCACTGGCGGGCGCGCCGGTTCGGGCGGAGCGACTGGCGCTGTCGCCGATGGCGATCGGAGCCACGATCCGCGTCGAGGACTCGCTGCAGGAAGGCCACTCGCGCTTCTACGCCGAGATCCTGCGCATTCGCGACATCGTGGCGCTCACCGAGGGGAAGGCGCCCGTGCTCTTCCTGCTCGACGAGATTCTCCACGGGACGAATTCACACGACCGCCGTATCGGCGCGGACGCGGTGGTGCGTGCGCTGCTCGACGCCGGTGCCATCGGACTCGTGACGACCCACGACCTCGCCCTGACGGCGCTGGCCATAAGCCTGGAACCGCTCGCGAAGAACGTCCACTTCGAGGACCGTATCGAGCAGGGCCGGATGGTGTTCGACTACACGATGCGCGACGGCGTGGTCGAGCGCAGCAACGCGCTGGAATTGATGCGGGCTGTTGGGCTGAAGGTCTGAACGGTGCGTTCCTTGCACCCGTGAAAGGCCATGCAGGAACAATCTCCGAAGCCAATCGATCCTCGTACCCCGGATGTGATTGACCCACTGCCGCCGGACATCGGCACGATTCCGCCACCGACCATTCCTCAGCAGCCTGGGCTGCCGGGTAATCCGGCGGCGCCTGAGCCCGTCGGCTGAGGCCGACAACCCGTCGGGCTATCGCCCCAACGCCATCTCTACGCCTCTTGCCGTGCTGAGCAACCCGTCGGTCTGGCCGAGCAGACCCGCGAGCTGAAGGCCACACGGCAGGCCTGACGGCGAGGTGCCGCACGGCACGGTGATCGCCGGATGACCGGTGAGGTTGAACAACTGCGTCAGCCGCAGCATCACATTACGCACCGGCTCCTGCGTCGAGCCGACCGGGACCGTGGCGGCGCCGATCGGCGGCGCCACGATTGGCAGAGTCGGCAGCAGCAGCGCGTGGTGCCCGTGAAGCCCGGCCTCTACCTGACGCCTGAGCAGCCGTCTGGCGTCCAGAGCACGGACATAGTCTTCCGCGAGGACGTAGCGCGCCATTTCGAGTCGCATGCGCACGTTCGGCGTGTACTTCTCCGGCATCGCGTCCAGCGTAGCGGCGTGATACGCGGCCGCATCGCCAAGCACGATGTGCAGGTAGGCCGGTGCGATGAGCGCGGCGTCGGCGATATCGACGTCAACGGTCGTGGCTCCCTGCTGGCGAAGCGCATCGACCGCCGCATCGAACGCTCGCCGCACATCATCGTCCAGCAGATCGCAGAAGTAGCGCCGCGGCACCGCCAGGCGGAGTTCGCTGACGGCGGTGGCGGGCATCGGCGTCAGCGCGGCCTTCCCACGCAGTGCGTGAATGAGGTGCCAGGCGTCAGTGACCGTGGCTGCGAGCGGACCGACATGATCGAGGGTGCGCGACAGCGGTACCGCGCCGCGGGTGGGCAGCTCGTCGTAGCCGGGCTTCAGCCCGACGATCCCGCAGGCAGCGGCAGGGATGCGGATGGACCCGCCGGTGTCGCTGCCAACGCTGCCGAGCGCCATGCCCGTGGCGACGCTGATTGCCGAACCGCCGCTCGAGCCGCCGGGGGAGCGGGTGTCATCCAGCGGATGGTGAGCGGCACCGAACGCCGAGTCCTCATTGGTGGTGCCGAGCGCGAACTCGTGCAGGTTGGTCTTGCCGATGATCACCGCGCCCGCCCGTCGCAGCTGGACCACGACCTCGGCGTCTTCCCCAGCGACGAGCCCGTCGCGCACGCGCGAACCGGCGGTCGTCACGGTGCCTTTGACGTCGAACAGGTCCTTTATCGAGATTGGCACGCCGTGGAGCGGGCCACGGTCGATGCCGTTGGCCAGTTCGACGTCGCACCGCCGTGCCGACGCGCGGGCCTCATCGTCCAGCACGAGGATGAACGCATTCAGCCGCGCATTGTCCGCTGCGATGCGTCTGAGGCAGTCGGCCACCAGTTCGGTGGAGCTGACCTCGCGGGCGCGTAACAGGCGTGCGGCCGTGTCAATGCTGAGCAGCGCCATCCGCCTCTCCGACCGGCTGCGCCGTCCGTAGCGCGCGCGTCGATTGTGCCAACCCCTCGAGCAGAGGTTTCAAGGCCGGAAGCCCGCGTCGTTCAGCGTCCTCGAGGGCTGCCTGCAACCAGCGCTCAATCGTCATGCGGCATCCTCACGCCCATCGCCCATCACTTCTTCTTCACCGAGATCGCCACACCGTCCCTGAGCGGCACGAAGGAGGTCAGGAGCTGCGGATGCGAGGCGAGCCGTTCGTTGTATTCGATGATGGCCCGCGTGTCCTCGGCGTTGTTCGTCGGCGACGTCGTGAAGCCTGGCACCACCTCACCATCCCACAGGACGTTGTCGGTGACCAGCAAGCCGCCTGGACGCAGGAGTGCCACCAGCGGCTCGAGCAGCGTGTTGTAGAGCGGCTTGTGTCCGTCCTGGAAGATGAGGTCGAACGGACCGGACACCTTCACGATCTTGAGAGTGGCATCGCCAACTATGACGCTGACGCGGTCGCTCAGGCCGGCTCGTTCGAAGTTCCCCTTGGCGAGGGCGGCGCGCCCGGCGTCCTTCTCCATCGTGATGAGCATGCCGCCCTTTGGCAGCGCTCCCGCGAGCCAGATGCCCGAGTAGCCGATGCAGGTCCCAATCTCGAGGATGCGTGTGGCGCCGACCGACATCGCCAGCACACGGAGCAGTGCGCCCACTTCTGCGTCGACCAGTGGCAGATGCGCCGTGTCGCCGCTGTCGGCGATCGCATCGAGCACGGCATCGCGCCCGTGATTGAGTCCGCTCAGGTAGCGTTCAACGAGGTCGGGAACGATCTGGCCCATAATGAAGAAATTCTACATGCGCCAGACGAAGATCATTGCGACCGTCGGTCCGGCGTCCGACACCGACGACCTGCTCGACGCCCTCATCGCCGCCGGAACCGACATCGTCCGGCTCAATTTCTCGCACGGTACGCATGAGTCGCATGCCGCAACGTTTGCCCGCGTGCGAGCGGCGGCCGAGCGCGCCCGTCGGGAGGTGGCCATCCTGCAGGATCTGGGCGGGCCGAAGATCCGCACCGGCTTGCTCGAGGGTGGCCAGCCCATTCGCCTCGAGTCGGGCGACACGCTGCAGATCGTCACCGGCGAAGAACTCGGACGTGCGGGGATCATCTCGACGTCGTTCGCTGGGCTCGCACGCGGCGTGCAGCCTGGCGACCACCTGCTGCTGTCCGACGGCTCCATCGAACTGCAGGTGATCGACTCGGACGGCTCGACGATCCGGACGACCGTCATCGAGGGCGGCATGCTCGGCGAGCACAAGGGGATCAATGCCCCTGGCGTGGCGCTGCCCACTTCCGCGATCACGCTGAAGGACGTGGACGATCTGCAATTCGGCCTGTCGCTCGGCGTCGACCTCGTGGCGCTCAGCTTCGTCCAGAGCGCCGACGACATGCGGCGGGCCCGCCAGATCGTGCGCGAGAACGACGGCGACGTGCCGTTGATCGCCAAGATCGAGCGGCCGCAAGCGCTGGATAACCTCGACGAGATCCTCGAGTGCTGCGACATGGTGATGATTGCGCGCGGCGATCTCGGGCTCGAGATGCCGCTGCAGCGCGTGCCGCTGGCGCAGAAGACGATTACCCGCCTCGCCCGTGCCCGCAAGATTCCGGTGATTCTGGCGACGCAGGTGCTCGAGTCGATGACCATCGAAGCGCGCCCGACCCGGGCGGAGGTCAGCGACGCGGCCAATGCAGTGGAGGACGGCGTCGACGCAATCATGCTCTCGGGCGAGACGGCGTCAGGCGCGCATCCGGCGCGTGTGGTGCAGACACTGGACGCCATCATCCGCGAGGCCGAATCGACGCTGATGCCGCACCATCCCGCGCCGCGCGGGATGGTGGCCGATGGGGACCATGCGCAGGCCATCTGCGAGGCGGCCGTGACGCTGGCCGAACGCGCCAATGCGCGGGCGATCGTGGCCGTCACGCGTGGTGGCGGCACCGCACGCCGGCTGTCTGCGCTCCGGCCGCACGTGCCGATCTTTGCCACGACTGAAAGCCCGGATACGGCGCGGCGGCTGGCGCCGTTCTTCGGCGTCACGCCGCTCTGCACCGAGATCGCCGAGAACGTGAGTGCCGCCGGGCTCCTCATCGGCCAGCAACTGGTGCGGCGCAAGCTGGTGTCGCCGGGCGACAGCGTGGTGCTGGTCAGCATCAATTCCGATCTGTCGCGGACCGACGCGAACTACCTCAAGATCCAGACGCTGTGATGCCGGAGTACGTCCTCACGCTGCTCGCCATCGTTGCGGCCTTCGCGGCGGCGGCGCTGGTCGTGGCGGTTGCACACGCGGTTGTCCACCGCGCCCTCGACACGATGGACGTGGTGTCGCCCGAGAGCCGCACGGCGCTGCAGGCACGCGCCCTGGGGCTGATGCGAGCCTTGCGCCTGCTGGCCTTCGGCGTGGCGGCCTTCGGCAGCGTCACGTTCGCGCTCGCCCGGTTCGGCATCACTGAACAGACGTGGGATCCGACGTCGCTCGGCCGGTGGCTGCTCACGCACGGCGTGAATCTCGTCCTCATCGTCGCCGGCGCCGCCATCGTCATTCGTGCGGCGAACCTGGCCATCGAGCACCTGCAGCAGCGACTCTCTCATCGTCACACGCAGGCCGACCTGGAATGGCAGCGCCGCGCCAGCACCCTCGGCGGCATCCTGACGAGCCTCGTCACCGTGACCGTGTGGTTCGTCTCGGTGCTGATGCTGCTGCGCGAACTGTCGATCGACGTCCTGCCGATTCTCACCGGCGCCGGCATCGCCGGACTCGCCATTGGCTTCGGCGCCCAGAACCTCGTGCGCGACGTCATCTCCGGCTTCTTCCTCATTCTCGAAGACCAGGTGCGCATCGGCGACATCGCGCGCATCAACGGTGTGAGCGGCGTGGTGGAGCA
>JBKJMH010000143.1:0-14245 GCA_046596625.1 Vicinamibacterales bacterium | reverse complement strand
CCCGGCGAACGAGCCCGCGTCCATCCAGGCGGCGGAAGCCGCGGCGTGCGCAAACCTGCAGGGGAAATTCTGGCCGTTCCACGACACGCTGCTGGGTACGGCCGGCGCGCTCGATGCCGCCCGCTTCAAGAGCGTGGCGACCGAGGTGGGCCTCAACCGGCCGGCGTTCGACGCCTGCCTCGACGGCGAGCAGACGCGCGAGCGGCTCGGTCTGGCACTCGAGGAAACGCGCCGCTACGACATCCCCGCGGCCGGCAGCCTGCTGGTGAACGGACGCCTGGCACCGGAGCCGCCATCGTTCCTGCCGCCGTTCCAGTTCTTCAAGCGCCTGGTCGAAGAGGAACTCGCGCGCCAGGCGCGCGCGGCGCGGTAGGGCGGCGTCGGGTAAGGCCGACCTGAAGGTCGGCAGCTACGTACTGCTCTCTGTAGCCGCGCACCTTCAGGTGCGCCCGTGACAAGCCGACCTGAAGGTCGGCAGCTACGTACTGATTTTCCGCCCTACGGCTCGACGACGGACAGCACCTGGTTCGCGGCGACTGCCGAAAGCATCTTCGTCTTGCCGGACGGCCAGGTGACTTCGACCTTCGCCACTTGTGCATCGCTGCCCAGCCCGAACGTCAGCACCAGTTCGCTCTGCGACGCGTAGCTGGAACCGCTGCGCACGACCTGCGTCTGCGTGCCGGAGGCGCTGGTCACACGCACCACCGCACCGATGCCGCTGCGGTTCGAGGTGCTGCCCGAGACCCGGACGCGCAGCCACCGGTTGGCGTTGGCACCGTCGTTCCGCAGCAGCACCGCCGGCCCATCGAGTGTGGTCATCACCAGGTCCAGATCGCCGTCGGCATCGATGTCGACGTACGCGCCGCCGCGCCCCATCACCGGCTTCGTGAAGCCGGGGCCGAGTGTGGCCGTGACGTTCTCGAAGGTGCCGGTGCCGCGGTTGCGCAGCAGCAGCGGCGCCTGGCTGATCCGCGCGCGTGCATCGCGTCCCTGCGACTCGTCGGTGCCGCCGTTGGCGGCGAAGATGTCGAGCCAGCCATCGAGGTCGGCATCGAAGAAGAACGTCGCCCAGGTGACAGCCAGCAGGCTGGCACGCCCCACCTCGGAGCGCGGCGCCACGTCGCGAAACAACGTGCCGTTCTCGTTGTGATAAAGCCCGATCATCTCGTTCACGAAGTTGCCGACGACGATGTGGGGGCGGCCGGACCGGTCGTAGTCGGCGGCGTCCGCTCCCATGTTCGCGCGCGCCACGCCGTTCTCGCTGAGGGCGACGCCCGCCCGCACGGCGTCATCGACGAAGCGTCCCTTGCCGTCGTTGCGATAAAGCTTCGCCGGCACCCTGTCGCTGCCGACGAACAGATCCGGCCAGCCGTCGCCGTTGTAGTCGAGCACGGCGACGCCCATCACCTTGTCGCTCGGATCGCCGAGGCCTGCCCGCACCGATACATCGTCGAAGCGGCCATCGCCCAGGTTGCGATAGAGCTTTGGCGCCACTGGCTTGTAGGCATCCGGCCCGCAGTAGCCGCGGACGCCGCCCTGGGTGCAGCGCACGCCGGCCTCCGCCTCCGGCGACCACTGCACGTAGTTCCCGACGAACAGGTCGAGCCGGCCGTCCTTGTCGAAGTCGAGCCACGCCGCACTCACTGCGAAGGTCGTGTTGCGGATGCCCGCCCGTGCAGTGACGTCGGTGAAGCGGTTCGCGCCGGCATTGCGCAGCAGACGACCACCACCGGTCGTCGTCACGAACACATCGTCGCGGCCATCGTTGTCGAAGTCGCCGACGGTTGCGCCGAGCGCGTAGGCGTCGAGCGTGTCGAACCCGCTACCTCGGGTGATGTCCGAGAACGTGCCGTTGCGATTGTTGCGGTACACCGCATGCGCGGGCCTGGTCGTGCCGGGCTTCCACGAGCGTCCGTTCACGAAGAGCAGGTCCGGCGCCGCGTCGCCGTCGACGTCCAGCACCGCCACACCACCACCGAACAGCTCGGGATACCAGAACGAGCCGGCCGCGCCGTTCTCGTGGATGAAGGCAACACCCGCGCGAGCCGTGATGTCGGTGTAGGTGAAGGCCACACCAGCGGCGGCGAGGCGGTTGGACAGGACCGCCGCAAGCGCTGCGGCCATCACTGTGGCGAGGAACGCGGCCGGCACGCGGCAAAGTCGGGGGAGGGGCACGCGCCCCATGATACGTGGACCATCGGGAACGGCGCTCGGGTGCGAGCGACCGTCGTTCCTGGACGGGCAGCCGCTTCGCGCCCGTGCTACCGTGTCGGCCTCACAGGAGGAGTGATATGACGATGAAGGCAGACAAGGGGCGCGTGCGCCTGGGCGTGCTCGCCGCGCTGATTGCGGGCGGCGGCATGGTGGTGTGGTTCGTGCCCGGCCAGCCGGCGTCGGCGCAGGGCGCGACGGTGCGTCACCGGATGACGAAGATCACGGACACCATCTACCGCGCGGACGCCCCTGGCACCCCCGGCATCAACTCCACGAGCTGGGTCTTTGTGAACGACACCGACGTGCTGGTCACCGACTCCGAAGGCTCACCGGCGTCGGCGCGGTCGCTGCTGGCAGGGGTGACGTCCATCACCGACAAGCCGGTGAGGTACCTCGTCGACACCCACTTCCACATCGATCACGCCTATGGCAACGCGGCACTGCCGTCCAGCGTGCAGGTGATTGGCAGCGACTTCACGCGGAAGATGCTGCTCGGCCCGGAGGCGCGCCAGGGGGTGACCTTCAGGAACTTCACCGACCCGATGCCCGGCCGCATCGCCGCCCTGAAGACGCAGGTGGCGGCTGAAACCGACGCGACGAAGAAGGCCGCCCTGCAGCAGCAGCTGGCGGCCGCCGAGGCGTCGCTGGCGGTCTACAGCGGCAACTTCCCGCTGCAGGCGCCGGGCCTGACCGTGTCCGGCACCATGTCGGTCTGGTCGGGCAGCAAGGAGTTCCGCATCATGTGGATCGGTCGCGCCCACACGGCCGGCGACCTCATCGTCTATGTGCCGTCCGAGAAGGCGGCGGCCACCGGCGACATGCTGTTCAAGGCCACCGTCGGCTGGCAGGGCGACGCGTTCCCGAACGACCATCCCGCCACGCTCGACGCCTTGAAGGCGCTCGACATCGAACTGGTGCTGCCAGGGCACGGCGACCACCTCCAGGGGCGGCCGGCGGTGGACACAGCCATCACCAGCATGCAGGGCTACCTGCGCGAGGAGTGGCGCCAGGTGTCTGCGGCGAAGCAGCAGGGCGTGTCGCCAGACGAGGCGCTGAAGCGGCTCGATCTGAGCGCGTTCTCCGCCGCGTACGGGCAAGGGGTGACGCCGTCGCTGGCGGCGGTGCGCCGCATCTACGACATCATCGACGGCAAGGCGGTGACTGGTCTGTAGCTGCCGACCTTCAGGTCGGCCCTGCCATGGCGGACCTGAAAAGGTCCGCGGCTTACCTCCTGGAACGAGGCGTCACCGCGGCGCGTGGCCTCGGGCAGCGCCAACCTCGCACCCGGGATAGGCCTCGACCGGTCCGCCCTGGGTTCCCAACGCCACGCATGGCTCGGCGCCCACCTCGTTACGCATCAGCTCCCTCCTGCCGCCTGTATGATCCACGACGTGCCTGCCGACCTGCTGCTGTTCGGAGCCTACCAGCTCGATGTCGCGTCGCGCCGGCTGACCCGCGACGGCGCTCCGGTCGCCCTGACAGCGCGCCAGTTCGAGCTGCTGGTCCTGTTCGCGACGCACGCCGGCCAGGTGCTGTCGAAGGATGCGCTCATCGACGCCGCGTGGCAGGGCATCGCGGTGACGGACAACAGCCTCGAGCAGGCCATCTCGTCGCTGCGGCGGATGCTGGGCCAGCCCGATGGTGCCGCCTACATCGAGACCCAGGCCAGGCGAGGCTACCGGTTTACCGCCGAGGTGCGCCGCGCCGAACGGCGTGAACCGCTCGAAGCGCTCGATGCTCTGCTGGCGCCGCACCGCGCCTGGATCGAGGGGCGTGCATCGCTCGAGACACTGGAGCGCTCGCAGATCGTGCACGCGCGTCAGGTGTTCGAACGCGTCCTGCAGCAGGTGCCCGACCAGGCGTCGGCCCATGTCGGCCTCGCCAACGCCGGGGTGATGCAGTTCGAGATGACGCGGTCCGAGTTGGCGCCGGACACGGCGGCGCTGGCGCTGGCGGCCGATCACGCACGAGAGGCGTGCCGCCTCGACCCTCGCTACGGCGAAGCCTGGGCCACACTCGGCTTCGTGCTCGACCGCACGGGTCACCGCGCCGATGCGCTGGCGGCCTCACGCATGGCTGTCGTGCTCGAACCCGACAACTGGCGTCATCATCTGCGCCTGGGCTACGTGAGCTGGGGCGAGGAACGGCTGCGCGAAGCGCGGCGCACCCTGGCCCTGCTTCCAGGGTTCCCACTGGCGCACTGGCTGGCGGCCACGGTGCACGTGGCTCGTCAGGCGTTCGATGACGCCGAGCGCGAACTGACGGCGGGACTGGCCGCCGAGGCGAACCACGCGGACCGTGCGCGGTTCGGCGGTGTCGCCCTCTCCTGGCTGCGCGGCCTCATCCTGCTGGCGCGCGGTGACGAGGCCGGTGCGCTGGCCGACTTCGCGCGCGAACTGGCCGGTGAGCAGGGCGGACAGCTGTACGCCCGCGAGTGCTGCGCCAACACGTGGTACGCCGTCGGCGCCGTGCGATTGCGGCAGGGCGATCGGGACAGCGCGCTGGCCGCGTTCGACGAAACTATTGCCCGCGTGCCGCTGCATCCCTCAGCGCACGCCGCCTCCGCCGCCCTCCGCGGCGCGACGGTGGCGGACCGCGGCGCACTGCTCGCCGCGCCTGCGGCGGCGCGTCTTGCGGTGCCCGAACTCGCCATGGCGCGCGCGATCGTCGCCGCGCTCGACGGAAGGCCGGACGAGGCCGGCCGGATCCTGGACGACGCGCTGGCGTCAGCCGGCGACGGCAGCGCACTGTGGCTGCTGCCGCTCGAACCGCTGCTGCGCGTCGACAGTTCGCCGCGCTGGGCATCGGCGCTCGGTCGCCTGTCGATGCGCGCCGCCTGAACGCCTTCAGGCTTTTTCAGCGCCGCTCGAAGGACGCGCCGCCCCTCGGCGTCCTACCGTGAAGGCAGGAGGTCGATATGAAGTTCCTGTATCTCACGTGCCTGCTGTCTCTCGCCGCCGCGCCGCTCTGTGCGCAACCCCTCACCTCGTCGAACACCCAGGTGGCGCCGCCCCTCGCCAAAACCGTCAGCCTCGCTGGGCCACGGTTCGGGTTCACCTTCCTCAACGACGGAATCGTTGACAAGCTTCGAGACGAAGACATCGAGGTGAAGAACGGGATCTCGCAGTTCGGGTGGCAGTTCGAGAAACAGTTCTACAGCAAGGAAGGCGGGCCGTCGGTGCTGAACGAGTGGCTGCTGCTGGCGGGTGGGCTCGACCAGGGGTTGCTGCTGCCCAGCCTGAACTGGCTGGTGGGCCTGCGCACACGCGACGGCGCGGAGTTCGGCATCGGTCCGAATATCTCGCCGGCCGGCGTGGCGCTGGCGATAGCCGCGGGGGTCACGTTCCGGGCGGGTGTCCTGAACATCCCGATGAACTTCGCCGTGGTCCCCTCGAAGGAGGGCATGCGCGTCAGCATGCTCACCGGTTTCACGTTGCGGAGGTGAGGGGGAGGTCGGGAGGGCCTGGAAGGTCTGGAAGGTCGCCGTCGCGTCTGTCCTGCCCGTCCCGACCCTCCTGCCCCTCCTGCCCTTCCCGACCTTCCTGACCTTCCCGACTATTCGTAATACTGCTTATACCGCCCTCGCCGGAACAGCAGGCCGCCGAGCGCGCCTCCCCACTGCAGGATCCAGTGCATCCCCTTCAGATCGATCATCTCGATCAGGTTGCCGTCCATGTCCTTCGCGAAGAAGAACCAGTGGCCGCGCGGCGACTGCTCCGGCTTCGACAGGCACTCGACTCCCTTGCTCTGCAGGTAGTCGTACCACTTCTGGCAATTGCGCACGTTGAACGAGTAGTGCGTGATGCCGGTCCGATTCCACGGAATCGTCGTCTCGCGCGGCAGCTTCGGCTCGAACGCGAAAATCTCGAGGATGCCGCCGCCTGGGGTGCGCACCCAGCCGATCTTGCAGGCTGGTGCCGGGCCGTCGACGCCGAAGAAGCTCCGCACGCGGTCGGGCGGCGCGTCCGAGACCCCCACCAGCGGACAGCCGAACACATCGGCGTAGAACTTCACCGCCGTATTGAAGTCGGAGACGGTGATGCCGATGTGACTCAAAGAACGTGCTTTCACTGGATACCTCGAATGGCCTGCAATTGAACTGGCTCTGGGCTCTGGACTGCAGGCTTTCAGGCCGCGTCGGCTTCTGGCCCGATGTCGACAGGCCCCGGAGCCCGAAGCCCGAAGGCTGTCGTCGCGCCGTCAGCGAAAGTGTTCGGCGCGCAGATGGTCCGCCACCCGCAGCGCCTGCGCCACGATCGTCAGCCCCGGGTTCACCGCGGCCGACGACGGGAAGAATGATGCATCGACGACGAAGAGGTTGTCGATATCGTGCGTGCGGCAGAACGGATCGAGCACCGACGTCTTGGGGTCGTCGCCGAAGACCAGCGTGCCGCACTGGTGCGTGGTGTTCCGCGTCCGGTGCGAATAGGCCATCACCTTCCAGTAGCCGAGGTCGCGCAGTACCCGGGTGAAGCGGCGCACCAGTTCGTCATGGGCCCGCTCGTTGTTCGGCGCGTACGCCAGCCGGATGCGCCCGTCGCGTTCCACCGTCACCCGGTTGTCCGGGCTCGGCAGGTCTTCCGACATCACCAGCCAGTCGACGCCCCGTGCCACCCACGCCGTGTAAGCCCACAGCGGAACCCACGGCACGACGATTTGCGCCATCACACCGTGCGTCCGCCCCTGCGACTGAATCTGGCCGAGCGGAAACGGCGTGTCCGGTCCGGCAAAGTAGAAGTCGTTGATGGCGACGGTCTTCTGGAAGACGTCGTGGTTCACCCGCAGTGGATGGAACCCCTGCATCATCGTGGCGAGGTGCGCCATGTAGCGGCGACCCACCAGGTCCGACGAGTTCGCCAGTCCGTTCGGGTGCGCATCGTTCGCCGATCGCAGCAGCAGCGCCGCCGAGTGCACGGCACCACATGACGCGACGATGAGCGGGGCGCGCAGCGTCTTCACCTCGCCGGCATGCTCCACCTCCACCGCCTCGACGCGGCGTCCGCTGGCGTCGGTGAGCAGGCGTCGTGCGTAGGCGTTCGTCAGCAGTTCGACGTTGTCGAACGCGGTCGCTGGCCGCACGGCGCACATCTCGGCGTCGCTCTTCTTCCCGAGACGGCAGGGGAACGAGTTGCAGGTGTTGCACAGCACGCAGCCACCCTCGTTGCCGGGATCGATCAGCCCCAGCGGCAGCGGCGACGGGTGCAGTCCCATCCCGCGCATGCGCTCGACGAGCACTGACATCCCGGCGGCGTGCGGAATCGGCGCCTGCGGATACGGCCCACGCGCGCCTTCGGTCGGGTCGTGCCCGGCCTCGCCGTGCACCTGGTACATCTGCTCGGCCCGCTCGTAGTACGGCTCGAGCGTGTCGTAGGTGATCGGCCACGCCGGCGAGACGCCCTCCGCGTGCTGCACGTCGCCGAAGTCGCCGCGACGCAGGCGGTAGAGGACGCTGCCCCAGAACTTCGTGTTGCCGCCGACGTTGTAGTGCGTGTACGGCTGGAACGCCGCCCCGGTCTCGTCGAGCCAGCGGTCGCTGGTGCGGTAGCGCAGGAACTTCCAGACCTGCTCCGGATCCCAGTTCTCGGGTTCGGACGGCACGAAGTCGCCGCGTTCGAGGAGCAGGATACGCGCACCAGTGTCGGCGAGGGCGCGTGCCATGGTGCCACCCCCCGCGCCGCTGCCGATGATGATGACGTCGTAGTTGTCGAAGCGGGGCGAACGCGCCTTACCCGAGGCTGGCATAGATCCGATCCATGAGCCGCTGGTCGTCGATGGCGCGCTCGAGGCTCATCTCGGGCGGGCGGCCGGTGGCGATGGCGGTGGCGAAGTCGCGGTACATGGCCTGGTAGCCGCGGAGGTCGCGCAGCAGGCCCGGGACCTCGAACGACCGCCGCTTGCCGTGGACGAACACGAACAGACCGTTGGATTCGAATGCAATCGCACCCTGGCGCCCCATGATCTTCGACAGGCGCAGGCCGTGGAACAGCGACGGAATCTCGCGCGAGTAGTAAAGGGTGCCGACCGCGGCGTTGTCGTAGGTGAAGGCCACCATCATGCTCTTGGCGCGCCGGTCCGGTCCGCTGCGTGAGACCAACGGGCGGTAGCCGTGGATCGACGTGATGGTCGGGCCGAGGCTACCGGCGAGATGCAGCCAGTGGATCCCTTCCTCGAAGAAGGCGTCGCCGCCGGCCATCGACTCGTCGTTGCGCCAGTCGTCAGCCCTTTTCAACCGGTGGGCAACGGTCGTCAACTGCAGGAACACCATCTCGCCGATGGCGTCGTCGGCCAGCAGGCGCCGCAGCGTGACCGCCAGCGGCTTGTAGTGGTCGTTCTCGCCGACCACGATGACGCGGCCGGTGCGCTGCTGCGCCGCGCGCACGGTTTCGAAGTCGGCCATGGTCGGAAAGGCCGGCTTCTCGACCAGCACGTGCTTGCCGGCTTCGAGGGCGCGCAGGGTCAGCTCGCGGTGATACGCCGGCGGCACCGCCACCACCACCGCGTCGATCGCCGGATCGGTGATGGCCGCCTCGTAGCTGGCGAACGCGCGGTCGCCGCCGAACCGCCGCCGGTAGTCCTCGGCTTTTGTCAGGTCGCGGCTGGCGAAGCTTGGCCGAATGAGCGGGCGCAGCGCCCGCAGGTGTTCGCTGTGGACGCGGGTGATGAACCCGCACCCGAGGAACGCAAGCCGAAGGGGAGTGGTGCTGGCAGGCATCAGTGGTCGAACACTCCATTGAACCACATCGGCTCGAGCTGGCGACATGGTCGTCGGCGGTGCGGCAGGAGGAGTGGTGGTGCCTGCCGGGCGAGGGGGCGCCAGGCGCAGTGTTGACACCCGGAGTGCCACAGCGGAAGATTCCTGCGGTTGTGTTCCGCACGGTGCGGGCACACGCCAGGGTGATCCCAGCGCATGAGTCCGTCCGCACTGCACTTCACGCTGCGCAATCAGCGCAGTGAAATTGCCCGCATGTTCACCCTTCTCGAGGGATTCTGCCAGCTGCACGGCATCTCGGAAGACGACATGTTCAACGTCCGGCTGGTACTCGACGAGGCGGTGATCAACGTCATCGTCCACGGCTACGAGGACACCCGCGAACACGAGATCAATGTCGCGCTGGCGCTGGACGGCGGGCTGCTGGCCATTCACATCGACGATGACGGCGTGGCGTACAACCCGCTCGATGCGCCGCTGCCACGCTTCGACCTGCCGATCGAGGAGCGCCGCATCGGCGGACTGGGCGTGCACATCATGAGGACGCTGGCGAAGAGCGTCGAGTACGGCCGCGCCAACGAGCGGAATAATCTCGACATCGTCATTCAGGTCGGCGCCCACGACGGCTCGACCTTCACGTAGCGTCGCTCGCCTCCCTGCCGCGCTAACATGGCGCGATGACCTTCGGTCGCGAACTCCGGGGCGAGTGGCTGCTCGATCCCGCCATCACCTATCTCAATCACGGCACGGTCGGCGCGACACCTCGTCGCGTCCTCGAGGCGCAGCGCGCCATTCAGGACGAAGTCGAGCGTCAGCCCAGCCGATTTCTGCTGCGCGAGCTCGCCGCTATTTCATCGGGCTATCCCGGCGGCGGCCGGCCGCGCATGCGCGTGGCCGCGGATGCCGTGGGCGCCTTCGTGCACGCCGACGGCAACGACGTGGTCTTTGTCGACAACGCCACCACCGGCGCCAATGCCGTGCTGCGCTCGTTCCCGTTCGAACCCGGCGACGAGTTGCTGGTCAGCGATCTCGGCTACGGCGGCGTGACGAACGCCGCGGTGTATGCCGCACGTGAACGAGGCGCGGTCGTGCGCACGGTGGTGCTCGCACCGCCCTTTCGCGCTGACACACTGGCGGACGCGTTCGAGCGAGCGGTCGGTCCGCGCACCAGGCTAGCGGTCGTCGATCACATCACGGCCGACTCGGCGCTGCTGCTGCCGCTGGCGGCCATCGCGGCGCGGTTGCGTCGTCTGGGCGTCGCGGTGCTCGCTGACGGCGCGCACGCGCCAGGGTCGATCGCCCTCGACGTGCCGTCGCTCGAATGCGATTGGTACACGGCAAACCTGCACAAGTGGGCGCTCGTGCCGCGCAGCAGCGGCTTCCTGTGGACGTCACCGGAACGGCAGGCGATGACGCACGCCCCCATCATCTCGTGGGGGCTCGATCAGGGCTACACCACCGAGTTCGACCTCGTCGGCACGCGCGACCCGTCGGCGCACCTCGCCGCACCGGCGGCATTTGCGTTCATCGAGGCGCTCGGGGGCTTGCCCGCCATGCACGCCTACATGCACGAACTGGCGTGGACCGGCGCGAACCTGCTCGCCAGGCGCTGGGGCACTCCGCTCGACACGCCGCGCGAACTGCTCGGAGCCATGGTGACGGTGAAGGCGCCAGATCACGCCGGGAGCACCGCCGCCGATGCCTCCGTGCTGCGCGACCGGTTGCTGCTCGATGAGCATATCGAGGTGAAGGTGCATGCCTGGCGGGGCCGTGTCCACCTGCGGGTCTCGGCGCAGGTCTACAACGAACTGGCCGACTTCGAGCAACTGGCCGACGCGGTGGCCCGGCGTTCCTGATAGCATGCGCGCCGTGACCCGATACGCTGTCGTTCCGTTGCTGCTCGCCGCGCTGGCCGCTCGTATCCCGGCCTCCGCCTCGGCCCAGGGCGTGACGGAGTGGAGCAGTGAGCAGCGCATCATCCTGGCGTTCAGGGTGAACCCCGACGTCCTGCAGCGGATGCTGCCGGCTGGATGGGTGTCGGCGCCGTCCACGAGTCCGGCTACACCTGGCGCGAACCTGAACGTGACCATGATGGAACGGCAGGTCGTGCTCGACCCGCAGGGAAAGCCGCTGCGCACCGGCACGTCGCGCTACATGGTGCTGGGTGCTCCGGCGCGTAACGCGCAGACGGGCCAGGCCAACACGCTCATCATCAGCGGCGTCTCGCCCGAAGGCGCTGGCGCCTACGGCGTCTACCTCACGGCGGCGACGGCCACCCTCGAACGCACGACGAGCGGCGAGGCCGAGACGCCGGCCGACGTGCGCGAGGCCTGGACGTTCGTGGCGACGACCGGGGAGCGGGTCGAACTGCGAGTGGCCTACACGCGCGGAGCCACCACGAAAAGCCACGCGGACACCGTGGTCCGTTCGGGACGTCGTCCCGAGTTCCAGCGCACGTATCACATCGATCAGGCGACCGACGTCGTGCGCAGCGCCAACGCGGCCGATCGGGTGAGGCAGTTGTCCTTCAATGCCACCGGTCCGACACTGGCGCCGCTGTTCGATGGGTCGCAGGTGCTGCTCGGGGTGACGGCCGTTCCGTATTACGTCCGCGACATCACGATCCCGTAGCTCGGTCGTAGCCGCGCCTCGTAGCCGCGCACCTTCAGGTGCGCCTGGCGACGGCCGACCTGAAGGTCGGCAGCTACGTCTCGCCGATGTCGTAGCCGCGTCTCGTAGCCGCGCACCTTCAGGTGCGCCTGACACGAGCCGCCCTGATGTAAGCTGAGCGCCGTCTGCCCTGATGGCTTCGCGTGTCACCAGCCGTGCCCCCACGGCCACCTTGCTGCTTGGTCTCGTCGTCACGCTGGCCGTGGTGCTGGTGTACTCGGTGTACATCTCGCGCCAGATCACCGGGCTGCGCCAGTTGCAGACCGACCTGACCGATCGCAACCGTCGCGACTCCCTGCAACTGCTGCGCATCCAGGGCGATCTCAACCAGCTCGCGCTGGCCATGCGAGACATGCTCGATCCCGACGAGGCCTACCAGGTGGCCGCGTGGTCGTCGCAGTTCGACCGGATCCGCACCGACCTCGACGCTGCGCTGACGCAGCAGGAGACGGTGGCGGTCTCGCGCCGGACACCCGAGCAGTCGCGCTACCTGGCCACGTCGATCACGCAGTTCTGGGACGCGGCGTCGCGCATGTTCGAGCTGGCAGCGCAGGGGAACGAGGGGGAAGCACGCAGCCAGGTGCGCCTCTCGCTGCAGCCGCGGCAGGCGGCCATCAGCACCACGGTGGCGCGCTTCCTCGTGCTGAACAACGAGAGCGAGGCCGAGACCGCGCGACAGGTGCAGGAGATCTACGCCACGGTGCAGCGGCAGGTGCGCTGGTTCCTGATTGCGTCGCTTGCCGCCATCGCGGCCACCAGCGTCTTCCTGATCCGGTCGAACCAGCGCCTGTTCCAGCAACTGGCGGCGCTGTCCGACCAGCGGCGCGAACTGACCCAGCAGCTTATCGACGCGCGTGAAACCACGCTCCGCGAGATCGCGCGCGAACTGCACGACGAGTTCGGCCAGGTCCTCACCGCCATCGGCTCCATGCTCGGGCGCGCCGGCCGTCAGGCACCCGAGGGGTCGCCGCTCAGGGGCGACCTGCGCGAGATCGCCGAGGTAGCGCAGGACGCACTCGACAACGTGCGCGGCCTCTCGCAGTCGCTGCACCCCTCGATTCTCGAGGAGCTGGGCCTCGGCAGCACGGTCGACTGGTACATGACCACCGTCGAGAAACAGCTCGGACTCACCGTGCACTACGAGCGCGACCCTGCGTTTCCGCGCGTCGACGACACCACCGCCATTCATGTCTACCGGGTGCTGCAGGAAGCGCTGACCAACGTGGCCAGGCATGCCGGCGTCCAGGAGGCCTGGGTCCGCCTGCGCGACACCGGCGGCGAGATCGACCTGCAGATCGAAGATCATGGCGCGGGGCTCGGCGGTCCACGCCCGCGGCAGGGGCTCGGTCTGGTGACGATGCGCGAACGGGCGGGGCTGGTGGGCGGCACGCTGGGGCTTGCTCCCGGCCCCGGTGGCGGTACACTCGTGCACCTGCGCGTGCCACTGCGCTCGCAGGCTCCTGCATGACGAACACACCCATCACTGTGCTGCTGGTCGACGATCACGCACTGGTGCGACGCGGTTTCCGCCGCCTGCTCGAAGACGATCCGGCGCTGGCCGTGGTCGGTGAGGCGAGCACCGGCGAAGAGGCCGTCCAGCGCGTCGCCGAACTCGATCCACGCGTCATTGTCATGGACTCGGCCATGCCGGGCATGGGCGGGCTGGCGGCCATCCGCACCATTCGCGAGACACGGCCCGACGCGCGCATCCTCATGCTGAGCATGCATTCCGAGGAGACGCTGGTGCGCCAGGCACTTGCGGCGGGCGCGCGCGGCTACGTGCTGAAGAGCGCGCTCGACCTCGACCTCGCCTCGGCTATCAAGCAGGTGGATGCCGGCGAACTGGTGGTCGACCCGGCCATCAAGCGCACGCACGCGCCCGGTGCGGAACGCACGCGACTGACGCCGCGCGAAGTCGAGGTGCTGCAGCTCATTTGCGATGGCCTCTCGAACAAGGAGATTGCGACGCGGCTCGGGCTCAGCGCGAACACCGTCGCCGTGCACCGCGCCCACATCATGAACGCGCTCGGCGTGCACAAGACCGCGGAACTCGTGATGTACGCCATGCAGAACGGTCTCATCAACCCGCTGTGACACGCCGCGAGTTCCTTCGTCAGTCGGCGCTTGGCGCCGCGGCCACGGTGACGCTCGGCGACCTGCTCGCCGCCCAAACTGGCCCCGGTTCGGGTCCCGGCCCCGGCTTCCGCTTTGTCGACGTCACGAAGAGCGCGGGGCTGAACTTCCGCCACAACAACGGCGCCTACGGTGGCAAGTTCCTTCCTGAAACCCTCGGCTCCGGCTGCGCCTTCCTCGACTACGATGCCGACGGCTGGCAGGACATCCTGCTGGTGAACGGCATGGACTGGCCGGGGCACCGGCGTCAGCGCTCGACGCTCGCCCTGTACCACAACAACCGTAACGGCACGTTCACCGACGTGACGAAAGCGGCCGGCCTCGACTTCGAGATGTACGGCATGGGCGTGGCCGTGGGCGACTTCGACAACGACGGCTTTCCGGATCTCTTCATCACCTGCATCGGGCAGAGCCGCTTGTTCCGCAACACTGGCAAGGGCACCTTCGTCGACGTGACGCGAGCGGCTGGCCTCGGCGGCCGATCGGCCTTCAGCACGTCGGCGATGTGGGTGGACATCG
>JBKJMH010000104.1:0-37872 GCA_046596625.1 Vicinamibacterales bacterium | reverse complement strand
CGCTGCGCGGCTACGTGGCGCGCAACCAGGTGCAGGTGCGCATCGACGCGCTGCCCAGGACCGGGGACGTCATTTCGGCCGTGGTCACGACAGGCGCCACCACCATCACCGGCGTGCGCTTCGATCTCAAGGACCGTGACAGCGTCGAGCGCCAGGCGCTGAGCCTGGCGGTCCGGGACGCACGCCGCCGGGCGGACGCGGCGGCGTCGGGGCCTTCGGCAGAGCTGAGGAGGCCGGGAGAGCCGCGGATTCGACCCGCCTTACGGGGGCCGGGCTCGTCTCGTAGGCGATCCGCTTGATGTTCAGGAGGTGCCGCGGGGAAATGTTGTCGGACGTGATGTTGCCGCCGTAGCCGCCGCACCCGAGCGTCATGGCCGGCGCCAGCCCGGACGAGATCCCGGTGGAGCCGAACGTGGTCGGCGTGTTCACGGCAATGCGGAACGCCGGTTTCTTCAAGCCGAATTCGAGGATGATCGCCTCGTTCTGCGAGTGGATCCCCATGGTGTGTCCCATGCCGCCATAGCGGAGGATCTGCTTGCAGCGCTCGCACCCTTCCTGCCAGTCGCGCACGACATAGAACGAGAGAACGGGGCAGAGCTTCTCGAGCGAGAGCGGGAAGTCGCGGCCGACCCCGTCGAGTTCGGCGATGAGCACTTTCGTCGCGTCCGGCACGGTCACGCCGCAGGCATCGGCAATCGCCTTGGCCGACTTTCCCACCAGCGCCGGGTTCGGCAGGCGCTGCGGGGTGACGAGCACTTTGCCCACCAGGACGGTCTCGGCCCTGCTGAGGAAGTGGCAGCCCTGCGCCTGGAACTCGCGCTTGACCTCGCCAGCGATCGGCGCGTCGACGACCACCGAGTTCTCGGAGGAGCAGAGCAGGCCGTTGTCGAACGTCTTGCCGGTGATGATGTCCCGAACAGCCTTGCGAATATCCGCGGTCCGCTCGATGTAGGCCGGCGCGTTGCCGGGCCCGACGCCGTAGGCCGGCTTGCCTGCGCTGTACGCGGCGCGGACCAGACCCATGCCGCCCGTGGCCAGGATGACGGCCACGTCGCGCTGTTTCATCAGCTCCTGCGTTCCTTCGAGGGAGACGGTCGTCATCCAGTTGATGGCGCCAGCCGGCGCGCCCGCCCGTTGCGCCGCCTCGTCCAGCACCTCGGCCACCCGGGTGATGCACTTCACCGCGGACGGGTGAGGGCTGATGACGATGGTGCAGCGCGCCTTGAGCGCGATGAGCACCTTGTATATGGCGGTCGAGGTGGGGTTCGTCGACGGAACGATCGCCGCCACCACACCGAAGGGCTCAGCAATCTCCACGACACGTTGTGCTTCATGGCGAGCCACCACGCCGACTGTCTTCATCGGCTTGATGAATTCGTAGACCGTCCTGGAGGCAAAGAGGTTCTTCTGAATCTTGTCTTCGTAGACGCCAAAGCCGGTCTCGTCGACCGCAAGGCGGGCGAACACCTCGGCCTGCGCCGTGGCCGCGTCGGCGACCGCCGTCACGATGGCGTCGATCTTCTCCTGCGAGAACTCGGCGAGTTCCAGCCAGGCCTGCTTGGCCCGGCGGGCGAGCGCGCGTGCCTCGGCGATGGACGCGAGGTCGCGGTCGGTCTGTGGGCTGACGGCGGCGTCTGCCATCGTCCGCTATGCGCCCTTGGGGAGGATGCGTTCCACCTCGGCGTGCGGGCGGGGGATGACGTGCACCGCCACCAGTTCGCCGACCCGGCGTGCAGCGGCGGCTCCGGCATCAGTGGCGGCCTTCACGGCCCCGACGTCGCCACGCACCATGACGGTGACGTAGGCCGCACCGATGTATTCCTTGGCGACGAGCGACACATTCGCCGTCTTGACCATGGCATCGGCAGCCTCGATTGCACCGATAAGCCCTTTCGTTTCTACCAGTCCGAGCGCGTCCTGTGCCACGTCTGTGTCCTCGCGCGGAACTGTAGCACACGGTCCGGCTCGTTTGCGCCGCCGGGCGAGGATCCGCTAGCATTCGACGGATCGTGTCTGACCCTGAACGACCCCGGAGCATCATGATTCGAGAACGTCTTCGCCTTCCTTTGTTAGCGGCTCTCCTGGCACTCGCCACTGCGGGCCTCGTGGCGTGCGGTGGTGGGGAAGAGGTTGTCGGTCCTGCCCAGGCCACGCCGACGGTGACGCTCAGCCATGAGCGCTCCCCCGCAGGCAGTCCCCTGCAGATCACCTACCGGTTCGAGGTCGCTCCCGACGCGAGGTTCACGGAGGACTACCGGGTCTTTGTGCACGTTGTCGATACCGACGAAGAGCAGATGTGGAACGATGACCACAACCCGCCGACTCCGACGTCGCAGTGGAAGCCCGGCGAAACCGTCGAGTACACCCGAACAATCTTCGTTCCCGTCTTCCCCTACGTGGGCGACGCGACGGTGGAGCTCGGCTTGCACTCGCTGAAAGACGGCAAGCGTGTCGTCCTGACGGGTGAAGACGCCGGGCAGCACGCCTACAAGGTGTCGAAGATGCAGTTGCTCCCGCAGACCGACAACCTCTTCACGGTCTTCAAGGACGGCTGGCATCCGGCTGAAGCAGCGCCCGCCGATCCGAGCCTCGAGTGGCAGTGGACGAAGCAGCAGGCCACGCTGGCGTTCAAGAACCCGAAGAAGGACGCGTGGTTCTACTTCGAGTTCGACAGCCCGGGCAAGGAACTGCACGGTGAGCAAGTGGTGACGCTGAGCCTCGGCGGTCAGGCTGTCCAGACGTTCACGGTGCAGCCAGACGCGGCGAGCACGCTGAACCGGCTGAAGCTTCCGGCAAGCCTGATGGGCGAGGGCGAACTGGCCGAACTGCAGATCGCGGTCGACAAGACGTTCGTTCCCCAGGTGGTGACGAACGGCACCCGCAAGGACCCGCGCGAACTCGGCGTTCGCGTCTTCCACGCCTTCATCGATCCGAGGTAGCAACGCACATGCGATTCCCGGCACCACTACCCGTCTCGAGCGGCGTCGCCCTCGTGGCGGCGGCGTGGACGTGTGTGGTGGTCGGGGCGCTGCCCGCCTCGGCGGAGCTGGTGACGTTCTCAACCGGAAGGACGATGTCCGTTCGCGAGCATCGGGTGGACGGCGTGTCGATGGTCTTCACGCTCCGGGGCGGCGGCGAGATGGTAGTGGACTCGGCGCTCGTCTCCACCATCGGTCCTGACGAGGTGCCCTACCCGGAACCGCTGGCCGACGTGCCGGTGCCTCAATCGTTCGCACTGCCGGCACCGTCCGCCGCGCTCACCGTGCACGCGGCCTACGACCCCATCATCAGGCGGCTCGCGGCCGAGAAGGGCGTGGATGCCGCAATCGTGCGGGCGGTCATCCAGGTCGAGTCCGGCTATCAACCGCGGGCCCGCTCGCCGAAGGGCGCGCTCGGATTGATGCAGGTCATGCCGGCCACCGGTCGCCGCTACGGCATCTCCAACCTCTACGATCCGTCCGCCAACATCCGGGCCGGCGTCACACACCTGAAGACACTGCTCGATCGCTTCCCGCTCACCCTGGCGCTTGCTGCCTATAACGCCGGCGAAGGGACCGTCGAGCGGTTTGCAGGCATTCCGCCTTATCCGGAGACGCTCGACTACGTCGCCCGCGTCCGCGCGCTGCTGGGCCGCTAGGTCGGCTGAAGCGGGGCTGAGTTGATATACTCTCTCAACTGCTAATGTCCACGCCTGCAAGCGCTTGCGGTTTCGGCGAGGGTGCCTGACCGGTGGAGTTCCACTGCCGGCTGGCGTCCAGTTCGGGTGAGATCGTCGAAGGCGTCTACGTCGCCGAATCCGAATCACGCCTGCGCCACGAATTCGAGGACAAGGGCTTGTTCGTCCTCGCCCTCAAACCGAAGGGCGTCATCGGCGGGTTGCCGTTCCAGCTGCCTCGCCGGTCATCGATCGCCACGCGTGAGTTCCTGGTCTTCAATCAGGAACTCGCCACCTTGCTGCGCGCGGGCATGCCGCTGGTGCAGTCGCTCGAACTGCTCAAGAGCCGCGTCACCAGCCCGTTGTTTCGCACCGTGCTCGACGATGTGCACGGGAGGGTGCGCGGCGGTTCGGCGCTGTCTGAGGCGTTCGCCGTACACGGCAGTCTGTTTCCGAGCATCTACACGGCTTCCCTGGTAGCGGGCGAGCGCAGCGGCAACCTCGACGCCGTGCTGCGCCGTTTCGTGGAATACACCAAGGTGCTCGAGGCGGTGAAGCGGAAGACGGTCTCCGCTCTCGTCTATCCGCTCATCCTGAGCTCGCTGGCTCTCGTGCTCGTGGCCATCATCGTGCTCAAGGTGGTGCCGTCGTTCTCCGACTTCTACGCCTCGTTCGGCGCGGAACTGCCGCTGGTCACCAGAGTCATCGTCGGGATCTCCGACTTCATCCGCGGGCAGTACCTGCTGATCCTGGTCGGCACCGTGGCGGCGGTGGTGCTGTTCCTGGGATGGATTCGACAGCCCGGCCAGAGAGCGCGCTTCGATCGCCTTGTGCTCGGCGTGCCGTTTGTCGGTGAGATTGCCGCAAAGTTCGCCACGTCGCAGATGGCACGCACGCTGGCGACGCTGCTCGGCGGCGGTCTGCCGCTGGTGCACGCCCTGGACATTGCCGCGACGTCGGTGGGAAACCAGTTCATCGCGCAGGAGCTGGTGGTGGTGAGCGCGCGCGTACGTGAGGGCGTGTCGTTCTCATCGGCACTCGAAGCGAGGCACGTGTTTCCGGAAGTGGCGGTGAAGATGGCCGAGGTGGGCGAGTCGACCGGCGCTCTTCAGGACATGCTCAACACCGTAGCCGACTTCTACGACGAAGAGATCTCGACCAGCATGGAGCGGTTCATCACGTTGGTGGAACCCGTGCTCCTGGTCATCATGGGCATTGTCATTGCCGGGCTCCTCCTGGCGCTGTACATGCCGCTGTTCCAGCTCAGTTCGGTGCTGACCGGCTAGGCCGGTCGCCCGCGAGTCTGAAGTGCTACCTACGCATGGCTGACGTCCACACACCTTCACTGCACGCCGATGCTGATGGCCCCGAGTTCGGGCCAGACGAGCAGGTTGCCGAACTTGACCGCGCCCGCCGTTTGGCCGAGCGCTACCGGCTCGAGTTCGTCGACATGGACACATTCCGGATCGACCAGGAACTGTTCCGCTCGATTCCGGCCGACCTCATGCTGCGCTATGGGTTCGTCCCGTACCGCCGAGACGGGCGCTCGCTGTGCATTGTGGTGTCGGACCCGACCGACCTGCCGATGATCGACGAGCTTGGCGTGCTGTTGTCGACGCCGATCAAGGTGGCCGTCGGTCCGCGCTCGGCCATCGAAGGGATCCTGAAGAAGAGCGAAAGCTCCCAGCGCGTGCTGGAGGATGCGACAGAAAGCTTCCAGCTGCAGTTACTGAAGGATGATGACGGCGGGGAAGACGCGCTCACGGTCGAGCGTCTGACCAGCGACATCAGCCCGGTGATTCGCCTCATCGACTCGACGATCTACACGGCGATTCAGCGGCGCGCCAGCGACATCCACATCGAGACGCAGGACGACGCGGTTTATGTGAAGTACCGCATCGACGGCGTGCTGCAGCCGGCGATGCGGCCGATCGCCAAGCAGTTCCACGGCCCGATCCTTTCGCGCATCAAGGTCATGGCCGAACTGGACATCGCCGAAAAGCGGGTGCCGCAGGATGGCCGCTTCAAGCTCCGGATGCCTGGTAAGACCATCGACTTCCGCGTCTCGGTGATGCCGAGCGTCCACGGCGAGGACGCGGTCATCCGCATCCTCGACAAGGAGTCGATCAGCGAGCAGTTCACCGAGCTGCGGCTCGACATCCTCGGGTTTCCCGCGTCGGAACTGAAGCGTTTCAGGAAGTACATCGCCGAACCCTACGGCATGGTGCTGGTGACCGGCCCGACCGGCAGCGGCAAGACGACGACGCTCTACGCGGCGCTATCGGAGATCAAGTCGATCGAGGACAAGATCATCACGATCGAGGACCCGGTCGAATACCAGCTGCACGGGATCACGCAGATCCCGATCAACGAGAAGAAGGGGCTGACGTTCGCGCGCGGACTGCGCTCGATTCTGCGTCACGACCCGGACAAGATTATGGTCGGCGAGATCCGCGACAACGAGACGGCGCAGATCGCCATCAACTCGGCGCTCACCGGCCACCTGGTGTTCACCACCGTTCACGCCAACAACGTCTTCGACGTGCTCGGTCGCTTCCTAAACATGGGCGTCGAGGCGTATCAGTTCGTCTCCGCGCTCAACTGCGTGCTGGCGCAGCGGCTGGTGCGGACCATCTGCGTGCACTGCAAGCGCCCTGCGACGGTGACACGCGAGTTGCTGCTCGAGTCGCGCCTGGACCCGGAACTCGAGCACACCCACACTTTCTACGAGGGGGTCGGCTGCATCGAGTGCAATGGCACTGGTTACAAGGGACGGTTTGCGATCTGTGAACTGCTCGACCTGACTGACCGGATCCGTGAACTGATTCTCGAGAAGCGCCCGACGTCGGAGATCAAGAAGGCGGCGCGGGAGGAAGGGATGCGGTTCCTGCGCGAGTCGGCGGTGGAGCGCGTGATGGAGGGGCAGACGACATTGCGCGAAATCAACAAGGTGACATTCGTCGAATGAGCGGCTTTTCTTTCTCCCTGCAGGATGCGGCAGCGCCGTTGGCCGCCGTCGAAATTCTCGGCAGCCGCGTCTCGGGTGCGCTGGTCGAGGACCGGGACGGGCGCCCGATGGTGGCGGCGCACGCCACCGAACTACTGCCGGACCAGGCGGTTGTGCCGGCGCTGAACGCCGTCAACGTGAAAGACCGGGCGGTGGCGGCGGCGGCGGTCGACCGTGTGCTCGAGCGGCTGGGCCGTCCGAAGCGCATCGGTCTGGTCCTGGCCGACCCGGTGGCCAAGGTGTCGCTGGTGAAACTGCAGCAGGTGCCGACGCGAGCCCAGGACCTCGAGCAGGTCATTCGCTGGCAGGTAAAGAAGAGCGCGCCGTTCGCGATTGAGGATGCCCAGGTCGGCTACGTGGCCGGGATGCGCGCCGACGATGGCCAGGACTTCATCGTCACGTTGGCCCGCCGCGACGTCATCGCGGAGTATGAGGACCTGTGTCGCGCCGCCGGTGCGCATGCGGGGATCGTCGACATCTCGACGTTCAACGTCGTCAACACGGCGATAGCGGCCTCGGCGGTACCTGCCGGCGACTGGCTGCTCGTGAACCTGGCGCCGGGCTGGGAGTCGATTGCCATTCTCCGCGGTTCGCAACTCGTCTTCTTTCGCAGTCACAGTGCCGATGGCGAGGGGACGCTCGCCGACGTTGTGCACCAGACCGCGATGTACTACGAAGATCGCCTGCAGGGCGCTGGCTTCACCTGCGCGCTGTTGTGCGGAGCTGCGGCCTCGGGAGAGGCGGAAGCGCTGCGCCGCTCGCTGGCCGAGCGCCTGTCCACAACGGTCGACGTCATCGATCCGACGAAAGCGGCGAGCCTGACGGACCGCATCGTGGCGAGTGGCACGCTGCTCGATACGCTGACGCCGCTCGTCGGCGTGCTGCTTCGATCCCGGGAGGCCGCGTGATTCAGAACAATCTCTCGACCCGGCCCTTCTACAACACGAGGGCCGTCCGCCTGTGGCTCGGTGTCGCAGCGGCGGTCGTGGTGCTCGCGACGGGCTTCAACGTCGCACAGGTACTCCGCTATTCCAACAGCAACACCGAACTCGTCACGCGCGCGCGGGACGACGAAGCCCGCGCGGCGGAACTGCGCCGGTCGGCGCAGACGCTGCGTGCCAGCGTCGACGTGGCGCAGGTCGACTCGGTGTCGGTCGACGCCCGTCAGGCCAACGACCTGATCGAGCGGCGCACGTTCTCCTGGACCGAGCTCTTCAACCGCTTCGAGCACACGCTGCCCGACGATGTCCGGATCACTGCCGTGCACCCATCGGTCGACAAGGACCGGCGCATCGTGCTCACGGTGAGCGTGCTGGCACGCGGGGTCGACGACGTGAACCGGTTCATGGAGAACCTCGATCAGACCCGGGCGTTCGCCGAATTGCATTCGCGGCAGGAGCAGGTGACCGAGTCGGGCCAGATCGAGTCGTCGCTCGAAATGGTCTATCAGCCGCAAACCGCGGCGCCGCCGGCGCCCGACGTGGCCGGAGGTCGCCGATGACGCCGCTGATGCGCCGCGTGCTGGCGGAGAACCGCACCCTGACCATCCTGCTGTCGCTCGCGCTCATCGCCAACGTGCTGGCCTACGTCCTGGTCGTGCGTCCGCTGGAGGTGAAGTCGACCGGCGCCGCCGACCGCGCCGCGACCGCGGCCCGCACGCTCGAGGCCGCCGAGCAGGAGATGGCGCAGGCCGACGCGCTGGTGAAAGGGAAGGCGCGCGCCGACGAGGAACTGGCGGCGTTCTACCAGAAGGTACTGCCGCCCGACATGACCGCGGCACGCCGCATGACCTACGCCAGCCTGCCGGCGCTGGCGCGGCGCACCGGCGTGCGCTACGAGGCGCGCACCACAACTGTCGAGCAGGTTGGGCGCGACGCCAATCTCGAGCGTATGACGATTCGCATGGTGCTGCAGGGCGACTACGAGAATCTGCGGCAGTTCGTCTACGCGCTCGAAGTGGCTCCGGAGTTCGTCATCATCGACGACGTCGTGCTCGACGAGAGTCAGGGCGACGAGGCGCTTCGCCTGACGATTGACCTGTCGACGTACTACCGCCCGGTACCGCATGCCTCCTGAACGCCGTCGCCTGTTCGCGCTGATCGCATTATTGACGGTCTTCGTGGCCGTGGCCGGCTACCGCTGGCTCAGTCCGGCATCGGTGGCCACCCGTGCGGCGCGCGCGACGGCTCGCACGACGCCCGGCGGACGGACGGCCACATCGGTCACCGCGCCGGACGTGCATCTCCAGGCATTGCAGGACCCGCGGCCGGGGCCGCAGCCAGAGCGGAACCTGTTCCGCTTCAAGCCAAAGGCGCCGCCGCCGCCGCCGGCCGTGGTCGCCGCGCCGATGGTGGTGGCCGTGCCGTCAGGGCCGCCGCCGCCACCGCCGCTTGCGCCGATCACGATGCGGTTCATCGGACTGGTCGAGGCACCGGAACATGCGCAGAAGATCGCCATCCTCAGCGACGGACGCGGGATTTATCAGGGCCGTGAAGGCGATATCATCGAGGGCCGGTATCGCATCGTGCGAATCGGTGTCGAATCGGTGGAGATGGTCTACCTCGACGGGCGCGGGCGCCAGACGATACGGCTGTCAGGAAGCTAGCGGGTCGAACGATGGCGTTCAGGGTGCAAAGCATGGCGCTGACTCGCGCTGAAAGATTCGAGATGATGATCGATTCGGGGGAGCTGTGAGGACACGAGTGACACGCCTGGGTCTCCTGCTCGCCATCGTGGCGATGGCGGCGGGATGCGCGGCCGGAAAGGCGTTCCGCCAGGGGGAGGCCGCCATCAAGTCTGGCGATCTCGATCAGGCGGTGGCCTACTACCGCACGGCATCGCAGGCCGCTCCGGACAATCCGAATTACAAGATCGCGCTCGAACGCGCGCAGCTGGCGGCGTCTCGCGCCCACTTCGACAGGGCCAAGTCCTACGAGGAACAGGACCAGCTCGAGGCCGCACGCGGCGAGTATCAACTCGCGTCGGAGTATGACGCCGCCAACCGGCAGGCGGCGGCGAAGGTCATTGCTCTCGACCAGGCTATCCGTCAGCGGATTGAAGCGGCGCGGCCGCGGCCGGCCATCGAGCAGTTACGCGAACGTGCCCGGGCGGCCTCGGCGGAACCGCTGCTGAACCCGGCGTCGCGCGAGCCGTTGCGCCTCAGCTTTCGGAACGCGAACATTCGCGACATCCTCGATGCGCTCGGCAACGCCAGCGGCATCAACATCGCCTACGACCCGCAGGTGCCGCAGACCGCGGCGTCGGTGCAGCTGGACGGCGTGACGCTGGAGCAGGCGCTGCAGCAGATCATGTCAGTGAACCAGCTGTCGTACAAGGTGACCAGCGATCGGTCGGTTCTCGTCTTCCCGGACAACGCGCAGAAGCACGCGCAGTACGACGAGCAGGTGGTGCAGACGTTCTACGTCTCGCACGCGGACGTGACGGAACTGACGCAGTTGCTCAGTTCCCTCATCCGTCTACCCAGCATGGCGGTGCAACCGGCGATTCAGTTCAACAAGACGGCGAACACCATCACCGTGCGCGGCACCGCGGCGGTGGTGCAGATCATCGAGAAGGTGATTCAGCAGAACGACAAGGCTCGCGCCGAGATCATGTTCGATGTCGAGATCCTCGAAGTGAACCGCATCCGCGCCAAGCAATACGGGCTGAACCTCTCCGAGTACGCGCTCGGCGGCGTGCTGTCGCCCGAGGTGTCGCCCGGCGCCACCACCGCCACCGCGACCGGCACCGGCACCGGTGCGACGGGAACCACGTCCACCACGAGCGGCCGATCGACCGGGCCGTCCGGCGTGGCGTCACCGCCGCCGTTCAACTTGAATACCCTGTCGCGCGGCTTCACCACGTCCGACTTCTACCTGGCCGTTCCGACCGCGATTGTGCGCGCGCTGGAAAGTGACACCCAGACCAAGCTGGTGGCCAAGCCGCAGCTGCGCGGAGCCGAGGGGAACAAGCTCACATTGAACCTCGGCGATGAGATCCCGATCGTATCGACCAGCTACACACCGATTGCCACGGGCGGTGTCGGCGTCAATCCGCTGAACTCGTTTCAGTTGAAACCGGTCGGCATCAACATCGACATCACACCAGTGCGCGTAACGCTGGACGGCGACATCCTGCTCGACCTGAACGTCGAGAGCAGTTCGCGTGGTTCGGACGTGAACGTTGCCGGCACCAACTACCCGTCGTTCGGTTCGCGCAAGGTCGGGACCCGCCTGCGCCTGCGCGACGGAGAGTCGAACCTGCTTGCTGGCTTGCTGCGCGAGGACGAGCGCAAGTCGCTCAATGGCTTTCCCGGCGCCATCCGCGTGCCGATTCTCAAACAGCTGTTCTCGAACAACGACCAGACCGTGGGGCAGACCGACATCGTGATGCTGCTGACCCCGCACATCCTGCGGGCGCCGGAAATCACCGAAGCCGATTTGCGGCCGATCTACATCGGGTCGCAGGGGAATCTTGGTCTCAACGGCCCACCGCCGCTCATCGGTGCGCCAACGCAGCAGCCGGCCGCGCCGGTGGCGCCGGGCACCGGTACGCCGAATGCCTCGGCGCCGCGGTCGCCCGCGTTCGCCCCAGGTGCCACGCCGACTGGTCAGCCGCTACCCCCGCCTGGCACGACGCTCAGCGCGCCCCCTGGTTCGACACCGGTGCCGGGAACGGTGCTTGTGCCGACACCCACGCCGCAGCCATTGCCGCCGGCTCCGGTCGCCGATCCGCCACAGGCCGCAGGGCCGCCGTCGGCAACCGGCGAGCCACTGGTGGCTCCGGCCTCGCCAGGTCTCGGATCGGCGCAGGTGATTTTGACGCCGCCGGGTACGACGTTCCGCGTCGGCGCCGGTCCGTACACGGTGCCGGTCTCCATCACGAACGTCTCGCGCCTGTCGATGGTGACGCTGACCCTGACGTACGACCCGGCACTGTTGCGCGTGCGCGCGGTGAATGAGGGAAGCTTCATGCGCTCCGGCGGCGCAAGTGCGGCGTTCACGCAGCAGGTGGCGCCTGGCCGGGTCGACATCACGATCGCGCGCGCAGCCGACGCGACTGGCGCAACGGGCACGGGGCTCCTCGGCGCCGTGCTCTTCGACGCAGTGGCGGCTGGAACAGCAACGTTGTCGATCAGCGGTACGGGTACGGGTCCTGGCGGCACGCCGATGGGGTTGCAGTTCAGGCCGGTGACGATCAGCGTACAACCATGACCGAGCGTGGGCAGCGCGGGTACACGTTCATCGAGCTGCTGGTGGTGTCCGCCATCGTGATGTTGCTGGCGTCCGCCGTCATGCCCCTCGCCCGCGTCACCGCGACACGGCAACGCGAAGCCGAACTTCGGCGCGCGCTTCGCGAGATGCGTACGGCGATCGACAAGTACAAGGACGCAGCCGACGCGCAGCAGATTGGCGCGCTCGCGATTACGGTAGGCAGCGAGGGCTATCCGGCCGACCTGCAGGTGCTCGTGGATGGTGTGGCTGTGCAGAACGATGCCACGGGCCGCAAGCTGAAGTTCCTGCGCCGGATTCCGGTGGACCCGATGACGCGCTCAACCGAGTGGGGCAAGCGCTCCTACCAGGATGAGCCCGATGCCTCGCGATGGGGCGGGCAGAACGTGTTCGATGTCTACACGACCTTCGAAGGGACCGCACTTGACGGAACGAAGTACCGTGACTGGTAGGACCCGCAACGCGCGCGGCTTCACGCTCATTGAATTGATGGTGGTCATGACGATCATCGTTACGCTAGCGACGATCGGCATGGTGCAGTACCGGCAGAGCGTGCAGTTTGCGCGCGAGTCGGTGCTGCGCGACGACCTGTTCAAGATGCGCGACGCCATCGACCAGTACTACGCCGACAGGAATCAGTATCCGCCGACGATCGACGACCTGGTGTCTTCGGGTTACCTGCGTGCGATGCCGAAGGACCCGATTACCAATTCCCCGTCGACGTGGCAGACCGTGCAGGCCGAGCCCGATCCGAACAACCCGTCGATCCAACCCGGGGTGTACGACGTGAAGAGCGGTTCAGAGCTGTCGGGCCTCGACGGCTCGCCTTACGCCGACTGGTAGGCGCACGTCATCGGCTCACAGTCCGCACCCCGGCCCAGGCACGGCCACGCCGTGCCGCCCCGACCCCCCGCTATAAAGCAATCCACGACCTCGTGTCGACGCGTGCCGCCGCAGCATCTCGACCTGCCGCGCGATGGCGAGGCGGGGCCCCGGCGTACAGACGAGGGGCGAAGCCTCGTCCGAGACTTCGCCCCTCGTGCAGATGTGCGCTGGACGCGGCGCCGGCTGAAGCCGGCTACGGCGTCACGGACACGGACGTCGTGCCTTCAGTGGTCTGACCTGCAGTATCGAGCACTGTCACGGTGACAGACTTCTGACCCACCACCGTGTATTGGTGTGTGCGCGTGACCGATGTCGCGCCACCAAGATCCTCGGTGATGCCGTCGCCGTAGGAAATGGACGTCTTCTGGACGCCAATGCCGGTTGGCGGCAGCACCTGGATATTGAACGTGACCGTGCCATTGACAACAACGGTCTGTGGCGCTGCGCTGACGGTGACCGTTGGGCGTGGTACCGGAATGATGGTCACGGTTGTGCGCGTCGTGTTCGTGTTGCCCGAAATGTCGGTCACTGTTGCCGAGATCTGGAACGACCCATCGCGCGAGTAGACATGGGTCTGGGCTTGGCTGCCTGTGAACGAGCCGAGATCCTGGATAATGCCGTCGCCCCAGTCCACGGTGACGCCGCGCACGGCACTCCCATTTGCGGCCGCAGCGGTGACGACGAAGGTGTAGATGCCGGGTAGCCCCTTGCTCGGTGGCGTGCTTGGCGGCGTGATGAGGATGCCTGGTGCGGCCGACACGTTCACCGTCACCGATCCGGAGACCTGCGTCGACGTTGCGCCGGTGCTGGTGCCTGTCCCTGTCCCGGTTCCAGTGCCGCCGCTGCTACTGGTCGCCGACACGCCCACGGTCGCCGTGACCGTCGACTGCGTCGAGGTGTTGAGGGTCGTTTGCGCGACGCCTGAGGCGTCGGTGTTCACGAGCGGCGATCCGAGTGAACCTGTGGTGGCAGAGAAACTGACGGCCACCGACGGTAACGCGTTGCCATTCAGATCGACGACGTTCGCGGTGATGGTGGCGACACCACCGCTGGCCGATACCGGGTTCGGCGACGCGACAACGATGACTCGTCCCACGGCGGCTGAACCCACGGCGATACGAAGGGAACCAGTCGACCCGGTGGACGCTCCGCCGGACGAAGCGGTGATGACGGCCGTCCCACTTGCGCCATTCGGCGTGAACATCACCCTGACGCGTCCGTTGGCGTCGGTCAGCGCATCGGCCGGTTCGACACGCCCGAGCGTCGTGGTAAAGGTGACCTGGGTGCCGCTATGAGGCGGTGTTCCCGCCGATTCCAAGACCTGCGCCGCAATCTCGGCGGACCCACTCGCGGACAATGCATTGGTGGGAGAGGTGAGGATGATGCTCGAGCCGGAGGGCGCCAGCAGCGGCACCTTCTCGCACGCGACGGCAGCAAGCATCAGGAGCGCGAGCCCCACAAAGGACAGACGTTGGCAGCGTGTTACCATGAAAACCGCAATCAGTTTATTGCCATGCAGTTACGCGGTCAACATGGATACGCCATGGCCGCGCTGCTTGTCGGCATGAGCGTCGCGGCCGTGCTGATGACAGCGGTGATGCCGGTCTGGAAGCAGATGTCGAAGCGGGAGCGCGAGACCGAGCTCGTCTTTCGCGGCCAGCAGTACGTCCGCGCCATCGGCCTCTTCCAGCAGCGCTCCGGTCCGGGGGTGCTGCCTCCGAACCTCGACGTGCTCGTCACCGGGCGCTTCCTCCGCAAGAAGTTCAAGGACCCAGTCACCAACGAGGACTTCGCCCTGTTGTCGCCAACTCAGGCGGCCGGGCAAGCCGGCGCGGTGCAGCCGGGAGCGCCAGGAGGCGCTGGCCGCGGCGTTCAGCCGAGCACTCCAGGGCAGGGGCGCGTCATCGGCGCGCCGAGCTCAGCACCTGTTGGTGGAGCCACCGGCGGCATTATCGGCGTCGCCAGCAAGAGCAAAGAAGCGTCGCTCCGCATCTTCAATGGCCGCACCCACTACAACGAGTGGCAGTTCATCTACGTGCAGCAGGCCACGCCAGGCCAAGGCGGAGCCGGTGGGCCGGGTCGTGGTGGCACGGGCGGGCCGGGTACCGGCCGTGGCAATCAGCCGCCGCAGCCCGGAGGGGGAATCGGCGGCGGGCGAGGTGGGCAGGGCCGCGGTTCCGGACCGTTCGGGCCGCAGGGCGGCGGGCCAACACCTCCAACTCCGCAGCAACCCGGACCGTTCGTGCCCGCTCGTCCCCGCTAGGGACATCAGTCGCCGGCGGCCAACGCGTCGTGGAAGGCGCGTCTGACGTCCTGCATCTCGTCCGTGGTTCCACCGTCGCACACGCGGTTCGTCAGCAGCACGTAATACCGGTCCCGCTCGGGATCGATCCAGAGCGACGTGCCGGTGAAGCCGACGTGGCCGAAGGCTGTCGCCGACAAGTGCGTCCCGCACGACGACGTCGGCAGCATCGTGTCCCAGGCCATCGCTCTCGAACTGCCCGGGACCGTTCCCTTCGTCACCGCCTGCCGGACGCGTGCGGGGGAGAACGGCGATGGCAGAGCTGTCTCGCCTCGGTGCGCGCGCAGGACGATGCGTGCCAGGCTGCCGACCCCCGCCGCCGTGCCGAACAGTCCGGCATGCCCGGCGAGGCCGCCGAGCAACGACGCGTAGTTGTCGTGCACCTCCGCAATCAACCGTCGGCCGCGTCGTTCGTCTTCGGGCAGTGGCGTTGTCGGTGCCGTGCGATGGTGTGCGTCGGCGGGACCCCGCGCAAAGAGTCGGACGTCGGCCCGTCCGGCGTGGTGGTCTTCGGCGAAGGCGGCCTCGAAGAGCCGCTGGGCCTGATCGGCGAGGGTGCGTTCGCCGCAGCTCTCCGCAATGAATCCGAGCAGGATAAAGCCCAGGTCCGAGTAGAGGGAGCGACTGCGCGGTGCGTACTCGAGCGGCATCGTGCAGATCTCATGTTCGAAGGCGCGGCGGTCGTGTGGGGGCCGATCGAGCAACCGGGCCGGGAGACCACCGGTGTGCTGCAGCAGGTCGAGCACGGTGACCTGCTCGCGGTCCGCCCCGCGCCACTCCGAACAGAAGCGCGCGATGGCCTCGTCCAGTCGCAGGGTGCCGGCGTCGACGAGCGACAACACGACGTGCAGCGTCGCCAACGGTTTGGTGAGCGAGGCCAGATCGAACACCGTGTCCATCGCGGCGCGCGGTGCATCAGTGTCGAAGGTGAGGTGACCTAGCGGCTGGTGCCAGAGCACACCGAGGCTCGAGCCCATCTCGGCGCAGGCGGCTGGAAATACACGCCGGACAATCGCCGATTGCAGCAGCGATTGTGCGGCGCGGGTGCGTGCGCGGTCGTCTGACATCCCGCCAACTAGTACCATAGGACCCGCTGCTATGCACGTGAATGGCTTGTCGCTTCGTACCTTTGCTTCTCCCGCCGCTGCGGCGCGGACGCTGGCGCGCGAGGTCGCCCATGCACTTGCCCTGAAGCCGACGCTGGTGCTTGGGTTGCCGACGGGGCGCACTCCCGTGCCGCTCTACGCTGAACTTGCGGCGCTCTCGGCGCGTGGGCGCGCCGACTTCTCACAGGCGACGACCTTCAATCTCGACGAGTTCCTTGGCGTCTCCGGGGCCGATGTCCGCAGCTACCGGGCGTTCATGCAGCGGCACCTGTTCGACCACGTGAATGTGTCGTCACGTCGCATCAACTTTCTCGACGGTGCCGCCACCGACGCCGCTGCGGAGTGCCTTCGGTACGAGCGCCGCATCGCCCGCGCGGGCGGTCTGGACCTGGTGATCCTCGGGCTCGGCGTGAACGGTCACATTGGTTTCAACGAGCCGGGACGTGCGCTCACGGCCGCCACCCATCGCACCCGACTGACCGCGGCGACACGACGAGCCAACGTCGAGCTCTTCGCGCATCGGCTGCGCGATGTACCTCGCGAGGGACTGTCGATGGGAATGGGAACGATTCTTCGGGCGCGGCGCATCGTGCTGTTGGCGACGGGGGCCAGCAAGGCACGAACGGTGAAGCGGGTGGCCGCCGGGCCGATCTCACCCGCGCTGCCGGCGTCGTTCCTGCAGCTGCACGGAGCGGTGGAGCTCTGGGTCGACGCGGCGGCCGGGGCGGCGCTCAGCGCGAGCGTGGCGTAGCAGGCTTCTCGCGAGGTTCGGACGGTGTGTCCGAGCGGTCGTGGACGTCGAGCAGTTCCTTGAGGCGCGGCTCCACATCCTCGCCGATCGCGTCGCGGACGAAATCGTGGGCGCGGCGCAAGCGCGACAGCGCCTTTGGGTAGGTGAGGTCGCCCTTCTGCATGACGATTGCAGCCTTCACGTTCCAGTGCGCGCGGCGCAGGATCTTGTCTGCCTCGTCGTGCTCGAGTCCGGTGACGATCGTGACGATACGGCGGGCGCGGTCGCGGCGCTTCTCGGAGCCGATCTGGACGTCGACCATCAGGTTGCCGTAGGTCTTGCCGGTGCGGACCATGGCGCCGGTGGTCAGCATGTTGAGGACGATCTTGGTGGCGGTACCGGCCTTGAGCCGGGTGGAACCGGCGATCACTTCAGGGCCAACGGCCGGGGCGATGGTGAGGTCGACGAAGGTCTGCAGTTCGGTGAGCGGGTCGCAGGTGACGAAGATGATTTTCGAGCCGACGCGGCGGGCCCTGGTGAGGGCGCCACGCACGAACTGCGTCATGCCGCTCGCCGACACCCCGATCACCACGTCCTTCTTGGTCGGCTTGAGGCGCATCATCGAGCGCGCGCCTTCCTCATAGTTATCCTCGACCCCTTCCTTCGCATTCAGAATCGCGTTCTTGCCGCCCGCCATGATGGCGAGCACGAGTTCTGACTTGGTGCCGAAGGTGGGCGGCATTTCGGCCGACTCGAGGATGCCCAGTCGTCCACTGGTGCCCGCGCCGACGAAAATGATGCGGCCGCTCTTGCGCAGCGCCGCCGTGATGATGTCGATGCCGACAGCAATGCGCTCTTTCTCGCGCTGGACCGCTGCGAGCATCTTGCGATCCTCGGTCAGCATCCCCTCGACGATATCCGCGGAGGAGAGCTTGTCGATGGCCAGCGTCGCGGGATTGATTGCTTCCGTCGGGAGCGATTGCCACTTCGATCGGACAGGCATGCTGCAGGCGACCTCGAAACCGCGGATGTTAGCATAGCCAGCCGATGATCGATGCCTACCTGGATCATCTGCGGGTCGAACGGCGCCTCGCGGATCACACGCTGGAGAGCTATGGGCGCGACCTGCGCGGCCTGGCGGCGTTCGCGGCCGGGGAAGGTGTCGACATCGAGCGCCTGGATCGCCAGTCACTCGAGGCGCACGTGCGGCAGATGATGGCGACAGGCCTGTCGCCTCGCTCCGTGGCGCGGAGCGTCGCCGCCATCCGCGGTTTCTACCGCTTCCTCGTTCTCGACCGCCGCCTCGAGCACAGTCCAGCCGACGACCTGATGCCGCCGCGCGCCTGGCCGGCGCTGCCGAAACACCTGTCGATGGACGATGTCGACCTGCTGCTGTCGCAGCCCGACGTCGCCACGCCGTTCGGCCTGCGCGACCGCGCGATGATCGAGTTGCTGTACGCGACGGGCATGCGGGTGTCCGAACTGATCGCGGTTCGCGCGGCTGACCTGCACCTCGACGAGGAATACCTGACGTGCGTGGGCAAGGGGAACAAGGAGCGAATCATCCCGCTCGGTGAGCAAGCCGCGCAGTGGGTGCAAAGCTACCAGCGCGACGGTCGTCCCGTGCTGGCGGCGCGTGCACGCCAACTCCGCCGCTCCGACCCGCGTCTCTTCCTGAACGCGCGCGGAAGCGGCCTGAGCCGCGTCGGGTTCTGGCAGGTGCTGACGGCCTACGGACGGAAGGCCGGCATCCGCGCGTCGCTCAGTCCGCATGTCCTGCGACACTCGTTCGCCACACACCTGCTCGAGCGTGGCGCGGACCTGCGTGCGATTCAATTGATGCTCGGGCACGCGGATCTGTCGACCACCCAGATCTACACGCATGTCCTCGAGGCTCGGCTCCGCTCGGTGTACGAACGGTTCCACCCACGTGCGTGAAGTGCTAGACTTAACCGTTTGTCAGACACGTTTTTAGCGATATACGCCGCGTCCCCGGCCGGGACGCGCAGAAGGAGAGTCGCGGCATGAGCCGTAAGGGACGGCACCTCTTTACCTCGGAGTCGGTGACCGAAGGGCATCCCGACAAGATTGCGGACCAGATCTCGGATTCGATCCTGGACGCAATCCTCACCCAGGACCCGATGGCTCGTGTGGCCTGCGAAACGCTCGTCACGACAGGGCTCGCAGTCGTCGCCGGTGAAATCACCACCACCGCAGTCATCGAATACCAGGATGTCGTTCGTGCCGCGATCGCGGACGTCGGCTACACGCGCGCCAAGTTCGGCTTCGATGCGGAAACCTGCGGCGTGCTCTCGACTATTCACAAACAGTCTGGCGACATCGCCCAGGGCGTTGACACCGGCGGTGCCGGCGACCAGGGTCTGATGTTCGGCTTCGCATGCACGGAAACGGCAGAACTGATGCCGATGCCGATCATGCTGGCCCACAAGCTGGTGCGCGGCCTGTCGGATGGCCGACGCACCGGCGGTCTCGACTATCTCCGTCCTGACGGCAAGTCGCAGGTCACGATCGAGTACGACGGCGACACGCCGGTCCGCATCGACGCAATCGTGGTCTCCAGCCAGCACAGCCCGGACGTCACGAACGAACAGATGTTCGGCGACATCCGCTCGAAGATCATCACGCCGCTCATGCCGGCGAACATGATGGACGAGAACACGAAGGTCTACATCAATCCCACCGGCAAGTTCGTCATCGGCGGCCCGCACGGAGACGCGGGCGTCACCGGCCGCAAGATCATCGTGGACACCTACGGCGGCGCGGCGCCGCACGGCGGCGGCGCGTTCTCAGGCAAGGATCCGACGAAGGTGGATCGCTCGGCCTGCTACATGGCGCGCTATATCGCCAAGAACGTCGTGGCGGCCGGTATCGCGGATCGTGCGCTGGTGCAGTTGGCCTACGCGATTGGCGTGGCCGAGCCGGTGTCGGTCATGGTGCATACCGAAGGGACGGGACGCATTCCCGAAGAGCAGATCACCGAACTCGTGCGTGCGGCGTTCAAGCTCACCCCGCGCGGCATCATGGAAGAACTCGATCTGCGGCGTCCGATCTACAAGAAGACGGCAGCGTTCGGCCACTTCGGCCGCACGGAGCCGGAGTTCACGTGGGAGCGGACGGACAAGGCTGCGGCGCTGAAGTCGGCGGCGAAGCTGTAAGGACCCGCGTGAAGCGTGCAGTACTGGTAACGGCGGCCCTGGTGGCCGCCGTTGCAGTTTGGGGCCTCGTGCTTCCCCCCAGGCGCATCGTGCTGGCGTCGGCGTGGGACGATGGGAGCGTGCACGGCATCGTGCACGTGCACAGCCGTGCCTCAGACGGCCGCGGCACCCTGGATGAAATTGCCGCTGCTGCGGCGCAGGCCCACCTTCAATTCGTTATCGTCACCGACCACGGAGACGCCACCCGCGAACCTGGGCCACCCTCGTATCGCTCCGGTGTGCTCCTGCTGGACGCTGTGGAAATCAGCACCCGCGGCGGTCACTACGTCGCGCTCGGACTGCCGCAGGCGCCGTACGCACTGGGCGGCGACGCGGCGGATGTGGTCGAGGACGTTCGGCGTCTCGGTGGTTTCGGCATTGCCGCACACCCCGATTCGCCGAAGCCTGAACTCCGATGGCGGGACTGGAGCACCCCGGTCGACGGAGTGGAACTGATCAACCCGGACACCAGCTGGCGGGTGCACGCGTTTGCCGGCGGTGTCGGGTCGAAATGGCTGCTGTTGCGCGCACTGCTGGCCTATCCGGTCCGCCCAGCCGAGAGCATCGCCCAACTGTTCACGGACAACCAGCCGCTACGCGCCACATGGATGAACACGGCTGCGACGCGAACGGTGGTCGCGCTTGCGGGCGCCGACGCCCACGCGAAGCTGACCCTGCGCGACACAGAGCCTGGCGACAATAGCTACTCGATGCCCATCCCCAGCTACGAGTCGTCGTTCGCATCGTTGTCGGTGCACGTGGTGCCGGCGCGGTCGTTCACGGGTGATGCCGCTGGTGACGCCGCGGCTCTCCTCAGTGGGCTCCGCCTCGGTCATGCCTACGTGGCCATCGACGGGTGGGCGACCCCTGCCGCGTTCACTTTCTCGGCGACGCGAGGCGAGCACGTGGCGGGTGCGGGAGATACCGTGGCGGCTGGCGATCCGCTGAGGCTTCAGGTGCGAAGCAACGCGCCGGCTGGATGGCAGACCAGCGTATGGAAAGGCGGCGAGCGGATCGCCGAGCGAGCCGAGCCGGCCTTCGAGCTGCCGGTGTCGGGCGACCCCGCAGTGTACTCGGTGGAAGTGCGGAAGCCCGGGCTCTCCGGCCAACCCGCCTGGCTCACCAGCAATCCGATCTATGTGCGCGCCGCCCTCGGGTCGGCGGCGGTCGCGGTGCGCAGCGACCAATTCGCGGACACCCAGTCGTTGTTCGACGGTCGTACGACGGCAGGATGGTCCTGGGAGGCCGATGCGGTCTCCCAAGCCTCGGTCGACGTCGCACCGCTGGTGGCGGGCGCGAGAGTTCGGCTGCGCTACGGGCTGTCGGGCGGCGCGAAAATGGGCCAGTATGCGGCGGCCGCCGTCGATACGCCGCGCGGCGTGGACGGAGCCGACGCGGTGCGGTTCCTCGTGCGCGCCGAACGGCCGATGCGGATCTCGCTGCAGGTGCGAGCAGAGGTGCCTGGATCCGCGCCCGAGCGATGGCAGCGCTCGGTCTACTTCGATGCGAGCGAAGCCGAGCGGATCGTGCGCTTCGACGACATGCATCCGGTGGGGGTGACGCATTCGGCGACGCCGCCAAAGGGCGGCATCCGCAGCATCATGTTTGTGGTCGACACGACAAACAGCCTCCCGGGTTCATCAGGACGGCTGTGGCTGGGTGCCGTAAGGCTCGTCACGGAGAAATAGCCCGGCTACGTCCGGACCGTGAGGACGAGGTAGCCTGCCGCCGTGCCGAAAATGATGTTCGGCGCCCACGCCGCGAGCAGCGGCGACATGACGCCACCGGCGCCGAGTGCCCCCGAGACGCTCATCGCAATCCAGTAGGTGATGGCCAGTACGATGCCGATGCCGACCCCGTACATGGCGCCACGGCGTCCGGTCGTCACGGCGAACGGCACGGCCAGCACCGTCATGATGATCGTCACGAACGGGAAGGCAATCTTGCGCTGTAGCGCCACCATCTGTGGCACCACGTTCGCGCCACTCGACCGGAGCTTCGCGATGTAGTCGCGAAGCTGGACGAAGGTCATCAGTTCGGCGATCGGTTCATCGGTTTTGAAATAACTGGGCGGTTCAATCGCCAGGGGCTGTTCCTGGAATGGCGTGTACGTCAGGCTTGTCCGCTTTGCGCCGGGAGTGCCGCTGAAGGTCAGCTCTCGGGTCCAGCCGCGACGGGCCACCCACGGCGCCGCTGCGTGATCGGCGTGGTGCAGGGGCGCGGATACCTCGGCCGCCCGGGTCACGCGCCGCAACCCCCACGTCTTCTCGTCGAGTCCGTAGACCCACAGGTTCGTGAAGCGGTTCGTCTCCGGATCGAACAGGTCGTAGTGGTAGATCTCGTTCTCGCGACCGATGACCCAGCGCCGGTTGAGTGCGTTGGTGGCCGGAGGCCAACGGCGGATGATCCGCTCCAGCCGGTCGGCTTCGCGGTTCGCGGGCGCCAGCACCTGCTCCTGCAACACGAAGAGGCCGGCACTCGCCACCGCACCGAAGAACAGCAGCGGCAGTGCCGAACGATACAGGCTCACGCCGCAGGCGCGCATGACGAGCAGTTCGCTGTTCTTGCTCATCACGCCGACCGTGACGAGCGTCGAGACCAGGACGCCCATGGGGATGACGTAGTAGACGAACTGCGGCGTGCGGAAATAGAAGTAGCGGAGCAGCATCGCCGAAGTCGCCTCGCCGCGGAACAGCTTGTCGACGAGATCGATGAACGTCGAGATGTAGAAGATGCCGAGCAGTCCGACCACGCCGAGCAGAAAGATCCGCAGATACTCGCGCGAGACGTAGACGTCGAGGAGGCGCGGACCGGGAAGGCTGATATGCGGGATACGGACCACGACGACCACGCGCTGGGTCCGGCCGGCGCGAGTCGCACTGGTGGAGAGTTCGGCTGCAGGGTCAGCGGTGATGGCGTCGTCGCTCCGGCGACGCCAGAACGCCGGCAGGCTCAGACGGATCGGCTGGTCGGCCGATCGTGAACGCCAGGCGAACATCAGGATGGCGAGCGCACCCATTACGATGTTGGGCAACCACGGCGCCAGCTCCGGGCTGAAGCGACCGCCCATCGCCGCCGCCCGGGCCCCCCAGAGCAGGACGTAGTAGACAAAGATCACGCCCATCCCGATGACGAAACTGGCGAGCTTGCCATCCTTGCGGTTGCTGGCGCCGAGCGCCAGTGCGATCAGCGCGAGGATGGGGCAGGTGAGCGGCAGCGAGAACTTCTGCTGCAGCATGAAGCGGGCGCCGTAGGCCGGATCGTTCCGCGTCGAAGCCGCCGCAATTTCGCTCTTCAATTCGGCGATGGTCATCTCTGGAGCGCCCTTGGAGGGCGGACGCTTGAAGACCGTCTCGGGATCGAGCGAGATCAGGATGCTGTCGAAGGCATTGGCCTCGTAGTCGTCAGGCTTCTCAATGTGAGAGGTGTAGGACGTCGCGCTGCGCAGTTCCAGTTGCACAATCCGGTTGGCCTGATCCAGCCGGATGCGTCCTTCCTTGGCGAAGTAGACCGTGGTCTCGCCGGGCCGGCTGGTGTCGGCCAGGAAGACGTCCTGCCAACCACCAGTAGCCGGAATGTCGCGGACGTAGATGACCTTGTTCGGGAAATCCTCGTAGAAAATCCGCGGCTTGACGTTGTTCTCGACCCGCGTCGCGAGCAGGACGTAGACGATCTCGCGGTAGGACTGGTTGGCGTTTGGAAGCGCGACGATGATTTCGTAGGCGGTGGCGGCCGTGCCGAGCCCGGCGATGAGCAGCACCGGGCGGAGCAGACGCATCAGGCTCACGCCGCAGGCCTGCATGGCGACGAACTCGCGGTCTGCCGATAACCGTCCGAAGCCGACGAGGATGCCGAGCAGCACCGCCATCGGGATGGTGAGGCTCAGGGCCTGGGGCAGCAGCGTTGCCATCGCACGCGCGACGATCGACCACTCCACCCCCTTGGAGATGAACTCCTCGCCAGCCACCAGAATGGGTGGCAGGACCAGTATGAAGGTCAGGACCGTCAGCCCCATGAAGAAGGGGAGCGCGATCTCGCGCACCAAGTACCGGTCCAGAATCCGCAACATGAGGCAGAGATTAGACTAACACCATGACTCGAGTCGCGATCCTCTGGCACATGCATCAGCCCTACTACGAAGATCTCGTCACCCGCGAACACATCCTGCCGTGGGTCCGGCTGCACGCGCTGAAGGACTACTGGGGGATGGTCGCCATGCTCGAGGAGTTTCCCGACGTTCGGCTGACGTTCAACCTGGTGCCGTCACTGCTGGTGCAGCTGGAGTCGTTCGCCGCCGGCGACGCGTACGACCGCTTCCTCGAACTTGGCATGCGGCCGGCGGATGCCCTGTTGCACGAGGATGTGCGCTTCATGCTGACGAACTTCTTCCACGCGCAGCGCCAGCGGATGATCGACGTGTATCCGCGCTACGCGGAACTGTTGTCGCTGCGCGGGTGGGGCACCACCGATGCCGACATCGACGCGGCCATCCGTCGCTTCGGCACCGACGATCTTCGCGATCTCCAGGTCTGGCAGAAGCTGGCCTGGATCGATCCGGCCTATCACGAGCACGACGTGCGGGTGCAGGGACTGGTGACCAAGGGGCGCAATTTCGACGAAGAGGACAAGCATGACCTGCGGGTCATCGAGCTGGAGTTGCTGAACGCCGTCATCCCCGCGTATCGCCGCGGCGTCGAGTCGGGGCGGATCGAGGTGTCGACCTCGCCGTTCTATCACCCCATCCTGCCGTTGCTCTGCGATACGGATGTCTACAAGCGGACCCATCCGACGGCGCGGTCGCCCCGGCAGCGCTTCGTGCGGCCAGAGGACGCGTTCGCCCAGTTGGACGAGGCGGCGGCGTACCACGAGCGGTTGTTTGGCAAACGGCCGACCGGGGTGTGGCCCTCCGAAGGATCGGTTTCGGACGCGGTCGTCCCGCTCATTGCGAAGGCCGGCTTCACGTGGATGGCGACGGACGAGATGATTCTCGCCAACACGCTCGGGATGACATTTGGACGTGACGAACGCGGATTGGTGGAGCAGGCCGACCGCCTGTACCGTCCGTACGCCGTGACCGCTGGCGGGGCAGAGGTAACGTGTGGGTTCCGCGACCACGCGCTGTCGGACCTGATCGGGTTCGTTTATGCCGGCTGGGCCCCTGACGCCGCCGCAGACGATTTCGTCGGCCGGCTCGTCGACGCAGGACGTCAGGCTAGTCAGCGCGACGCGACGCAAGAGCCGACCATCTTCGTCATTCTGGACGGCGAGAACGCGTGGGAGCACTTCGAGGGCGGCGGCCGGCCGTTTCTGCGCGCGCTGTATCAGCGCCTCAGCCACCACGCGGAATTGCGCTCCGTCACCATGGCCGAGGCCTGCGCCGAGCCCTGTGAGCGTCTGCACGGCATCTTTCCAGGCTCGTGGATCGACGCCAACTTCTACATCTGGATCGGACACGCCGACGACCAGCGAGCGTGGAGTCAGGTGGCCGAGGCCAGGCAGGCGCTGGACGAAGCCGGTCCCGAGGTACCGCCAGAGGTGTTGGCGAGGGCCCGGCAGGAGATGTTCATCTCTGAGGGCAGCGACTGGTGCTGGTGGTACGGCGACGACCATTCCTCCGAGCATGACGCCGATTTCGACGAGCTCTTCCGTCGTCATCTCAGGAATGTCTACCGGCTACTGGGTCGACCCATCCCTGACGAGCTCTTCATCAGCAATATCACAACCGGGGGAGCCCCGGCGCTCGTGACCGCCCCAACCGCCCTGATCTCGCCCCGCCTGGACGGAGAGGATTCCAGCTACTTCGAATGGCTGTGCGCGGGCACGCTCGAGATTCGGCTGCTGGCCGGCGCCATGCACCAGGTGGAGCGTCAAGCCATCGTGAGTCAGGTGCGGTTCGGGTTCGACGTCGACGCGCTCTACGTCCGGGTCGACACAGTGCGCCCCGCAGTCGACGTGCTGTCTGACGGCTGGTCTGTCCTGATCAACTTCCTCCGGCCCTCGGGCCTGCGGCTTGGCTGTGCGATGCCGGCTGGCAGGGAGGGGTCCGTATCGGCCGCCACGCGCCAGGGCGGTGCCTGGGAGACCAGAGATGCGACCGGCATCGTGGTCGGACTGGGCTCTCTCATCGAGCTTCGGATCCCGCTGGCGTGGCTTGGCGACGCGGTTACTGATGTGTCGTTCTTCGTGACCGTCAACGACGTCAGCGAGGTCGAGCTCGAACGTCACCCGTCTGGGCGACCGATCGAGCTGACGGTTCCGGACGAGCGATTCGGCTCCCGTAACTGGACGGCGTAGCCAGCCAGCCACCGATAGGGCATTCGCCAGCCGAATTGATCCACAGGCCATGCACAGGCCCACTTGCATGGCGATTTACTTAACGTCCGATAATGCATGTTATGTTAAGTAATGTGTCTTGCCCACGCCTTCAACCCGGTTTTAGGTGCTCTGGACGTGGACTCCAGGCCCTCCCTCTCGGATCGGCGATGAGCGATTTAAGGCGGACGATGACGCAGCTTGAAGGCCGTGCAGGGCAAGGACTGTTGAGACGATTGCGCGCCCGGTCGGGTTCCCCGGGCGCGGCTTGTTGAGCTTTATTGCTCGGTGTCGCGCAGGTCCTGGATGATGGCTTCCAGGGCGCTGATGATTTCGTCTTTCTGCACCTTGGCCTTCGTAAAGCTCAACTTGAGGTTGAACTGTCTGGTCGGAGGCCGATACGCGAAAATGTAGTTCTTAGGCCGGCCGGCCTTCGGCTTTGCGACGGCCTGCCGCACGTCCTGTCGGGTCGTGGCTGCCCCGCTGGCAATCTTCTCGACGAGGGCCGTCATTTTCTGCGGGTCATCTTGTCTAACTACTTGTAGAAGCAAGGACTTGCTTGATATGTCGGCCAGCCGACACAGGTTTTGGACATCCTCTGGCATGGTGGCCAGAGCCAGCGACTCGGTGACGGAGCTCCGCGACTTACCAAGTCGGCGTGCGAGGTCTTCGTGTGTATACCCGCAGCGCTCCGCGAGGCCCCGGAGGGCTTCAGCCTCTTCGAACGGCGTCAGATCCTTGCGCTGAAGATTCTCGATCAGGGCAAGTTCGAGAACCTCCGCGTCGTCAGCGTCCCTGATGACGACCGGGAGTTCGCCCAGGCCCGCCTGGACGGACGCCTGATACCGCCGCTCGCCGGCGATGATCTGGAATCGGTTGCCACGCTGCCGCACGATGATCGGCTCGATGATGCCCTTCTCAGCAATGGAAGCGATCAGTTCTGCCAGGTCGCCCATGACCTGGCGCGGCTGGTTCGGGTTGGGATCAATCAGATCGATTGGGATAATCCGTCCGACGGGCGTGCCGGCGGACGCGGCGAGTGCCTCGACGTAATGCTCGTCGTGGCGCATCGCAATCGAGACTGGTAGGCCTCGTCTAGACACGGTCGATGACCTCCTCACAAAGTCGGTAATACTCCGCGGCGCCCGTAGAGTCTGGCGCGAACGTAAAAATCGATTCCTTGTAGGCCGGGCTCTCCTCGAGCCTGACGCTCTTGGTAATGACGGTGTTGAACACCGATGCGCCGAAGACCTTCTGGATCTGGGCCCTGATGTCACGCGCGAGTGCGGTGCGCTTGTCGTGCATGGTGATGAGAACGCCCAGAAGTTTGAGGGCTGGGTTTGGGCGCTGCCGCACCTTCTCAAAGGTCTCGAGCAGGTCGTCTGTTCCCTCCAGGGCGAAGTACGACGACTGGATGGGGACGAGAAGGTGTGTGGCTGCGACGAGGGCGTTGACCGTCAGGAGTCCGAGTGTTGGAGGACAGTCGATTACCACGTTCGGGTACTCGACAAGAAGCGACTCGAGCTTGTCCTTCAGGCGGAAGTGCGCATCCATCTCCCCCACCAACTTGGCTTCGAGTTTGGCCAAGGCAATACGCGATGGAGCAATGGCCAGATTTTCGAGGGGCGATTGGATGATGACTTCCGAGAGCGTGACCGCTGGTTCAGCGATAGCGTCGTAGACGCTCCGGCTCACAGTGGCCATGTCGAGGAACGACATGGTGCTGTTCGCTTGGGGGTCGAGGTCGATAAGCAGCGTGCGCTTGCCGCGCAGGGCGAGTGCCGCGGCCAGGTTGATGGCGGTGGTGGTTTTTCCAACACCGCCCTTCTGGTTGGCTATGGCGACGATCACGGGATGCTGAATTCTATGCTGGTTGCCGCGGCGGTTACATCTTGTATTTGCCGAGATCCTCAGGGTCGAGGCTCTCGAGCCACTTGTGGAGTCGATCGGAGTCAGGTTTTTCGCCGCTGAAGTCCACCATCTTCGCGTGTTCGATCACCGCTTCCTCCACAAAGATTGGTGCCCGCGTTCGCAACGCCAACGCGATGGCGTCGCTGGGCCGTGCATCAATAGCCATCGTCTGCCCTTCACGGGTGACGTAGATCAGCGCGTAGTAGGTGTTGTCCTGAACGTCGCACACCACAACCCGATCGACGGTCGCCTTGAGATCCTGGATGAGGTTACGCAACAGATCGTGGGTCATGGGCCGCGGAGTGGCCACGTTCTCGATCTGGAGCGCGATGGCATTAGCTTCGAAAATACCAACCCAGATAGGGAGCGAGCGCTGGCCCTCGGCGTCGCGCAGGATCACGATTGGCGTGTTGGTGATGGGATCGACCATCAGGCCCCTGATGGTCATTTCGATCTGCATGTGATTCAGTTCCCCGGGTTCTGCAAACTAGGCTCCGTCGGCACGCCTGTCACGCTCACTTGTCCCCAGATGCTGTGCGGCCCCGCGCGTTCGATGAGGACCGGTAACGTGCGACCGAGCCAATCTTGTGAGCCGGGCAGGTTCACGACGATGTTCTGCGAGGTGCGGCCAGACAGCTCCGTGTCGTGGCGTCGACTGGCGGCATCGATCAGGACCTGGACGGTCTCTCCCACGGTGCGTGCGTTGATGCTGGACTGGATGGAGCGCTGGAGTGCTTGCAACTCAACGATACGGCGCGTCTTCTCGTCCGCGGAGACGGTGTCTGACATCCGCTTCTCTGCGAGGGTGTTCGGTCTCGGAGAGTATTTGAACGAGAACATGCTGTGAAACTGTGCCTCCCGGGTGAGCGACAGCGTCTCCTCGAAGTCGGCGTCGGTCTCTCCGGGAAATCCCACGATCATATCGGTCGACAGGGCAACGTCGGGAAGCAGCTCGCGAATGGAGCCCACCAATTCCAGGTAGCTGTCGCGGCTGTAGCGTCGCCGCATGGCTTGGAGCACCCGGCTCGAGCCAGACTGCACGGGCAGATGCAGGTGGCGGCAAATCTTCGGCAATCGCTGCATGGCTTCGAGAAATCGTCGCGAAAAGTGTCGCGGGTGCGGACTGGCGAAGCGGATGCGTTCGATGCCTTCGATGTCGTGGATGGCTTCGATGAGCGCCGTGAAGTCGCAGTGCGGATCGTCTGGCGCCTCGTAGTGGTTGACGATCTGCCCCAGAAGTTGCAGTTCTTTGTGTCCGCTGGCTGCGGCCTCGCGCGCCTCCGCGACGATGTCGGCCTTGGGCCGCATGCGCTCGTTGCCTCTGGTGTAGGGAACGACGCAGAAGCTGCAGAACTCGTTGCAGCCTTCGATGATCGTGATGGAGGCCTTGATCGGGTCCGAGCGCCTCGTGACGCCGAGCGGGAACGTGACATCTTCGAACGGATCGAGGTTGATCGCAGGACGCCGCGTAGCTAGGGCGCGCTCGACGAGCATCGGCAGTTGTTTGATGGCCTGAGTGCCGACGATGACGTCGGCAACCCCGGGTGAGCGCTTGAGCAGGTTTGCGCCCTCCTGCTGCGCCACGCAGCCCGCGACGGCGACGATTGGGTTGTGGCCTCCTTCGCTGGCGAGGACTCGCAGCTCACCCAGGCGGGTATAGAGCTTGTCTTCGGCGTGCTCGCGCACGCTGCAGGTGTTTATGACCACGACGTCGGCGTCGGCGGCTTCGGTGGTCGACTCGTAGCCAGCCTGTTCGAGGAGGCCAGCCATGCGCTCGGAGTCGTGCGCATTCATCTGGCAACCGTAGGTTTCGATGAGGTACTTGCGTGCCATGGGTGTCAGGCGCCCGTGCGCCGCGATGTTTTTTTCTCGGGTTTGGCTTTGTCTTCCAATCGACTTTCGCTTTCGCCTTTTGGTCTCCCTTCGCCTTTCGCCTGGCCAGCGCGGGGAGCGGAGGCCTGGCGTTCGCGAAGGATTTCCAATGCCGACGCCTTGAGTTGCGCCGTGATGTTGGAGCCCCCGAGCATGCGGCTCAGTTCGTCCACCCGACCCGCCTCGTCGAGGCGCCGGACGGTGGTCAAGGTGCGCCCCTGCTCCACTCGCTTCTCGATGAGGAAGTGCGTGTCGGCGTAGGCCGCAATCTGGGGCAGGTGCGTGATGCACAAGACCTGGAACGCAGACCCGAGCGTCCTGAGCTTGGCGCCCACGACGTCGGCGACCCGCCCGCCAATGCCGGCATCGACCTCGTCGAAAATCAGGCCGGGCGCGGCGGTGCTCGGCCGTCGGCCGTCGGTGTTCGTGAATCCGAAACGCGTCGTAGCCATGAGCGTCTTGAGCGCCAGCATGACGCGAGATAGCTCTCCGCCTGAGACAATTCTGGCAAGCGGCCGGACGTCCTCGCCGAGGTTGGCCGAGAGAAAGAACTCGCCGCGGTCTATGCCGTCGGCGGTCCACTCCGACTCCGACAGAGGGTCGCTGAAGCGGATCTCGAACCGCGTTCGCTCCATGGCGAGTTCGCCGAGCAGCCTTTCCATCGCCGGGCTGAAGTCGCGGGCGGCAGCGCGGCGGGCGTCGCTCAGCCGGCGTGCCATGTCCAGATACTCCAGGCTGGCTGCCTTCTGAGTCGCCTCCTGCGCCGCCACTCGTTCACTACCCCGCTCGAGGGTGGCGAGTTCGAGGCGCAGGGCGTCGCGGCGGGCAATGACGTCGCTGAGCGCAGGTCCGTGCTTCTTCTTCAGCCGCTCGAGCAGCGCCAGACGATCTTCCACCTGCTGGAGCCGGGCCGGCGACGCTTCGATGCTCTGGGCGTAGCGGCGGAGATGATCGGCCAGATCTTCGAGTTGTGACTTAATGCCGTTTCGGCCGTCCAGGTAAGGCTGGAAGGCTGGATCGAGCGCCGCCAAGTCGCCGACTCGCCGCCACACGCCGCTGAGCGACGCCAGCACCGCGTTGTCCTGCTCGTAGAGGAGGCCGTAACTCTCTTCGCAGAGCCGTCCCACCCGCTCGGCGTTCGCCAGGACAAGTTTCAGCGACGCGAGCTCCTCATCCTCCCCTGCCATCGGCGACGCCTTGTCGAGCTCGACCAGTTGAAAGTTCGCGAGTTCGATGCGGGAGTCGCGCTCGGCGACCGCCTTCCGAAGACGGGCCAATTCCTGAGTGGCCGCCTGCCAGGCAGCGAACGCGACCGCCACCACGGCCTTGGCCGGTTCGAGACCGGCGAAGACGTCGAGCGCGCCGAGGTGCGTCGTGGGATCCAGCAGGGTCTGGTGCTCGTGCTGGCCGTGGAGTTCGATGAGCCGGTCGGCGAGATCCTTCAGGGCGCCCGCGGTTTTCAGATCCCCGTTGATGAAGGCACGACTGCGACCCTGCGACGTGATCTCGCGGCGCACGAGCCATTCCTCGCCGCCAATCTCGAAGATGGCCTCGATCGTTGCCGTGTCCTCGCCCGTGCGGACCAGGTCGCCAGACGCTCGTCCACCGAGCAGCAGGCCCACGGCCTCGACGAGAATGGACTTACCGGCCCCGGTTTCGCCACTGAGGACGTTGAGTCCGGGGTCGAACTCGACCTGAACAGAGTCGATGACCGCAAGGCGTCTAATCGTGAGGAAACGAAGCATCGGAGGGAAGAGAACTCCAATCCTAACATAGGTTTGACAGTGATTTTTACATCGTGCTACAGTTCCGCACGACCTCAGTTCGGGGCACTTCCCGGGGCGCTGTCCCAGCGGCGCGGAGCTGATATGCGGAGGGCAGTTTGCGCACGCTTGGTAGCCCGTTCCTCGCCTTGCTATTGCAGGCAGACAGTGGTGCCGCGTCCGGCGGTACCAATTCGTCGATTCTGGGTCTCATCGCCCGGTCGACGCCTATTTCAAAAGCCGTTCTCCTCACCCTGGCGCTGATGTCAGTCGGGTCGTGGGCCATTATCCTCTACAAACTGTGGGTGTTCCGTCGATCGGAACGACAGTCCAACAGCTTCCTCGAGGTCTTCCGACGGAGTAGTAAGTTCTCAGAGGTGAACGCAGTATGCCGGTCGCTGACCGAGAGTCCACTGGTCGGCCTCTTCCAGTCGGGCTACGCCGAACTGACGGCGCAGCTACGACAGGCGGCGCCCGACGATCTGGCGGCCAATCCAAGAGCAGGCGCCCCACGTCCTACTCTCAAAAGCCTCGCGGCTGTTGACCGGGCGTTGATGCGGGCATCGGTCGTCGAGGTGAACAAGCTCGAGACCCGTATCACGTTCCTCGCCACCACGGCGAGTATTGCGCCGTTCGTCGGACTATTCGGCACCGTCGTCGGCATCATGATGTCGTTCCAGATGATTGGAGAAACCGGATCGACGAACCTGGCCTCCGTCGGGCCCGGTATTGCGGAGGCGCTGATTGCCACCGCGTTCGGCCTCGTCGCCGCCGTGCCGGCCGTCGTCGGCTACAACTATTTCTCCAACCGCGTGCGGCTCTTTGCGTCGCAGATGGACGACTTCGCGATGGAGTTCCTCAATATCGCGGAGAGGAACTTCACCTAACGTGCCCAAGGTTCACGCTCCTGCCGACTCGACTGCCGGTCGCGGACGCGGCCGGCGTGTCGCGACAAGTCTGGCGGAAATCAATGTGGTTCCCCTCGTCGACGTGATGCTGGTGCTGCTGATCATCTTCATGGTCACAGCGCCCATGATTCAGCGCGGGATCGACGTCACGCTGCCAGTGGCGCGCCGGGCGACCGCGGTCGAAGGCGAACGGCTCTTCGTCACGGTGCCGGCGTCCTTTCGTAACGACGGGGCGGTCTTTCTCGGTGACGAGCGAATTCGCGTCGAGGTTTTGCAGGAACGGGTCCGCCAGAAGATGGAGGCAGCCACCGACAAGCGGGTCTACCTGCGTGGCGACGGGACGGTCCAGTTGCAGGACCTTATGAGCATCATGGACCGCCTCAAGGACGCGGGTGTGGCCGACGTCGGCATCGTGGCCAGAGCGCCCGGAGACCGCTGACGATGGATGTGACGGACGTTCTGCGGGATCGCATGAACGCGCCGAGCGGCCTGAACTGGATGCTTGGCGCCTCGATGACCGCTCATCTGGTTCTGGTGACAGCCTTCGTTCTGGCGCCGGGCGGCTGGCTCGATGCCCGTCGGGCCGAGCCGAAGACCATCATGACCATCACGCTCGGAGGCTCGAATGAAGGCCCGGCCAACGGTGGACTGACCTCCATTGGTGGCAGGGCGGTCCAGGCAGTGAAGCCACCAGACGAGCCGAAACGCCCAGAGGCCGTACGTCCGCCGGCAGCGAAGTCGCCCGAGATGACCGTGCCGCTGCCGAACAAGACACCGACGAAGGCGGCGCCGCCTCCGAAGGTTCAGCAGGCCCCAGATGATGCGCGAGGCCGCACGCCGACACGCGGCGCCGAAGCCAGGCCTGGATCGGCTATTGCTGAGACCGGGGCGCGTGGAGAAGGCTTCGGGCTCTCGACAGGTGGCGGCCAGGGATCTGGGTCTCGCCTCGATGTGGCCGACTTCTGCTGCCCTGACTACATCATCACGATGATAGAGCGTGTCCGAGCCAACTGGGTGCAGCGCGCGGAAGTGCCCGGAATGGCCGTCGTGAAGTTCACCATCCAGCGCGATGGCTCGATCGCGAACGCGTCGGTCGACAAGACGAGTGGCTACATCGCACTGGACACTGCCGCGCTTCGCGGCGTCCTCGGGACCCGGCAACTGCCTCCCCTTCCGGCGGCGTTTCCGAATCCGACGCTGACGGTTTACCTCAATTTCGAATACAAACGATGAAACGGATACTTCCCGTCATCGCGGCTTCGGCCGTCCTTCTCGTCACGACCAGAGCGCAGCAGCCGCCGACGCCGGCCGCGCAGCAACCGAGCGAAATCAGCACGACGATCAGCAGCGACGTGGCGGGGTCTGCGCCGCGGTTCGCAGTGCCCGACTTCATCGCGTTGTCCCGCGACGCCGAAACCATCGATGCCGCCCAGACGATGGGACGCGTGCTCTGGGACGATCTGAATTTCGAGCGGGAATTCCTGCTCATTCCGAAGGACGTCCAGGCCACCGTGCCTGCCGCAACGTCGCTGGCTGCGGTGCCCTTCGACCGTTGGCGTGAAATCAACGCCGACGGCGTGATCGTGGGTACCGTCCAGAAGACCGAACTGGGGGTGCGCGTCGAAGTCCGCCTCTTCAACGTGCGGAGCCGACAGTCGGCGTTCGCTCGCGAGTACAGCGGCTCGGTCGCGAACAAGCGGCTCTATGCCCACACCATTGCCGACGAGATCCACCAGCAACAGCGCGCATTGCGTGGTGTGGCCCGCAGCAAGCTGACGTTCAATTCCGATCGCGACGGCGAGAGGATGACCGGTACTGTCGAAAGTCGCGGCGTCAAGGAAATCTACATCTCCGACTACGACGGCGAAAATCAGCGGCGTGTCACCACGCAGCGCTCGCTCAACATCACGTCGACCTGGTCTCCGGACGGCCGCTCCATCGCGTACACGTCGTACCGACGTGGGCCGCCGACGATCTTCATCTCGAATATCTACCAAGGGACGCTCGAGGAACCGACCAAGAGCGCCGGCCAGAACTGGCTGCCGTCCTGGTCTCCCGACGGCACCCGCATCGCGTTCAGTTCCACCCGTGACGGCAATTCGGAACTGTATGTTGCGAATCGCGACGGTTCGAACGTCCGGCGCCTGACGACGAGCACGGCCATCGACAGCACGCCAACCTGGTCGCCGACCGGCACCCAGATCGCGTTCACGTCGGATCGCACCGGTTCGCCGCAAATCTATATCGTCGGCGTGGACGGACTCGGCCTGCGTCAGTTGACGCGCGAGTCGTACGCCGACCGCCCCACCTGGTCGCCGTCGCCGTACAACGAGGTGGCGTACACGGCCCGAACCGGTCCCGGCAACGACCTCAAGGTGATTGAACTCGCCACCGGGCAGGTTCGGCAGCTCACCTTCGGTGAAGGCACGAATGAGAGCCCGTCGTTCTCTGCGAACGGCCGGCACATTGCCTTCATGTCCACCCGTTCGGGCAAGTCGCAGATTTTCACCATTGCGAGGGACGGGAAGGACCTGCGCCAGATCACGCGCGCGGGCAACAACTTTCAGCCCGACTGGTCCAAGTGACCGGCGGGCAGGTCGAATCTGAGGAGAAGAAGCTGATGCGAGGACTGGGTTCGAAGGTCGCGCTTGCCGTGCTGGTGCTGGTATCGCTGACGATGGTCGCCTGTGGCGGAAAGAAACCGCCGGTGGCGCGCCCCGCTCCACCGCCGCCGATTTCTGGGTCTGGCAGCACGGCCACGCGCCCGCCGTCTCCGCCAGAGCCGGTGGCCGAGCCGACCATCGTGCCGGCGGAGCCGCTGCGCGATGAACGGATCAACGCGTCGTCGCTCGACGACCTGAACCGGAACTCCCCGCTCAAGCCGGCGTTCTTCGAGTTAGACAGCAGTGAGCTCAGCGCCGAGGCGCAGCGCGCTCTGGCGGACAACGCCTCGCTGATGAAGTCGAATGCTGCCTGGGCCGTGACCATCGAAGGTCACTGCGACGAGCGTGGCACGCCCGAGTACAATCTGGCGCTGGGCGAGCGACGCGCAATAGCCGCGCGCGCCTACCTGATTTCGCTGGGGATCCCGGAGGGCCGGTTGCGAACGGTGAGCTACGGGAAGGAGTTTCCCTTCGACCCGGGCCACGAGGACTCGGCCTACGCGAAGAACCGCCGTGCCCACTTCGTGATCACGGCAAAGTGAGCTTATGAAGAACCGAATGACCGGCGCAATTCTCGGCGCCGCGCTGATCCTCGTGATGGCTGCGCCGCTGTCCGCCGCGGACAAGGAGACGCGCCAGATGATGGCCGACATCCGTATTCTGCAAGAGCAATCGCAGCAACTGCAGAACCTGATTGCCGCCATGACCGAGGCTGTCAAGGCGGTGAACACTCGCATCGACGAGCAGACTGTGGCAAGCCGCAAGCTGTTCGCCGACCAGAAGCTTGTCATCGACACTCTGGCCAGCGATCTCCGAGTGGTGCGCGAGAAGGTCGATGACAACAACGTCCGTGTCGGCTCGATAGCGCAGGAGCTCGACGCGCTGCGCGAGTCGGTGACGGCGATCGGCAGCATGCGTCCGGCCGCCCCGCTCAATGGCGACCCAACCGCCGGCGGTGCAGATGCCGGGGGCTCACAGACGCCTGCCCCGACCGGGGCCGCGGCCGTTGGCGCGTCGCCGCAAAAGTTGCTCGACAGTGCCCTGGCGGACTATTACGCCGGTCAATACGACCTGGCCATTCTCGGCTTCGAGTCGTACGTGCGTACGTTCCCACAGTCGCCCCAGGCCTCGTTCGCCCAGATCCACATCGGCAACTCGCAGATGCAGTTGGGCAAATACGAGCCGGCCATTGCCGCGTTCGACGCCGTCATCCGGAACTATCCGCGGAGCAACGACGTACCCGATGCCTACGTCCGTAAGGGCACCGCGCTCAAGACCCTTCGCCAGACGGACCAGGCCAGAGACGCCTTCGACTTCGTCATCAAGAACTTTCCTGACAGCGTGGCGGCCACCGTGGCCCAGCAGCGCCTGCAGGAACTGGTCGGCCAGCGACCTTAACGATCGTCGTGAAGGTGTCCGTCCGAGCGGACGGATTGTGTCCGGCCCTGATGGCTGGGCGAAACGCCGGTGCAAGCCGGTAACGTGCGAGTTCCAGAAGGGACTTATCGATGGGCAGCGTAAACAAAGTGATTCTGGTCGGCAACCTCGGGCGTGACGCCGAAGTTCGCTATACCCCGGGTGGCGCGGCGGTCGCGCGGTTCAGCATCGCGACGACCGAGGTGTGGAACGACAAGGGCGGCCAGCGCCAGGAGCGCACCGAATGGCACAACATCGACCTATGGGGCAAGCAGGCCGAGTCGCTCAGTGAGTACCTGGTAAAGGGCAAGCAGGTCTATATCGAGGGGCGCCTGCAGACCGACGAGTACACGGACAAGGACGGCGTCAAGCGCAAGGCGACCAAGGTCCGCTGCGAGAAAGTCGTGCTCCTTGGCAGTGGCGTCGGGGGCGGTGGACGCAGTGTCGGCGGTGCTGGTGGCGGCGGCTACGAACGTGGCGAAGGCCGCAGTGGCGGCGCTGCCCCGGCGAGCCACGACGACGTGTCCGAGCCGCTCACCGACGACGATATTCCGTTCTAGAACGTTGAATTTCAGATTGCAGACTTCAGATTGCAGATTGGTCTTTCAATCTGAGTTCTGAATTCTGCAGTCTGCATTTTCGGCTCCCTACTTCTTGTCTTCCCGCCCGTAGCGATCTTCCAGTCGTACGACGTCGTGTAACTCTGGCGTCGACACCTCGAACACATCGCAGTCTTCAATCGCGGTCATGCGATGCACGGTCTTCGGGGAGACGTGGATGGCGTCGCCCGGCAGCATCTCGCGCTGTGTGAGCACGCCGTCGATTTCGATCTCGTAGAGCATCTTCCCCGTCTGCAGGTAGATCGTCTCGTCCTTCAGGTTGTGGTACTGGAGGCT
>JBKJMH010000071.1:0-10575 GCA_046596625.1 Vicinamibacterales bacterium | reverse complement strand
GGCAGCTCGATGATCTCCCAGAAGATGATCAGCGGAATCAGCGTGAGCACCCGCGACTGCGGGTAGAGCACGAAGTAGCCGCCCATCACGCCCGCGATGGCGCCGCTGGCGCCAATCATCGGCACAGTCGAGTACGGGTCGAGCGCCATCTGCCCGAAGGCCGCAACGAGGCCGCACAGCAGGTAGAAGACAACGAAGCGCCCGTGTCCCACACGGTCCTCGACGTTGTCGCCGAAAATCCAGAGGTACCACATGTTCCCGATCACATGTGACCAGCTGCCGTGCAGGAACATCGAGCTGAGGAGCGTGCCCGGAATGAACGCCGCCGGCACGACGCCCCACTGCTGCAGGAACACCGACAGCTGATCCCGGGGCATCGACAGCTCGAGGAACCAGCCGAGCGCGTTCAGGACAATGATGCCGACCGTGACGTAGGGCGTGGTCCGGGACGGGATGACGTCCCGAAGGGGAAGCATGGGGCGATTCTAGCGAATTGCCCCCGTGCTATCCGGCGACTTCCGCGGTCTGGCCCGAGCGGACGCGCTCGACCATGCGGCGAATGTCGTTGTCGCCGACCGCCTTGCGGTGTTCACCCATGGTGATGACGGCGTGGTAGACCTGCGCGAGTTCGTCGGCGGTCAGCGTGAGGCCAAGCTGTTCGGCGCGCTGGCCGACCGCGTGGCGGCCCGAATGACGGCCGAGCACGAGCTGGTTGGCGTGCTGCCCGACGTCGACCGGCCGCATGATCTCGTAGGTGCGCGAGTCCTTCAGCATGCCGTCCTGGTGGATGCCGGCTTCGTGCGCGAAGGCGTTGCGACCGACGATGGCCTTGTTGGACTGGACCGGTTCGGAGGTGAGCTGCGAGAGCAGTTGGCTGGTTTCGAACAACAGCGGTGAGTTGATCCCGGTGTCGTACGGCAGGCGGTCCTGACGCACGCGCAGCGCCATCACCAGTTCTTCGAGCGACGCGTTGCCGGCGCGCTCACCGATGCCGTTAATGGTGCACTCGATCTGACGGACACCGCCCTGCACCGCCGCCAGGCTGTTCGCCACGGCCAGCCCGAGGTCGTCGTGGCAATGGGTGCTGAAGATCGCCTGGTCCGAGTTCGGGACGCGGCCGATGACCTGCTCGAAGAACTCTCGGGTTTCCTCGGGCACGCCGTAGCCGACGGTATCGGGCAGGTTGATGGTCGACGCGCCGGCGTTGATGGCAGCCTCGACAACCCGGCAGAGGAAGTCGCGATCGCTCCGCGTCGCGTCCTCTGCCGAAAACTCCACATCGTCTACCAGGTTGCGGGCGCGGCGGATGTTCTCCACGATCGCCTCGAGGCACTGCTCGCGCGTCATGCGCAGCTTCGCCGAGAGGTGCAGGTCGGAGGTCGCGAGGAAGGTGTGAATACGCTTGCGCTCGGCGGGCTCGAGGGCGCTGGCGGCCTCGTCGATGTCCTTGGGTCGGCAGCGCGCGAGCGCCGCGATGATCGGCCGGCGAACCTCGCGCGCCACCTGACGGGTGGCCTCCGCGTCGGCAGGCGAGGCAATCGGGAAGCCGGCTTCGATGACGTCCACGCCGAGGGCATCAAGGGCACGCGCCATGCTCACTTTGGAGGGCACGTCCATCGAGAAACCGGGTGCCTGTTCACCATCGCGCAGCGTCGTGTCGAAGACGACAATTCGAGTGGAATCGTGGCTCATGGTGTTCAGTTGTAGCCGCCCTAAATCTAGAAGTCAAAGCGATAATCTCTACGTTACAATAAGCACAATTTATGGACCTGACCGCCCTCCGGACCTTCCTCGCGGTGGCTGAGGAGCGCAGTTTCTCGCGCGCGGCGGCCAAGGTACACCGGACGCAGCCGGCCGTCAGCCAGGCGGTGAAACGCCTGGAAGAAGACCTCGGGGAACTGTTGTTCGACCGGTCGTCGAAGAGCGGCACGCTGACAGATGCCGGGCGTGTGCTGCAGAACTACGGGCAGCGTCTGGTGCGGCTGGCCGAGGAAGCCGAATCGGCGATGCGAGAACTGCGCGACCTGCGCCGCGGCCGCGTGCTGATCGGCGCGAACGAAGCGGCCATTCATACCCTGCTGCCGCTGATGGCGACGTTCCGCGAGCGGTTTCCCGACATCGTGATCGACGTGCGGCGCGTGCCTGCGAGGCAGATTGCCGTCGAAGTGCAGCAGGGGAGCCTCGACTTCGGCGCGCTCACCTTCCGTCCGCAGGAAGAAGGGTTGTTCGAGGTGGTGGTCGGCGACGATGAACTCGTGATGCTGGTGCCGCCGACGCACCCGTTCGCCAGGCGGAAACAGGTGTCGATGTCCGACGCCGCCGGAGTGCCGGTCGTGGCGCACAACGATCCGTCACCAGCGCGCGAGCGCGTGCTGCGCCTGTTCGAGGAGCAGCACATCGCGCTCAACATGGTCATCTCGCTGCCGAGTCTCGACGGCATCAAGCGCGCGGTGGAACTGGGACTCGGCGTGGCGCTGCTGCCGCGCCGCTGTGCGGTGATGGAGATCGCCAGCGGACGCCTGGTGGCGGTGCCGGTGCAGGGCATCTCACGCAAACGCCAGCTGACGCTCGTCTGCCGCAGTGCGCACCGGTCCCATGCGGCCAACGCGTTTCTCGAGGTGGCGCGCGAGGTGTCGAAGGGCGCGGGTGTGTGAGGGCCGACTCGGCGCTGAGTTTATAGTTGAAATAGGCAGCTGCCTCCAGAATAATCATTATCAATCTTGGGTCTGTCCATCCGTGCCATTGCGCCCAAGCGGGGGCGTCCGCGTAAGTTCTCTGAACCATCGCGTGCCGTGACGTTGACGCTCCCCGAGCAGGCCATCAAGGCCCTCGACGAAGTCGATCACGATCTGAGCCGGGCAGTGGTTCGGCTCATCCAGCCACAGCTGGTCGGGCGACCTCACCAACCGGCGGAATTGGTCACCTTTGGCGCACGCGCGGTGATCGTGGTCAACCCAACCCGCACGCTCGAACTGCGGACCGGCGTGCTGCTGATTCCACTGTCGGACGGACGAGCGTTGATTTCCTTCAATGACTCGATGACGGCGAACCGCCTCGAGTTGATGATTCAGGACGCGCTCGAGGAAGAGAACCTGCCGGTCGAGGACGCGCACATTTTCGAGGGGATCCGAGGGTTGTTGCGGGACGCGCGCCGATCGGACACGGTCTCGTTGAAACTGCAGCACATCATGGTGCTTGAATTCGTGGGCGGCAAGCCGGGGCGGTAACCGCGCGCGGTAATCGTGATCGTAACAGTCGAACCACAGAACAGAGGGGACTCGAGTGACGAAGTCGACAATGGTAGGTGTGCTGGCGGCCGCTGTGCTGCTATCGGGTGTTCAGCGGGTGCAGGCGCAGGGAGCGGCCTCATCGGATAACAAGGTGTTTGCGAGCATCGAGTTCGGGGCGCAGCCGACGCAGCGCACGGTCACCAGTTCGACGAGCTTCCCTCTGTATGAAGAAACGGCGACGGTCACCACCAGCCAGCCCATTCACAACGGACCGGTGTTCGGCGGGTCGGTAGGCTACCGCGTCACGTCGGCTCTGGGCGTGGCTGTGGGGGTGACGTTCTTCAATGCGCGGTCGTCGGACAGTGCGATCGTCGCGACCATTCCCGACCTGATCTTCTTCAACCGGCCGAAGACGGTCACCGCCACGGCAACCGGGCTCGAGCACAAGCAGACCGGCGTGCACCTGCAAGCGGTATGGTTCCACCCGGTGTCCGAGAAGCTGGAAGTGGTCCTCGCCGCTGGTCCGTCGATTTTCAGCGTCAAGCACGACCTGGCGACCGCGGCTGTGGCCACCGGCACGCAGAATCTGACCACAGCGTCGGCAACCCAGTCCAAGAGCGCCGTTGGCTTCAATGCCGGAGTGGAAGGGAACTATCGGCTCGCGCCGAGGTACCTGGTGGGTCTCTTCGTGCGCTACGCGGCCGCCACGACCGACCTCCCGGGTGTTCCGGATCTGAAAGTGGGCGGTCTGCAGGCCGGTCTCGGCTTGCGTCTTCGTTTCTAGGTTCGACCACGTCGACAGGAAACTCGGCTTCATCAATATCGCATCAAGGCAGGAGCGTTCGGATGTCAAGAAAGTTTACGGTTACCGGCATCGCGGCGATGCTTGCGCTGGCCATCGCGTGCAGCCGTCAGTCGGCCACGCCCACGTCGCCCAGCGGTTCGGCGACGGCGAACGCGGCCGCATCGGCCGACGGTTCCACGCTCAAGGTGGCGGCGCCGACGCTGGTATCGCCGCTGAACGACGCGCAACAGAACGATGCGCCGACGCTGACGGTCAGCGGGCCGGCGACCAAGTACGGTGGCACGGTTCCGGGTCCGCTCGCCTACCGCTTCCAGGTCTTCAACGCGGCCGGCACCATGGTGGCCGACTCGGGTGCGCAGGGCGCCTCCACCTACCGCGTCAGCTCACAAATTGACTTCAAGGTACGTCACACCTGGCGTGCGCGCGCCGAGTACGGCACGGACGTCGGCCCATGGTCGGCCACGGGATCGTTCATTTCGGCGGAAGGCGGCTACCTCCGCGGCAACGAAGTCTTCGACCCGCTCTTCACCGGCAAGACCGTCGGCCAGGTCATCGGACCGGTGACCTTCACTTCTGAGGGCGCGAAGCTCGAGACGACCGCCAGCTACCTCCGGTATGCCATCCCGCAGACGATCCAGAGCGGCGAGTTCGCGATGGAGATCAAAGGCCTGCGCACCAACGCCCCCGGCGACAAGTCGAAGGTCTTCGGGATGATGCAGGGCAACCCCGACACGAACGAGTACATCACCAACGATTACCGCGTCGACGTGCAGTATCGCGGCACCGCCGGCTCGCCGGCCAACTCCATCACCTACCGCGTGCTCTACGGGTCGGCCACCGATTTGTCTGTGCGCTACGAGCCGAGCACCGAACAGCGCCTCAACTCGGTGAGGAACCTCGACCCGAATACCTGGTACTACTGGCGCTACACCTGGGGCAAGACCGTGCGCGTCACCGTGAGTGTGGGCGGCCCGACGGGTCCGGTCATCTACGACGTCCAGCGCAACAGCGCGAATGGTTCGTACAACCCGCAGCCGCACTACGCGTTCATCGGCACGCCCAGCGGTCGCAGCGGCACCGAGTCGGCCACGATTCCTGGCACCATCTACCGCAACGTCTGGATCAGCACGCGGCCCAGGCCGTAAGCTGTCTACGGCACCGCTCGACCGACCACACCGCCAGGTACAGCCGCACGCTGTGCCTGGCGGTCGTCTTTTGGTCGCTCGATTTCTCCCGTCCGCCTGACCGTGCGTCGGGACCAGCCCGCTAGAGGGACCACCCCGCTAGAATAGGCAACAGTGGACGCCACCCTTCCCGATATCACCGTCTCCGCCCGCGACGTCTTCAACATCGACACGGACTTGCGGGTACCGGCGTTCTCCGTGGTCGACGAGCATGTCCCGCCGGTCGACACCGGATACATCTTCGAGCGCGAGACGACGCTGGCGCTGCTTGCCGGGTTTCTGCACAATCGCCGCGTGCTGGTGCAGGGGCGGCACGGCACCGGCAAGTCGAGTCATGTGGAACAGGTGGCGGCGCGCCTGAACTGGCCGTGCGTGCGCGTCAACCTCGATGGTCATGTCACCCGCATGGACCTCATTGGCAAAGATGCCATCGTCCTGCGCGAGGGACGGCAGGTGACCGAGTTCCAGGAGGGCATCCTCACCTGGGCGCTGCAGCGTCCGTGCGCGCTGGTGTTCGACGAGTACGACGCCGGCCGCGCCGATGTGATGTTCGTCATCCAGCGCGTGCTCGAAGTGGAAGGACGGCTGACGCTGCTCGATCAGAGCCGCGTCATCGAACCGCACCCGGCGTTCCGCCTGTTCGCCACGGCGAATACGATTGGCCTCGGCGATGCCACCGGCCTCTACCACGGCACGCAGCCGCTGAACCAGGGCCAGATGGACCGCTGGAACATCGTGGTCACGCTGAACTACCTGTCGCACGACCAGGAACTGAACGTGGTGCTGGCGCGCTGTCCGGAGTACCGCACCGAACAGGGCAGGCAGACGGTGAGTGCGATGGTGGCGCTGGCGTCGCTCACTCGCCGCGGCTTCGCGGATGGCGACCTGTCCACCGTGATGTCGCCGCGCACGGTGATGACGTGGGCGGAGAACACCACGCTCTTTCACGACACGGCGCTGGCCTTCCGCCTCACCTTCCTGAACCGCTGCGACGAGGACGAGCGCGCGCTGGTGGCCGAATACTACCAGCGCTGCATCGGTCACGACCTGCCGTCGGACACCGTGCCAGCGGGGCCACCGGTTCGCTGACGTGCACAGCCGCACGCTCGAGGCGATTGCCGCCTGCACCCGCACGCTCGGCGCGGCGCCGGATGCGGACGCCGATCTGCTGCGACCCGAAGCGGTCACCATCGGCCCGCTCAGGGCCGCGGCCGACCGTGCCGCGCTGCGCGCGCGCTTCCAGCACGACGGGCTCCATGCGGCGCACCAGCCGGCCGAGCCGATAGCCGCGGCGCTCTACGCGTCGCTGCTGCGGGCCAGGCTCGATGCGCTGGGTGTGCGCTGGTTGGCCGGTGTCGCGAAGAACCTGCTCGGCTTTCCCGGTGTCGACCACGACGGCCTGCGCTGGCTGGCGTTCGAGTGCTTCGCCGGCCTGGACGCGCCACCCGGGAAGCACGCGCTGGTGGCGCGGTCGCGCGAGGAGCTCGCGCCGGAACTGCTCGGGCAGCTTCGAGCGCTCAGCGCAATGGTGGTGGACGAAGGCGCCTTTGCCGCCGCTGCGTCGCGTTGGAGCAGCGCGGCGAGCGGCCTGGTGCCGGCCGACTCGACTCGCAGCGCAACGCACCGGTTCGACATCCCGGCGCCGCCGGGAGGCGTGGACATCAGGCGTGGCCGATACGCGCTGCCTGGCCGCCCCAGGGACACCGAGGCTGAGCGGGCGGCGACGCACACCAGCGGCGAGGGGCGGGCCCCGCGTCGCGATGACGACCCGGTCGCGGCACTCATCGGTTACCGCGCCTACACGACGGCGTTCGACCGTGTGGTGCAGGCGCCGGCGCTGGCCAGCCGTGAAGAACTCGAGCGGCTGAGGCTGGCGCTCGACGCCGACTTCGGCCAGGTGCGCTCGCTCGTGGCGCGACTCGCCAAGCGGCTGATGCGCGTGCTCATGGCCAGGCAGACGCGGGAGTGGCGCTTCGATCAAGACGACGGCGTCCTCGACTCGTCACGCCTGGCGGGGTTCATTGCCAGTGGCGGCGCCACGCGTCCGTTCAAGCGCGAATTCGAGTCGCCGTTTCCGAGCACCGTGGTGTCGCTGCTCATCGACCACTCGGGCTCGATGGCCGGCCGGCCGATGAAGATCGCGGCATTGACGGTGGAGATCTTCGCGCGAGTGCTCGAGCGCTGCGGCGTGACGTGCGAAGTGCTCGGCTTCACCACGCGCGAGTGGGACGGCGGGGAACCGGCGCGCCAGTGGGCCGAGGCGGGCTATCGGGAGCAGCCGGGTCGCCTCAACGCCCTCGAGCACATCGTCATCAAGGGAGCCGACGTGCCGTGGCGCCGTGCGCGGCGTGCCCTCGGCCTGTTCCTGCGCGACGAGATGCTGAAGGAGAACATCGACGGCGAGGCGCTCACCTGGGCGCACCGCCGCTTGCTGGCGCGCCCCGAGCAGCGCCGCATTCTCGTCGTGGTGTCGGACGGCACGCCGATGGACGAGGCCACCTTCGCGGCCAACGGCTTCGACTATCTGGACGGCCATCTGGCGGCAGTGGTGCAGCACATCGAGCGGCGCTCGCCGGTGAAGCTGGCGGCCATCGGCATCGGACACGATGTGTCGCAGTTCTACACGAACGCCACGCGCATCGCGAAGGTGGACGACTTGGGCCCGGCGCTGACGCACACGCTGACGGCGCTGTTGGGGGAGTAGAGAACGTAGCCGCCGACCTTCAGGTCGGCCTCGTGTGAGGCGAACCTGAAGGTTCGCGGCTACAACGTGGCACAGCCCGAAGCCTGAAGCCCGGAGCCAGTGGCCTGTCTAGAATCCCGCGATGTAGGGCAGTTGCGCGGCAGTGGCGCGGACGGTGTCGTAGTCGGCGAGCAGCATCGAAGTGGGGTTCCACTTGTCGGTGACGAACGCATCGCGCACGCCGGCCGGCAGGTGGCCCTGCACCTCGAGCGAGCCGGCGGTGATGACGCCCGTGTCCACGCGCGCATCGACGATCGTGTCCGGCGCCTTCTCGATCAGCGCCTGCAGCGCCTCGATCGACGCCTTGTCGGCCGTGAAGCACGGCATGCCGAGCACCGCCGAGTTGCCGCCGAAGATCTCCGAGAAGCTCTCGCCGACGATGGCCTTGATGCCCCAGCGCAGCAGCCCTTGCGGCGCGTGTTCGCGCGACGAGCCGCAACCAAAGTTCTCGTTGACGATGAGCAGCGCCGAGCCCGTGTAGGCGGCGTTGTTGAAGGCGTGGTTCGGGTTGCCCTTCCGGTCGTCTTCGAACACGTGGTGCTCGAGACCGTCGAACGTCACCGCCTTGAGGAACCGCGCCGGCATGATGCGGTCGGTGTCGAGTTCGTTCCCGCGCAGCGGGAGCGCGCGGCCAGTGATTGCGGTAATCGATGCCATGGGTAATCGCTTGAATGCTGAATGCTGAATGCTGAACGGGAGCTATGCCGAGACGGGTTCGAGCATCTCGCGGACGTCGGTCACTTCGCCGGCAATCGCCGCGGCCGCCACCATGACGGGGCTCATCAGCAGCGTGCGGCCGGTCGGGCTCCCCTGGCGTCCCTTGAAGTTGCGGTTCGACGACGACGCCGAGATCTGGTTGCCGACCAGCTTGTCAGGGTTCATCGCCAGACACATCGAGCAGCCGGCGCCGCGCCATTCGAAGCCGGCGGCGGTGAAGATCTTGTCGAGCCCGCGCGCTTCGGCCTTGCGGCTGATCTCCTGCGAACCCGGCACCACCAGCGCCTTGACGTGCGGCGCGACGTGACGCCCCTTCACGAACTTCGCGGCTTCCTCGAGGTCCGAGAGCCGGCCGTTGGTGCACGAACCGATGAAGGCGACGTCGATCCTGGTGCCGGCCACCTTCTGGCCGTCCGCGAAGCCCATGTAGGTGAGCGCTTCCTGGTCCTTCGTGGCGATGGCTTCGTTCACGCCGACCGACTGCGACGGGTTGATCCCCCAGGTGACAGTCGGTTCGATCGTGGCTGCGTCGAGGACGACATGGTCGTCGTATTTCGCATCTGCGTCGCTGGCGAGCGATGTCCACCAGGTGACGGCACGGTCCCACGCCTCACCCTTCGGCGCGTAGGTGCGCCCCTTCAGGTAGGCAAACGTCTTCTCGTCCGGATTCACGTAGCCGACGCGGGCGCCGCCCTCGATCGACATGTTGCAGACGGTCATGCGTTCGTCGATCGTCATGTTGTCGATGGTCGAGCCGCCATATTCGTAGGCGTAGCCGACGCCGCCGTTCACGCCGAGGCGGCGGATGATGGTGAGGATGACGTCCTTGGCGTAGACACCAGGCTTCAGGGTGCCGTTGACGTCGATACGCCGCACCTTCAGCGGGTCCATCGCCAGCGATTGCGACGCGAGCACGTCGCGCACCTGGGAGGTGCCGATGCCGAAGGCGATCGCGCCGAGGGCGCCGTGCGTGGACGTGTGGCTGTCGCCGCACGCGATCGTCATGCCCGGCTGGGTGAGCCCCATCTCGGGCCCGATGACGTGAACAATCCCCTGGTTCCCGGCGACGTCATCGCCCGGCGCGAATAACTGAATCCCGTACTGACGGCAGTTCCGCTCGAGCGCCGTCGTCATCTCCTCGGCGGTGAGGTCGATGAAGGGGCGCTTCTGCGAACTGGTCGGCACGATATGGTCGACCGTGGCAAAGGTGCGCTCGGGGTACGGCACGCCCCAGCCATGCTGGCGGATCATGTCAAACGCCTGCGGGCTGGTGACTTCGTGAACCAGGTGCAGCCCGACGAAGAGCTGAATCTGGCCGCTGGGGAGCGTGCGCACGGCGTGCGCGTTCCACACTTTTTCGAAAAGAGTAGGCATTGAGCCTTCCATTCTAGATCGGGCAGCGGCCCGGCGCCCCGCCTAGAACGCGAACCGCAGCCCGATGCCGATCTGGACGCCCCCGGCATGCACCTCGGACTCGTTTCCCTCGGCGGCCTTCAGGATGACGGTGCCTCGGGAATATCGGCCGAGGAGGGCGACGCGGGCCGAACGGCTGACCTGACGGGTCAGCTCAGCCCCGACGTTGAAGCCGGGCCCGCTGGTTTTGGCGGTCGTGCTGGTGGTGCCGTCCAGGGTCGCGGTGTCGTACGGATAGCTGTCGGCGTAGGTGAGGTCGGTGATGAGCGCCTGCTCGACGTCGAAGTACGAGGGGCCGCCGAGCAGCGTCAGCCCGTCGCGACCCGAGACACGCAGCGGCACGGCCAGCTCGAGGTGGACGCCACGTTCTTTGCGGGTCAACCCACTCAGGTCGCCGGTCACGTCGCGGGGCCGGTTGAAGTAGAGCGGATGGGGCAGCTTCGCGTCGAGGGTGCCGCTGGCGGTTGCCGATGCGACGAAGCC
>JBKJMH010000362.1:0-6195 GCA_046596625.1 Vicinamibacterales bacterium | reverse complement strand
CCGTCTGACTTCAGGACGCGAAACCAGGTCGCCGTACCGGTGGCATCGGCGCTGCTGTCCGACGTGATCGCGTTCGCGGTGGCGACGCCAGCCACGGCCGACCCAAACGCCGTTGCGCTGAACCGCAGTTCCGCGAGCTGTACTTGCGCCCCGACGGCGGTGTCAGCGGTGGCGGCTTGTGCCCCGTCGTAGATCCGGAGGTAGCCCGTATTCGCCAGGACGCACACAGCATCAGCAGCGGCGTTCGCGGCGGCGTTTGAAAGTTTCGGGTTGAGTGCCATCTACTGTATTCCTGCCCTACGCCAGAGGTTCATCGACCACGCGCTCGACCTTGCCTTGGGCGTCACGGATCACACGCTTCTGCATCCGCACTGGCGAGATCACTTCCAGCGCGGCGAGTTCTTTCCGGAGTAGCACCGTGAAGTGTCCGGCCGCATCATCTGGCGTCTCCTCAGGGGATGGAATGGCGGCCACCGCGGCTTCCACGCTCGCGATCCGCGAGACCAGCGGTTCCAGATCGACAACCACAGGCTCGGGGGTAACGGGTGGCGATGGCCGAGACACCGCAAGGTCCGCCTTTGTCTCCGCGACCACGACCCGTTCGCGCAGTTCGGTCACGGCCTGATCGGAGACCTGCAGTGATGCCACCTGCGCTTCTATCGCCGTCACGCGCTCCAGCACTGGCGAGAGATCGACCGGTGGCTCAACTGGCGCCACCACCGGAATCGGCATCGTGGCTTTGGTTTCGACGACTACCACCCGTTCGCGCAGTTCGGTCACGGCCTGATCAGTAGCGGGTATCCCGGCAAGCCGCACTTCCGCCGCGGCGAGCCGCGCGTTGACCGGCGAGAGGGCCGCCTTGACCATTACGACGACGGCATCGGCGACGTCTTCAGGCTGCATAGAGTCCGGCTTCCATCGCTTTGCGGTGCAGGGCTGAGGCGAAACTGGCCGCCTGATCCATAGAATCCTCTTCGGTGTCTACTTCATCCACAGGAGGCGATCCGACCGCAGGCGAGTCTGGAATCGACGGCACGTCGCGCTCGGCGAGCTGCTTCAGTGGCCAGTACTGCTGCTGCATGAACGGCGTATTGCCACCATCAACAGGTCCGATCCCGTGGAACTTGAACCGCGCTTCGTTGTGCGTCATGCCGCCACCATCGATCGCCGTCTTCGCAGAGGCCACACGGGTCGCCATGTCCATCCAGATCAGGTCATCGATGTCAAACTCGGTCCCGTACTGCTTGCCGTCGACCTTCTGAATCAGGCCCAGACCCTTGTCGTGGCACTTCTCCATGTTCGTCGCGAGGCTCTGAATGCACTGGCTGTGGTACTTCAGGAGTAACGGTTCAAAGTTCGCGTAGGGTGGGGGCGGCCCGATGTCCACGAGGTACGGAGGCACCCCGAAGGTGCTGCACACGTTCTCGGCGGTCCACTTCAACTGGTCGATCAACTGCGAGTCCACCGCGGTCAGGCTCAGGGGCTGATACTTCAGGTCGCCAGCGAGCACTGCGATGTCGCCCGGCTTGCGGGCTTTCCACACCTGCTGCAAGCGGACGGCGTCTTCTTCCTTCAGGCCGACAGGCGCGGTCAGAATGCCGTCAGGTGAGCTGCTGTTCTCGAAGAACGTCTTCGAAGTTTCCTGAATCGCCAGCCCCTGCATCGCCGCCAGCCCAGAGGCGTAAAGCGGGGACAGCCCGATCAATGGGTGCCAGGGGGCGATCATCGTGTCGTGGATAATCTCGCTCGCCGGCACGGTGATCGCGTCACTCGCGAGCCCTGACAAGTCATCCCGCTTGAGTTGGTAGAAGATGCTGCCGTCGACCGCGACGAGTGGGGTCACGCGGGTCGGATCGAGCACATACAGCGACGTCACGATCCCGCGACGGTCGCGATCCTTCAGGACGTAGGCGTTGCCGTGAATCAGTTTCGAGAGGATGTACTGCTCGACGTACTTATTGATCGTCTGGTAGCGGTTCGGCTCCCGCAGCACGGGCGAGAAGGCGGCCGACTCCGTCGGCGCCCAGACGCCATCGCTGTCCTGCTCGACCAGTCGGAACGCCATCTTCGCCATGTCTGTGGAGATCAACCGCAGGCAGGCATAGACCGCGAAATAGGCGAGGACGTTATCGAGACGGACTTCCTGATTGCGCTGCCACGCTCCGCTGAACGGCTCGCGAATAATATTGAACCACCCGCCTCGACTGGCCAGTGGCGAGAGTGGCTGCTGCGACGACAGGGACTTCGTCCGCTCGATGGTGAGGCCGAGCAGGTTCACCGCGTCGCCTTCCTGGGCGGCGTGTCCAGCACGGCGAACTTCAGCACGCTGACGATGGTTTCGATCATGTCCTCATGGGCGAGATAGATGTCGCCGTCGCGCTGTGGACGGCCTTCGTAGGTGTGCGGCCGAATCGCCCGCAACCAGACCGACGCGTCCTTCCCGTTCTTTTTGCCCATGTCCGCCTAGAGGGAAGAGAGAGACGCCGGGTGATCCGGCGTCCCTGAGTCGAGGTCTAGACGTAGGTCGCGGTCGTGTAGACGACAGCCGTGGTGCGTGCGCGCTTCCAGTTGATGAACCGCTCGGCACGCAGACCGATCAGGTTCAACTGCCAGAGGCTGACATACGCGCTCGACGCCGTGACCGGCGATGTCGGCGTGGTGTTCATCTCGATGCTCGCTTCGCGGCTCACATCGACGTTGACGCCGCCGTCATCCGCGAACAGGATGGACGGGGCATGGACGAGCGCCACGACGCTACCGGCCGACTGGCTCGTGACGACGGGCACACCGAGAATGCTGCCACCCTTCGCCGACAGGCTTGCGTTGACGAGCACGCCGTTGCTGGTCAGCGCCGTCGAGAGCGCAAACGCGTTCGCCTCCGACATGATCAGCACCAGTTCGGAGACGGGGTAGTTCGCCGCCGTCATCAGGGTGATGGCCTTCTTGATGTCGGTACGGGCGTTGTCGCCGCTCGTACCTGCCGTCGCGTAGCCGTTCGCGAGGTTCGTGATAGAGGCCGGCGAGACGTTCGTCACAGCGCTCACCGTCGGGTCGATGAACTGCCCGTCCAGATACTGCGCCATGCCGCGGATCATGTCGTTCCGCACGACACCTTCCGCCGACGGGGTGGAAATCTTCGCGAGTTCCTCGGAAATCACGATGATGCCGGCCGCCTTCGCGATGCCGAGCGTGACGCTCGCGAATTGCAGGTTGCCCACCGGCTTCGGGGCGCCTTCTCCGACCCACGCATACGTGCCGCCGCCCGTCTGGATGGGCATGGAGATATTGAACGGCACCTGACGGAGACCAGGAATCTTGCCGATCAGCGTCTCGGGCCGAAGCAGCTCGAGGAAGTCGTTGAACGGCTGCTGGACGGCCAGCGGTGCAGCCCATGCCGGTTCGGCGATGGTGCCAGGATTGACAGCCGCCTTGAGCATGGTCAAGACCTCGGGGGTCTGATCCATCCACTGCTTCTTCTCTTCGACGAAGCGAATCGCGTCCGATAGGCTGTTCTTGCCGGCGATCTTCGCCATCACGAAGCGGGTGAACGCGGTGCCCTTCGGGACGTTCGCCTTGACGGAGATGACGGTCTGCCCGCCGCGGAGGTCGGAGCCGGCGACCTGCTGATGCGTGGACGTGGTGGTCGTACCCACCGTGATGGGCGTCGCCGTCGCGAGCATCGTCTGCTCGTGGTCCTTTAGACGCACGAGATGCGCGTCAACGGACTTCACTTCGCTGGCGAGCGTGTCGTACTCTTCGGTCTCGGCCTGATCGAGCGTGAGGCCTGCTTCTGCGGCCTTGCTCATGATGGACGACATGCGCGCGGCTTTCGCGGCGCGGGTATTCTCGAAGCTGGTGATCTGTTCGTGCGTGGTCATAGGGCGCGCTGCCTTTACAGCGCAAACAACGGGGAGTGCGCCCGTAACGCCGGGCTGAATCAGGCCTGACGCGGCCAAATCTGGAGCATCAATCGACTTGAGCACAGCCAGCGTGGCTTCAGCGTTCGCCGGCACCGTCACGAGCGAGAGTTCAAGGATTTCGGTGCGGAGGAAACGAAGCCCGCCAGTCTTTAGCGGCTCGACGGCGTCATCTAGCACGCGAAAACCAATGGAGACGCCTTTGATCAGCCCGGCTTTGACGCTGTCCCAGGCTTCATTGACGCGGTCTCGCACGACGCCAGGCGTATCAATGACGGGAAACTCCGCGGTGAAGTCGATCCCGGCTTTCGTGGGCTTCTGGAAGCGCGCGATGCCGACCGGGAGGTCTTTCTTGTGATGTAGGAGGAGGGGGAGCGTCGGAGGGAATGAGGCCCCCAGCGGCTCCACAATGTCTGCCGACCGATCAGGCGTCGGCGTGGTCGCTGTCCCGCGAATCAGACGACGTGCATCGTCGACCGCTTTCACTGTCAGGAGAGAGTAGGCGCGATTCACCACTTACAGAGTGCGGCTACAGGCCTGAATGCCCGATTTTAGATTTCTAAACTGCTGCGCTGAACCACGTCAGAACGGCTACCGTCAGAGCGTGCTTCTGACGTTTGCAGACCTTGTGAAGTATCGTGGCGAAGTCGTGATGGTCGACGGGGCGTTCGACCCGATCCACGCCGGCCACATTGACTACTTCCGCCAGGCCCGCGCGCTTGGTCGGTCGCTGCTATGCAACCTCGCAGCGGACGGATATATCGCCACGAAGCATCCCGTGCTGTTGCCGTCAGCGCACCGCGTCGCCGTGGTCGATGCCTTGCGAGACATCACCTACACGCACCTGAGCACGCACAGCACCGACTCGGTGCTCTCGCAGCTGCGGCCGTATGCCTATGTCAAGGGGCTGGATTGGAAGGACCTACTGCCACCGGAGCAGGTCGAGACCTGCCGACGCTTCGGTATTCGGATCGTGTTCGTGGAGACGGTTACGGAATCATCGACGCGACTGCTGCGGGCTGTGCGAGATGCTCCACCAGCCCTGCCCACGTCGGCGGTTCCGTTGGCGACATCGCATCCCGGTTCGTAAACAGCGTCTTGCCGGCCTGAATCGCCGCCCATGCGCTCGTGTTATTCGCGCGGAACGCCGGGTCGAAGTACACCGCGACGGCGTCGCACTCCTGCAATTCCTTCGCGATCGCATCGTCGCCGAGAAAGCCGAGAACGCGGAGCCTATCTCCGAAAATATCACGCATGTCGCGGATGCTGCGCTCGTGACCCTCCGTCCACGGGTGGCCTTCGTGAATCGCACACGATAGCTCGAGTGTGTAGTCGGGATGGTGCTGATCAAGGTGCCGCTTCAAGTCGACGTAGTGATGCAGGAGCCGTTTGTGGGCCATGCCGAACACGAGCACGCGAAAGTTCCCGCGCGTCGGGTTCCCGTCGATGGTGGCTGGCGCCCCGAGTTCATCGGCGTACCAGATCCGCCGCCCCATAGGAACGAGAGACGGCCTATCGTGCAGCAAGAGGTCGCCGTGCGCCGGCACCAGCGCCATCCACTCGACGCCCATCTCCGACGCCTTGACGGAGACCAGCGGCTGCCGGTAGACATGCCCCATCGCCAGCGGTTCGCACGGGACACCGAGTTCGCGCGCAAGCCGATGGTTGAACTTCGAGACGCCACACGTATGCGGGTTCATGTGGTAGCTGAGCACCGCGTCGATCACGCGGCCCGCTCGTAGACCAACACGCGGCCCTTCCGTTGCCAGTCCATCTGGGCTTCGAGGTCAGCCCGGCGCTTGAAGCCTTCAAGCACGAACAGCACCCGTAGGAGATCCTGATTCAGCATTGAGATGTGCGTAGGGTCGAGGCCGTCGGACGTCGCGACGTCCAACATGTCACTCGGATTCGGGTGGAATCGGGTCGTGAGGTAAAGGAAACGCGAGGACAGACCGCACAGGTTCGTGACCGCGCGACGAATCTGGCGGATCGTCAGGTGCTCCAATACTTCACGGCAGACCACCAAGTCGCCGCCGACGTGCGGCATCTCCGGATCGGTGATGTCGAAGGTGTAGTCCGCCGCGCGGTTGCTGACATCGGCTCCGTACGCGATCCGCTCGCCTGCAGACTCGTTCACCATCCGCGCCAGATAGTTGAACCCGCACCCGACATCAAGCATACGGTGTGGCTGGAAGGCGTCGAGAATCAACGCCGGATGGATGCCCTCCGCGGCCTTTCGCCCCTCGAAGGAGTAGTCTGTCACCGGCTGCCAGGCGTG
>JBKJMH010000314.1:0-3020 GCA_046596625.1 Vicinamibacterales bacterium | reverse complement strand
TGCTCGATGTATGACGCGAGTGAGAGGGCGTGTTCGATGAGGTCGCGCGGCTGGCAGCCGCGGAGTTGCACATGGCGCGGTTCGAGCTCCGACGTGATGAGGTGCTCGACCACCTCGCGATTGAACACCAGGCCGCGCTCGTTGCAGCACCGGGCGAAGATGTTGATAAAGTCCTCGCGCGTCGGCGACTCGGCGTAGACCTTGTAGCGAATACGGCGAAGGAACGACTCGTCGAGCAGGTCGAGCGGGTTGAGGTTGGTCGCGAACACGATCAGCGTCTCGAACGGCATCTCGAACTTCTGTCCGCTCTGCAGCACCAGGTGGTCGAGGCGGCTCTCGAGCGGCACGATCCAGCGATTCAGGATTTCGGCTGGCGACGAGCGCTGGCGGCCGAAGTCGTCGATGATCAGCACGCCGCCGTTGGCCAGCGTCTGCAGCGGTGCGCGGTAGAAGCCGTTTGTCGCCAGGAACCCGAGCTCGAGCGACTCGAGCGTCAGCTCGCCACCCACTGTCACGACAGGCCGCTTGCAGCGCACCCAGCGGTTATCGCGCTGCAGCCCGTAGGCGAACGTGATCGAGGGATCCTCGCCGTTGATCGTTTCGTGGTTCATCGGATCGAACACGCGGATGATGTCGCGTTCGACGGCGATGGCGTGCGGAATGGCGATCTCGCCTGGCAGCAGCGAGACGATCGTCTGTGCGATCTTCGTCTTGCCGTTGCCGGGCGGACCATAGATGAACAGCGAGTGCCGGGCGGCAATCGCCGGTCCGAGCTGATCGAGCACGCGGTCACTGAGCACCAGGTGCCGGAACGCCTCGCGCACGACCGATCGGGTGACGTTCGGCGTGGCGACGCGGTGAAACGCGTCCATGTAGTTGCGGTACTGCCTGAGCGGAACCGGCAGGCTGCCGACGTACTGGCTCAGTTCGCTGAACTCCACGGCGCGTGCGTGCCCCGACTCGGTCAGGCGATACACGTAGGACTGCGGCGCAATCGCGCCGCCCGCGAGTTCGCAGTGGCGGTCGCGCTTCATCGTATCGATGATCGGCTCGATGACGCCGAAGGTCACCCCAAGTCTGGCGGCGAGGTCGGTACCGGTCGTGGCGCCGCCGACGTGCATCGTGCGCGTGACGATCTGCTGCACCAGTTCGGGCGCCAAGCCGGTGTCTTCGAGTGTTTTCGGCGCCGCCGGCATCAGGCGGTCGATGGACATCGACACGGTTCAGCGCTCCTCTCGACGCGCCAGCTGTTGCAGCCGCGTCAGTGCGGGCCCGAAGGCCGGGTCTGCAGTGCGGGCGCGGCCGAATGCCTCGCCGGCGCGTTCGAACTGTCGTGCCGCCAGCAGGACAATCCCCTGGTTATAGGCGGCCACGGCCGGAGACGTGCCGGTTTCGAGCGCTACGAATGCGGCGTCCAGATCGCCGCTGGTCGCCAGCGACAGCGCCAGGTTGTTGCGCGCCTGCGCCGAGGCGGCATCGCGCGCGGCGGCCCCCCGGCAGAGCGCGACTGCGGCCTCGGGGTTGCCGCGCTGCAGTTCGAGGAAACACAGGTTGTTCAGCGGGTAGGACGCCGACGGTTCCAGCGCACGTGCGATTTCGAAGCGCGTGCCCGCGGCGTCCGTCACACCAAGCCTCAGGAGCAACGTGCCCAGCGTGTTCTGGGCCGCCGCCGACTCAGGCGCCCAGTACACCGCCTGGTAAGCGAGCGGCAGCGCAGTCTGGAGGTAGCCCCAGTCGCGCCAGATGCGCGCGAGGCCGTCGAGCGATGGCACGTCGTGCGGATCGAAGAGCAGCGCGGCGCGGAAGTGGTCGAACGCCGCATCGAGTACGCCGGCGGCGACGTACTCCTGCGCCAGCGCGCGCGCGTTGTCCAGCGACGGCATCGTCTGCTGGCGCAGCCGGGCTGCAGACAGCGTCTTGTTGCCCCGTTCCAGCGTGAAGCCGCCTGTACGCGCAGCGCGGACGGCCGGCTGCGAGGGCTGCCGGTCCTGCTGTGCCGACGCTCGCGTCGGGTACGAGGCGGCAAGCATGACGGCCAACCCGCACCACGCCCAGCGGCGTACACACCGCGCCGCACCCGGCAGGTGCCGGCGGACGCGTCGGTGGGTCGCCGGGGCGAACACGATAGTGTTGTCCAAGTGGTGTGGAGTAGCTGCGAACCTTCGGGTTCGCCCTTGCTAGTCTAGTCTTCCTTGTTCAGGCGCGAGCGACGGCGCATCAGATACAGCACGGCAATAATGACAAGGGCAGCGAGGAGAATCAGGTTCAGGTTCATGCGAAAGGCCCTCCTTTGTGGGCGATGCGGGCGCGGACTATTCGAACGCGTGCACGAAGGTGATGACTGCGGGTCCGAGAACGACAACGTAGAACGCCGGGAAGAAGAACAGCACCAGCGGGAACACCAGCTTGACACCGATCTTCTGGGCCGCTTCCTCGGCGCGCTGGCGGCGCTTCACACGCGACGTGTCGGCGTGGGAGCGCAGCGCCTGGCCCACGCTGGTGCCGAAGCGATCGGTCTGGATCAGCATGGCCACCAGCGACCGCACATCGTCCACCTTGGTGCGCTGGGCGAGGCTCTTGAACGCGTCCATGCGCGGCTTGCCGGCGCGAATCTCCGCGTTGAGAATGCGGAGCTCTTCACCGAGTGCCGGGTACGAGAACGCAATCTCTTCGCTGGTCTTTACAATCGCCTGGTCGAGACCGGAGCCCGCTTCGATGCACACCACCAGCAGGTCGAGCGCGTCAGGCAGCCCGTTCTCGATCTGGCGGCGCCGCTGGCCAAGACGGCGTTCGATCCACACCCCCGGCAGGAAGAAGCCCGCCGCGACGGCGGCCAGAATCACCAGATACTGCGCCGGCGGGGCCGGCATCCCCACGGCATACGCGGCGACACCCAGGACGACGGGCAGCACCAGTTCGGCGATCGACACCATCACCGGTCCCCCGGGATGTTCGATGCCCGCGCGCTGCATTCGCGTGCGCAGCCGGGTCATCTCTTTCTTCGAGCGCGGCAGGACGCC
>JBKJMH010000207.1:0-27410 GCA_046596625.1 Vicinamibacterales bacterium | reverse complement strand
GGCGTCGGGCAGGCGCGACATGCCGCGGATGCCTTCGAGGTTCTTCGTGAGCTTGCGGCGCTCCTTCTCGTTGCGCGCAATTTCCTTCTTCGAGAGCGTGTCGTAGCGACCGTCGGTGGTCATCGCTTCGAGGTCGCGCAAGCGGGTCAGGCTCTTCTGGATGGTAGCGAAGTTGGTCAGCAGGCCGCCCAGCCACCGCTCGTTCACGTAGAACATGCTGCAGCGCTGTGATTCCTCGGCGATGACGTCCTGCGCCTGGCGCTTGGTGCCGACGAACAGGATGGTGCGCCCGTCCGACGCCAGGTTGGTGACGAATTCCTCGGCGGCGTGGAACAGCTTGACCGTCTTGCCCAGGTCGAGGATGTAGATGCCGTTCCGTTCGCCGAAGATGTATTCCTTCATCTTCGGGTTCCAGCGCTTCGTCTGGTGGCCGAAGTGCACGCCGGCCTCCAGCAGATCCTTCATCGCGATCGAGCTCAAATTATCTCCATCCTCTCGGTGATTTCAGATGACACCAAAACGACGGCAGGCCTGATGCGGACACAAGTTCCGCACTCTGAAATCGGGGCCTGCCGCCTCGTGGATTAGCGGTCGAACTAGCGCTTGCTGAACTGGAAGCGCTTGCGCGCGCCAGCCATGCCGTACTTCTTGCGTTCCTTCGCTCGCGCGTCGCGCGTGAGCATGCCTTCTTCCTTCAGCGCCTTGCGCAGTTCGAGGTTGTACTCGACCAGCGCGCGGGAGATGCCAAGGCGAACCGCACCGGCCTGGCCCGACACGCCGCCGCCTTCAACGGTGGCGAGGATGTCGAACTTCTCGGTGTTCTCGGTGATGACCAGCGGCCGCCGGATCTGCATGCGGAGCGCTTCGGTGGGGAAGAAGCCTTCGAACGTGCGGTAGTTGATGGTGATAGCGCCCGTGCCGGGACGGAGGAACACGCGGGCCGTCGATGTCTTGCGGCGCCCGGTACCATAATACTGAACTGCTGCCACGTTAGGCGACCTCGAGCTTGGTGGGTTTCTGTGCCGCGTGCGGGTGATCCGGACCGGCATACACTTTCAGCTTCCGATACATCGCCTCGCCCATCTTGGTCTTCGGGAGCATGCCGCGCACGGCCTCCTCAATCAGACGTTCGGGACGCTTCGCACGCACGACACGCGCGCGTTCCTCGCGCAGGCCACCCTCATAACCTGAGTGCTGGCGATAGATCTTCTGGTCTTCCTTGCGGCCGGTGAGCTTCACCGTCTTGGCGTTGACCACGACGATGTGGTCGCCGGTGTCGATGAACGGCGTGTAGACCGCCTTGTGCTTGCCCTGCAGCATGCGGGCAGCGACGGTGGCGATTCGGCCGAGCACCTGACCATTGGCATCAATGACGTGCCACTTGCTGTTGTCAAGGGCGTGCTGGGCGTTAGCGATGAACGTAGACATCCTTCAAGTTTCCCGCGGGCATGACAGCACAGTGCAGCTGTTCAGCCCGAATACGACCGATGTTGTGGGAAGTCCCGCCTGTGGAGCACTTCACTTCGCTGACTTGCACCTGTTCGGCGGGTCCAGGCAACGGCAAACCCAAATTCTATGGGCCGTGTGCGGCTGTGTCAACACTCAAGTGCGTACAAACACACGGGTTAGACCTCCACTATGCCCGCGCTTCAATCTCCCGATAAGAGTGGTGAGTGAGCCGGACCGGAACACACGGCCAGACCGACTCCCCGGAACTGTAACTGGCTGACGGTTTCGTAAGTGAACGACAGCGGGCGAGCGGGCGGTGGATCGCAGAACTTGCGGCTTCGCGCCAATAAACGCTGGAAATGCTCAAGAAATTGTGTGGTACCCCGTTTGCCCTTAGCCGATGCGTCGCAACTGAACGAGAGCTGAACACCATGCTTGGTTTTGGAAAACCCAAATCGGTCGTCGGGCTGGACATCGGGTCGAGCGCCGTCAAGGCTGTCGAACTCCGGGCTTCAGGGAAAGGATGGCGCGTCGCGGCCATCGCCTCGGAGCCGGTACCGCCTGACAGCATCGTTGACGGCGCCATCATCGACGGCGGTGCGGTGGCTGATGCCATCAAGCGCCTGTTCGCGAACAAGGCGTTCAAGACGAAAGAGGTGGCGGCGTCGCTGTCGGGCAACGCGGTCATCGTCAAGAAGATCAGCCTGCCGGTCATGACCGAGCAGGAGCTTGCCGAGTCGATCTACTGGGAAGCGGAACAGTACATCCCGTTCGACATCCAGGACGTCAACCTCGACTACCAGGTGCTCGACTCCGGCACCGGCCCCGATGCCCGCGGCACGATGGACGTGCTGCTGGTCGCGGCGAAGAAGGAAAAGATCGCCGACTACACGAACGTCATCACCCAGGCCGGCCGCCAGGCGGTGGTAGTGGACGTGGATGCCTTCGCGTTGCAGAACGCCTACGAGGCCAACTACGGCCTGGAGAACGGCATCGTGGCGCTGCTGAACTGCGGTGCCAGCGCGACCAACGTCAACATCATCGCCAACGGCCAGTCGCTCTTCACCCGCGACCTGTCACTCGGCGGCAACGCCTACACCGAGGCCGTGCAGCGCGAACTGAACCTGCCGTTCGACGCAGCCGAACAGGCCAAGAAGGGGTTCCCCATCGACGGGCACACCTACGACGATGTGAAGCCCGTGCTGCATGCCGTCACGGAGAACCTGCTCCTCGAACTTCAGAAGACCTTCGACTTCTTCCGCGCCACGGCACTGTCGGACCGCATCGACCGGGTGGTGCTGAGCGGCGGCGGTTCAGCCGTCGACGACTTCGCCGAGGCACTCGCCGAGCGCTTCGCCATGCCGGTCGAGCACTTCGATCCGTTCAGGCAGGTGGCATTCGACAAGCCGCCCGCCGGCGGGGTTGGTGACCTGGCCGCGACCGCCGCGGTTGCGGTGGGCCTCGCGCTCAGAAAGGCCGGCGACCGATGATCAAAATCAACCTCCTCTCGACCGACCGAACGGTCGCCAGTAAGAAGGCCGCCTTCGACCCGTCCCAGCAGATCACCGCGGTCTGTGCCGGCATCCTCGTATTAGCCGTCATAGCCATCGGCTGGCGCTACTGGCTGGTTGGCCGCGACTCGGCGGCGGTCGAGACCCAGATTGCGGCCGCGCAGAAAGAAACCCAGCGGCTGCACAGCGTCATCGCCCAGATGCAGCAGTTCGAGCAGCGCAAGGCGCAGTTGCAGCAGCGCGTGACGCTCATCGAGCAACTCCGCAAGGAACAGATCGGGCCGGTGCACATGCTCGACCAGATCAGCCTCGCGCTCCCCTCGTCGTTGTGGCTGTCGGAGATGAAGCAGACGACGACGCCGAACGAAGTGCTTATCGAGGGGCGGTCGCTCTCGCTGACCGGTCTCTCGGACTTCGTCGGCAACCTCGAACGTTCCGGGTTCTTCCAGAAGTCGGTGGAGATCGTGAACAGCACGACCGACACCAGCGGCGGACCGCAGGGTGAAGTGATCAAGTTCCAGATCAAGGCAGTGTTCAAGGGACCTGGCGACGTCGAAGTTGCCAAGGTCGTCGAGGCGGCGGCCCCGAAGGGGCAGCAGCTAAAGCCGAAGAGCTAAGCCCCCGATACCGCAGGTAGCGCAGGCATCCACATGGTTATCAGTCTCACCAAACTCCCGTGGTACGCGCAGATCGGCGCCTTCGTCGCACTCAGCGTCGTTGGTGTCGGGATGTTCTACTACTACTACGAGATGCCCGCCCGCGCGGACGTCGCCGCTCGGGAGGTCACGCTCAAGGCACTTCGAGGCGACGTCGCCAAGGGCCAGGCGACCGAGAAGAAGCTGCCGCAGTTCCGGGCGCAGGTCGAGGAGCTCGAAGATCGGCTTGCCAGTCTGAGCGAAGTACTGCCCGAGGAGAAGGACGGCGCCGAACTGCTTCGTCAGATGCAGTCGACCGCAGTGCAGTCGAACCTGGTCATCAAGTCGTTCAAGCCGTCCCCGGTCGTCACCAAGCAGCTGCACTCCGAGTGGCCGATCAGCCTCGAACTGGACGGCACTTATCACAACCTCGCGCAGTTCTTCGACCGGCTCGGCACGTTCGCCCGCATCGTCAATATCACCAACCTGTCGGTCAAGGCGCGTGAGAAGGGCGACGGTCGCGCGACGATTACGGCCAGTTGCGTCGCGACGACCTTCGTGTTGCTCGACAAGCCCGAACCGAAGAAGGGCAAGGTCGCACCTGCGGCCAAGCCCGCCCCGAAGAAGGTGGCCTGACATGCGCCCCCTGACCGCGCTCGCTCTCGCGCTGGCCACGGCCGTGGCATCGCACGCACCCGCCATGGCGGCGCAGGTAGCCCCAAAGGCCGACTCGCAGCCCGCTGCGCCATTCCACTACAACGCCGAGGGGCGTCGCGACCCGTTCCTGAGCCTCACCGGCAGCGGGAACGGCAACGACTCCAAGGCTCTCCCGAAGCCAACCGCCGCAGGCATTGCCGGCATTCGGGTCGATGAACTGTCGGTGCGCGGAATCATGCAGAGCCGGGAGCGGCTCGTCGCCATGGTTCAGGGCCCCGACAACCGGACGTATCTCATTCACCAGGGCGACAAGCTCGCGGATGGCGTGGTGAAAAGCATCACGCCGCAGGGACTTGTGCTGGTTCAGGACGTCAGCGATCCGCGCGCGAAGGAAAAAACGCGCGACGTGCGGAAGCTGCTGCGATCGCCTGAAGACGAGAAGGAGTGACTGTGACGAGGGGCGTGGCTCTCTCCCTGGTCGTAATCCTGGCGACCTCCGCGAGTACGTTGTCGCGGGCCGCAGGCACGACCACCACCATCCCGGGCGCGACGCTCACGACGATCACGTCGCGAGGCGATGCGCGTAGCGCGACGTTGGTCATCGAGGCGACCGAGCCGGTGCCATACGTGGCGACGCGGCCGGATCCGCTCACGGTGGTCATCGACTTCCGCAACGTCGCCCCTGGCAACATCGCCGCATCCAGTGCGCGCCTCACCGGCCCCATTGCCTCCGTGGACATCGAGTCTGCCGAGTCGATGGGTTCGCCTGTGTCGCGAGTCCGGATTGGCCTGACACAGCCGGTCGCCCACCATGTGCGGGCCGACCGGAACCGGGTGCTGATCGACTTCGACCGCATGGGCGACTCGAGCGTGCCCGCCGTGGCGCCGCCCGTGTCGCGCCGCACCGCCCAACCCATCGTGCAGTCGGGTATCGACCCGGTCGCCGCCCTCGGCCTCACGACCGCGGTTCGGCTGCAGAAGCCCGGTGTGCAGCAGCTGCTCGCCTCGGGGACACCGGCCGCCCAGGCGCCGTCGCCGGCGACGCCGCTGTCGAACGGCCAGCGTCCAGGACGGTCGTACAGCGGCAATCCCGTCAGCCTCGACTTCCAGCAGGCCGACCTGCGAGCTGTCCTGCGGGTCTTCGCGGAAATCAGCGGTCTCAACATCGTCATCGACCCGACCGTCAAGGGGACCGTCGACGTCGCGCTTCGTGACGTGCCGTGGGACCAGGCGCTCGACATCATCCTGCGCGCCAACAAGCTCGGCTACATGGTCGACGGCACGGTGGTGCGCATCGCACCACTCTCGGCGCTGTCGGATGAAGAGAACCAGCGACGCAAGCTCGCCGACGAGCAGGCGCTGGCCGGCGACCTGAAGGTGATGACGCGCATGCTCAGTTACGCGCGCGCCGAGGAACTGCAGACGCTGCTGACCAAGAGCGTGCTCTCGAAGCGCGGCAGCGTGCAGGTCGATCCGCGCACAAACACCATCATCATCAGCGACCTGCCGGAGCAGCTCGACGCCGCCAGCGCGCTCATCACCACGCTCGACACGGCGCAGCCACAGGTGGAGATCGAAGCGCGCATCATCCAGACCACCAAGACCTTCGCGCGCGCCCTCGGCGTGCAGTGGGGGACAGCGGGCCGGGTCGACGCCGCCCTGGGCAACACGACGAACCTCGCGTTCCCCAACAACGGCACCCTGACGAGCGCGGCCAACCTGGCGGTCGGCGCCGCCACCAGCGGCATCGGACTCGCGCTCGGCTCGGTGAACGGTGCCTTCAACCTCGACGTCGCGCTGAGCGCGCTCGAATCGTCCGGCAACGGGCGGATCCTTTCGACGCCGAAGGTCACCACGCTGAACAACGTCGAGGCCGAGGTCACGCAGGGGGTCCAGATTCCGCTGCAGACCATCGCCAACAACACGGTCACCGTGACGTTCAAGGACGCCGCGCTCACGCTGAAGGTGACGCCGCAGATTACCGCCGCCGGCACCGTCATCATGAAGGTGGCCCTCGAGAACGCCACCCCCGACTTCGCCAAGGCGGCCGGGCCCGCGGCCATTCCGCCCATCAACACGCAGCGCGCGCTGACCACGCTTCTGGTGAACGACGGCCAAACGAGCGTGATCGGCGGCATCTACACGAGTTCACTGCAGAATTCCTCGGACCGCACCCCGGGGCTCGGCCAGATTCCACTGCTGAATTGGCTGTTCAAACGCGAGCGCATCGATGACGAGAGCCGCGAACTGCTCATCTTCATCACGCCTCGCATCATCAAGGGCTGACGCGACATGAACGCCATGCGCTACTTCAACAGACTCGCTGTCCTCGCGGCGTTCGGCGCCGTCACCGCTTCGTGCGGCGACGTCGCTCGCAACGGTCGCTCCCCAGTCTTCCTGGTCATCGACTCGATGGGGGCGACCGCGGGCGGTGCCACCGGCGGGTCGGCGACGGGCTTCCTGCAGTCGGACGTGCAGCGCCTGGTCACCGCGCCAGCGCCCTGCACGGTCACCGAACCCTGCCCGACGACGTTCAGCGACAACGGCTCCGTCACGTTCCACCTGGCGCTGAAAGACATCGGCAGTATCGACAACCCGACGACGCCGAGCAGCAATAACCAGGTCACCATCACGCGCTACCGCGTCGTCTACCGGCGCGCTGATGGCCGCAATACTCCCGGTGTCGACGTGCCCTACGGCTTCGACGGCGGCGGGACGGTCACGATTTCCGCCTCGGGGAGTGCCACGCTCGGGTTCGAACTCGTGCGCCGCGTGGCGAAGGCCGAGGCGCCGCTCGCGCAACTCGTCAACAACCCCACCACCGTCATCACCACCATCGCGGAGGTGACGTTCTACGGGCAGGACCTCGTCGGCAACGAGATCCAGGCGACCGGGAACATCCAGGTGAACTTCGGCAACTTCGCAGATCGGTAACGACCATGAAGGGGATCACGCTCTCGCTCGCCTGCCTGGCCGCCGTCCTCGTGTCCGGGTGCACCGTGCACCAGACCGAGGCGCCAGGCCTGACCGGCCCATCCGAATTCGCCCTCTCGGTGAACATGGCGGCAACGCCGGACACGCTGTTCTCCGGAGGCCAGCAGCAGGCCGCGGTCTCGCTGCAGACGCGGGACGTGAACGGCACTCCCAAGGCGGGGCAGACGTTCCGTTTGTCCACGATCGTCAGCGGCGCAAACGTCGCCTACGGCACCCTGTCGACCCAGACGGTGGTGACCGGCGCCGACGGCCGCGCCGTGGCTATCTACACGATGCCTGAGTTCACGCCGTTCGACGCCGGCACTCCGGCCCGGAAGGTCTCGGTCGTGGCCGTGCCAATCGGCACCGACTACGCCGGCGCCGTGCCACACAGCGTCGATCTGCTGGTGGTCCCGCCCCCCGTTCCGACGAGCGTGAAGGGCAGTCCGACGGCTGCGCTCGTGGCGTCGACGGCATCGGCGAAGGTGGGGCAGCTCGTGACGTTCGATGCCTCAGGCAGTGCCGCCGAACCCGGCCGCTCCATCGTGCTGTTCTACTGGAATTACGGCGACACTCTCTTCAACGAGGAACACGGTTCCGATTCCTCGCACGTGTTCTCGTCACCGGGCAGCTACACCGTCGTGCTCGGCGTGCAGGACGACATCGGCCGCGTTAGCAGCACCTACAAGACGATTGTCGTAACGAACTGATTCGCGCACAATCGGCGGCAGATGCCCGACGCGTCCCGCATCGACGAGCTTAGGCGCAGGGTCCTCAAGGATCCTGCGTCGATTGCCTTCGCCCAACTCGGCGAGGAATATCGTCGCGCCGGCCAACTGGCCGACGCGGTCGACACCTGCCGTACGGGTCTCATTTCCCATCCTGAATACGTTTCGGCCCGCGTCACCCTCGGTCGCGCCTTGCTCGCGCTCGGCCGGCTCGACGCCGCCATCGTCGAACTGCGCCGGGTGCTGGCGAGCGCACCGGAGAACCTCGCTGCCACCCGCAGCCTGGCGGATGCACTTCGTCAACAGGGGCGGCTGACCGAGGCGCTGCCGCACTACGCCGATGCGCTGTCGCTCGCTCCGAACGACCCCGACCTCGAACGCAGCATCACCGATACCCGTCAGGCCCTCGCGGCCGCCGCCGCCCCAGGCGCCGCGCGCGCCCGCGACCGGGCAACCGTCAGCGCACTCGAGCGCTGGCTCGAGGCCATCCATGCCACACGCGCCATCGGACCTTCTTAGCCGCCGGCACGCCGTCATCCGCACCGCCATGGCCGACGCCGGGCTGGACGCGCTGGTAGTCGTCGCCCTGTCGAACATCACCTGGCTTACCAACTTCGTTGGCAGCGCGGCGATCGTCGTGCTCACCCACGAGCGCATCCTGTTCGTGACCGATTCCCGCTACGTCACAGCCGTGTCGGACATGGCGGCGACCGGCCACGCATGCCCGGGGCTCGAGCTGGTGCTGGTCGACGGGTCCTACGACCCGACGCTGGCCGCGGTGATTGCCGGCCGTGGTTTCGGCCGCGTCGGATTCGAGGCGGCGCATCTCACCGTCGGCCGCTTTCAGTGGCTCGAACAGGCACTGGCTGCCGCGGCGTCCGCGCCGGTGCTCGTTCCGGTTGGCACGCTGGTCGAGTCGGAGCGCAGCGTCAAGGACGCCTACGAAATTGCGCTCTTCAGGACCGCCGGCGCGATGTTGTCCGAGGTCACGCGGGCCGTGCTGGCCGGAGTTCCACGTGCGGGAATGACGGAGCGGGAGGTGGCCTCTGCGATCGACGCGCTCATCCGGCACACCGGTTTCGAGAAGCCGGCGTTCGAGACGATCGTTGCGTCGGGCCCGAATGCGGCGCTTCCGCATGCCAGGCCGTCGAGTCGAAAGTTGAGCGAAGGCGACCTTGTGGTGCTGGACTTCGGAGGCGTCTACGACTCATACTGCGTTGACCTCACCCGGACGGTCGTGGTCGGCTCCGCCTCGACTCGTGCACGCGACGTGCACGCGGCCGTGCGCGACGCCCACGACCGCGCGATCGAGGCGGTGGTTCCCGGGATGTCACGATTTGCCATCGACGCTGCCGCACGCGATGTTCTGGCCGCTGCCGGAATGGGAGCGGCCTTCGGCCACGGAACAGGACATGGTCTCGGGATCGACGTCCACGAAGAACCCCGCATCGCGAAGTGGGGGCCGAACGTGGACACGAGCCGGGAGGCCGTGACGTCGGGGATGGTCTTCACCATCGAACCCGGCGCCTACTTTCAGGGCTGGGGCGGTGTTCGAATCGAGGACGATGTGCTGGTGACGGCGAGCGGGGTGGAGATGCTCACCCAGGCGCCGACGGAACTGATCACGGTCTGACTGACTTCTAACTTCTAATCTCACGGCCCCATTTCTCCCGATGGATTTCGACCAGCTCAAACAGATTCTCGACCTCGTGCGTGAGCATGAGTTGTCGGAGTTCGAAGTGGAACAGGACGGCCTCCGGCTCAAGATCCGCAAGGACTCGTCCGGCCCGCTCGTCCAGGTTCCGGTGCAGCACGTCCACGCACCGGCCGGCCTTGCCTACGCCGCACCGCCGGCAACCGCAGGCGTCCCTGCCCCGGTCGCCAATGCGGAGGTCGACGTCGAACTCGCCGTCGTCAAGTCGCCGATTGTCGGCACCTTCTACCGCTCGGCCGAACCGGGCACGGCCGCGTTTGCCGACGTCGGCACGATGGTGAAGAAGGGTCAGGTGCTCTGCATCATCGAGGCGATGAAGCTGATGAACGAGATCGACTCGGAGTACGAAGGCGAAATCGTCAACGTCTACGTCGAGAACGGCCAGCCGGTGCAGTACGGCGAGCGCCTGTTCGCCATCCGCACAAAATAGATGTTCAAGAAGATCCTGATAGCAAACCGCGGCGAGGTGGCGATGCGCATCATCTACGCCTGCCGCGAGCTCGGCATCAAGACCGTCGCGGTCTACTCCGAGGCCGACGAAAATTCGCTGCACGTGCGCTTTGCCGATGAAGACGTCTGCATCGGCCCGGCGCGCAGCGCCGACAGCTACCTCAATGTGCCCGCGGTGATCAGCGCGGCCGAAGTGACCGGCGCCGACGCTATTCACCCCGGCTACGGCTTCCTCTCCGAAAGCGCCTACCTGGCGGAAGTCTGCGAGGCCTGCCACATCAAGTTCATCGGTCCCGACCCGCAGGTCATTCGCCTCATGGGCGACAAGGCCCGCGCGCGTCGCGTGATGAAGAAGGCGGGCGTGCCGATCCTGCCAGGCAGCGACGGACCGATTGAGAGCGAGGAAAAGGCGCTGAAACTGGCGAAGGAGATCGGCTACCCCGTGATCGTCAAGGCCACGAACGGCGGCGGCGGTCGCGGGATGCGTGTGGTTCGCGCGGCCGGCGAACTGGTGCAGGCGGTGAAGACCGCGCAACGCGAGGCAGAGGCCGCTTTCGGGGTTGGCGACGTCTACATCGAGAAGTACGTCGAGTCGCCGCGCCACATCGAGTTCCAGATTCTCGGCGACACCTACGGCAACGTCGTCCACCTCGGTGAGCGCGAGTGCTCCATCCAGCGGCGTCACCAGAAGCTGCTCGAGGAGTCGCCGTCGCCGGCCCTCACCGAGAAGATGCGCCGCAAGATGGGCGGCATCGTCATCGACGCCGCCAGGGCCGTGCATTACACGAACGCCGGCACGTTCGAGTTCCTGATGGATTCACAGGGGAACTTCTACTTCATGGAGGCGAACACCCGTCTCCAGGTCGAGCACCCCGTCACCGAGATGGTGACCGGCATCGACATCGTCAAGGAACAGATTCGCATCGCGGCCGGCGCCAGGCTCGGGTTCAAGCAGAGCGAGGTGGTTTTCACCGGCCACTCGATCGAGTGCCGCATCAACGCCGAAGACCCCGAGACGTTCGTGCCCTCGCCCGGCCTCATCCGCGTGTTCAGCGTCCCTGGCGGCCCGGGAGTGCGCATCGAGACATTCGCGCACAACGATTGCACCATCACGCCGTACTACGACTCGATGATCGCCAAGCTCATCGTGCACGGCCGTGATCGTACTGAAGCGATCGCCCGCATGAAACGCACGCTGGAGATGACCGTCATCGAAGGCATCAAGACCAGCATCCCGCTGCACCTCAAGGTGCTGAGCGATCCGGACTTCATCGCCGGCAAGGTGAGCACGTCGTTCATGGAGCGCTACAGCGTGGCGCGGCCGGCTGGCCGCCTCGCCGAGGCGGTCTGACCGCCGCTGTGCTCCCGCGTCTCTACGCGGTCTGCGACGCCGACGTCTGCGCGCAGGCCGGATGGACCCTTCCCGACTACGCGGCCGCCCTCATGGACGGCGGCGTCACCCTTCTCCAACTCCGAGCCAAGCACGCCGCGTCGCGTCCGTTCCTCGCCGACACCGAGGCGGTGATGGCGCGTGCCCTGCAGCACGCGGCGACGGTGGTGGTCAACGACCGCGCCGACATTGCGCGTCTCGCTGGCGCCTCGGGTGTCCACGTCGGGCAGGATGACCTCACACCCGTGGACGTGCGGCGCGTGATCGGCGGCGACGCGGTGCTGGGGCTGTCAACGCATACCACCGCGCAGCTCGACGCGGCAGTGCGGGAGCCGGTCACCTACGTGGCCGTCGGACCGGTGTTCGGCACGACGACGAAGGCGACCGGGTACGACGCCGTCGGGCTCGAGCTCGTCCGCCGCGCCCACGCCATCGCGGCGCCTGCCGGACTGCCGGTCGTGGCGATCGGCGGCATCACGCTCGAGCGCGTGGGCGAGGTCATTACCGCGGGTGCGACTTCCGTGGCGGTCATCACCGACCTGCTTGTCGGCGGCGCTCCCGCGGCGCGGGCGCGCGCCTTTCTCGAGCGACTCTCGTGCGTATAATCGCAGGGAATCCATACGCAGTCCGCAGACGTTAGGGGGCACCACGTGGCAGGTTCATTGTTCCGGACGAAGTCCATCGATCGGCTGATGGCCGATCATGACGGCGGCGAGATCCAGTTGAAGCGGACGCTGGGGCCAATGGCTCTTGTGGCACTCGGCATCGGAGCCATCATCGGCGCGGGACTCTTCGTGCGGACTGCGGCGGCGATCGCCGAACGATCCGGTCCGTCGGTCACGCTCGCGTTCATGGTTGCAGGTCTCGGGTGCGCGCTCGCCGGACTCTGCTACGCCGAGTTCGCCTCGATGATCCCGATCGCCGGCAGCGCCTACACCTATTCGTACGCCACGATGGGTGAACTGGTCGCCTGGATCATCGGCTGGGACCTCTGCCTCGAGTACGCGGTCGGCGCAGCGACCGTCGCGATCGCCTGGAGCGAGTACTTCAACAAGGTGCTCGAGTACGTAGGACTCCAGGTTCCCTACCAATGGAGTCACTCACCATTCCAGGTCGCCGTCGACACCGGCGTTCACGGGCTGGTGAATATCCCGGCGCTGGTGATCCTGCTCGTGATGTCGCTGCTCCTGGCGCGCGGCATTGCGGAGTCGGCCTTCGTGAACTCCATCATCGTGATCACCAAGGTGGCGATCGTGGTGTTGGTCATCATCCTCGGGTGGGGCTTCGTCAACCCGGCGAACCACACCCCGTACATCCCCGCGGCCAGCACGTTTACGACGCCGGAAGGGGTGACGCACGCCTATGGCGGCATCATGGGCATTCTCGGCGCCGCGGGCGTCGTGTTCTTCGCGTTCATCGGTTTCGATGCGGTCTCCACTGCGGCGCAGGAAGCGAAGGATCCCAGGCGCGACATGCCGATCGGCATCCTCGGCTCGCTGGTCGTCTGCACGCTGCTGTACGTGCTGTTTGCGCACGTCCTGAGCGGGCTGGCTCCGGTCGAGTTCTTCCGCACGGCTGGCAAGGAAGCCTCGGTGAGCCAGGCAATCCACGACTTCATGCCCGGGTATCAGTGGCTGGGTCAGTTCGTCACCGTCGCAATCCTGGCGGGGTTCACATCGGTCATTCTGGTCATGCTGCTCGGTCAGTCGCGCGTCTTCTACTCGATGAGCAAGGACGGCCTGGTGCCGAAGGTGTTCTCCGAACTGCACCCGGTTTACCGCACGCCATACAAAGCGAACATGCTGTTCTTCGTGCTGACCGGCATCTTCGGCGGCTTCGTGCCGGGCGACATCGTCGGCGAGATGACGAGCATCGGGACGCTCTTCGCCTTCATCCTGGTGTGTATCGGCGTGTGGATCATGCGCGTCCGGCGCCCGGACCTGAAGCGCGGCTTCACGGTTCCGTGGCTGCCATTCGTGGCGATCTCAGGGATCATTGTCTGTGGCGCGATGATCTACGGGTTGGGGTGGACCAACTGGCTCCGCCTGATCGCCTGGCTGGCGATCGGCCTGGTGTTGTACTTTGCCTACGGCAAGCGTCACAGCCGCCTCGAAGGCGTCGCCTAGGAGGGCGCTGCGCGCCCGACCGCAGACGTGCCAGACCCGAGGAGAGTCAGTCCGCCCATCCTCCGCGCGCAAGGCCCGGTATTTGCCGTGGCCCTGCTCGCGGCCGTCATCCTGTCCGGCACCCTTGGCTACGTGGTGATCGAGGGGTGGAGCGCGTGGGACGCGTTCTACATGTCGGCGATCACGGTCACGACTGTCGGCTACCGCGAAGTTCATGACCTGTCGTTCTACGGCCAGGTGTGGACCGTGCTGCTGCTGTTCAGCGGCGTTGGGTCAGCCCTCTACGTCTTCACCCTCCTCGCTACCGTCGTGGTCGAAGGAGGCTTGCCCCAGCGCCTCCAGAAACGTCGCCAGGACAAGATGCTTACCTTGATCAAGGATCACTTCATCGTCTGCGGCTATGGGCGCATCGGCAGCATCATCGCCGCGCAACTCCGGCAGCACAATGTGCCGTTCGTCATCATCGAGCGTGATTCCGCCCGCCTGCAGGCGGCGATGATGGACGGGTGCCTTGCCGTGCAGGCCGACGCCAGCCACGAGGACGTGCTCAAGCGCGTCGGCATCGACACCGCACGCGGCCTGATCGCAGCCGTCGGCACCGACGCCGAGAACGTCTACACCGTGCTCAGTGCCCGCGTCCTGCGGCCAGACCTGTTCATCATCGGCCGCGCCGAAGGCGAGGACGCGACGCGGAAGCTGCTGCGCGCCGGCGCGAACCGGGTCGTGTCGCCCTACCAGATTGGCGCGGTGCAGATGGCGCAGACCGCCATCCGTCCGGCCGTGGTCGATTTCATGACGCTCGCAACCAGTTCGGACAACCTCGAGCTGGCGATGGAGGAGATCACGGTACAGGCGACGTCATCGCTGGTCGGCAAGTCGCTGCTCGATGCCAACCTGCGCCAGCGTTTCGGCGTCATCGTCGTGGCGATTCAGCGCGAGGATCGCCGCATGGAATTCAACCCCGAGCCAGACACGTCAATCCGCGCCGGAGATAAACTCGTCGTGCTCGGCCGGCCGCACTCGCTGCGCCGGCTCGAGGTGGAGGCCTCAGAGTAATGTCTGCTCGTATGCTGGATGGAACCGCGGTCGGTCAGGCCCTTCGCGCGGAGGTCCGGCCCGAGGTCGAGGCCTTCACGCGCGAGGCAGGGCGTCCGCCCGGACTCGCGCTGGTGCTGGTCGGCAACGATGGTGGCTCGGAGCTCTACGTTGGCAGCAAGCTGAAGTCGGCCAGCGAAAGCGGCATTCGCGCCGACGTCGAGCGCCTTCCCGCCACTGCCAGCATCGACGAACTGTTGCAGCTGGTCGATCGCCTCAACCGCAGCGAGGTGCATGACGGCATCCTGGTGCAGTCGCCGCTGCCGAAGGCGATGGGAGCCGATGCCGAGCGCCGCGTGTTCGACGCCATCGATCCGGCAAAGGATGTCGATGGGTTCCACCCGGTGAACGTTGGCCGCCTCGTCCAGGGGCGGGCCGGGCTCGTGGCGTGCACACCGTCTGGTGTCATCGAACTGCTCGACCGCGCCGGCATCGAGATCGCCGGGACGCGCGCCGTGGTCATCGGCCGCAGCGACATCGTCGGCAAGCCGATGGCGCTGCTGCTGCTGAACCGGCACGCCACCGTCACCATCTGCCACTCGCGCACCCGCGACCTTGCCGCCGTCTGCCGCGAGGCGGACATCCTCGTGGCGGCACTGGGCCGGCCAGCGTTTGTGACGCAGGCGTTCGTGAAACCCGGAGCCACGGTGATTGACGTCGGTACCACTCCGGTATCCGACCGTGCCGTCATCGAGGCGCTGTTCGCGCCTGGCCATCGGCGTCACACTGCCTTCGAGAAGCGGGGCAGCCTGGTGCTCGGAGACGTTCACCCCTCGGTCGAAGAGACCGCCGGTGCGCTGACGCCCGTGCCTGGTGGCGTCGGTCCGCTGACCATTGCCATGCTGCTCACGAACACCGTGCGCGCCGCGCAGGACCGGCTGCGAGCCCGGCAGGGCTGACATGCTCAGGGTGGCGCTCACTGGCGGCATCGCCACCGGCAAGAGCTACGTGCTGCAGCAGTTCCAGCAGCACGGCGTGCCATGCCTCGACGCAGACGCGCTGGCGCACGGCGTCATGGCGCCAGGCACCGAGGCGACGGCGGCCATTGCCGAGCACTTCGGCGACGTGCTCGATTCCCAGGGCGCGGTCGACCGCGCCAAGCTCGGGCTAGTTGTCTTCGCCGATCCGTTGGCGCGCCGCACCCTCGAGGCCTTTATTCACCCCGCCGTCTACCGTGCGATAGCGGCCGGCTTGCGCGGGTTCGAGCGGATCGGCGGCTCGCCGCTCGCAGTGGTCGACATTCCACTCCTCTACGAAACAGGACATGCCGCAGCGTTCGCGAAGGTCATCGCCACGGTCTGTTCGCGGGAGGTCCAACTAGCGCGCCTCGAGCAGCGTGGGCTCTCTGGCGAGGCTGCCGAGCAGCGGCTCGCGGCGCAGTTGTCGGCGGAGGAGAAGGCGGCGCGCGCCGACTACGTCATCAGGACCGACGGCAGCGTCGACGACACCGATGCTCGCGTGCGAGAGGTGCTCGCGGAGTTGCTGGCGCTGGCCCCGGCCTGAACACGGGCGGGTTCAGTTCGCAGTGTCCTGCGCCGGCGCGATGCGCTCCTCGACGAACGTGTTCCAGTCGTGGCAGTGTGGACATTGCCACAACAACTCGGTGCTGCGATACCGGCAGTGCATGCACACGTGCGGGTCGAGGTAGAAGACCGCATGCTGCGTCAGGTCGCTGTAGCGTTCGACGAGTGCTTGCGGATGACCGAGCTGGCCGAGCGTCTGCCAGATCGCCTGATGGATGCTCAGCGAGTGCGGATTCTGCACCAGCGCGGCGAACAGGAGTTCGAGCGCCTGCGCCAGTTGACCTGCCGCAACACAGTGCCGGGAGAGTGCGAGCCGCGCGCGCCAGTCCTGCGGGTTCTCCTCGATCAGCCGGCCGCAGAGATTGGTGAAGCGCTCGGGCGTACCGTTTCGCGCCGCCTGCGCCTCGAGCCTCGCAAACGCCAGGTAGGCGCGGTCCGGCGCCACCTGCACCAGCGTGTTCCAGATCTGGGCGGCGTCCTCTTCACGCCCTTGCAAGAGGCGGAGATCGCCGAGGTTCAGGTAGGCCGGCACCGCGCGCGCGTCGAGTTCGATCGCCGATTGGAACCGGCGCGCCGCCTCGGGGTAATCCTTCCGCCGCGCCGCCTCCAACCCGATTTCGTTCTCGAGGAACGCCAGGATGGACTGGCTCAGCGGCCGTGAGTCGATCGCCGCGAGGTTGGTCAGGCGCCGACGCGTGTCGTACGCCTCGGTCCACTGGTGCTGCTCTTCCTGCAGCTTCTGGATGTTCTCGAGGGCGTACTCGTTCTCGGGGTCGAGGCGGAGTACCTCGTTGAACGCCTCGAGCGCCCGATCGACGAACCCGCCGCGTCGGTAGTCGAGGCCGAGGCAGAGCAGCACGTAGGCGTGCTCGATGCGGCTCAGCTTCTGGCGCTGCAGGAGCGTCTGGTGGATGGTGATCGCCTTGCCGACCTGACCCTTTTCCCGGTACAGGTTGCCGAGGATCATGTGCACCTCGAGCGCCTTCGCATCAAGGCTGGCGGCGTGCGTGAGCTCCGCAATCGCCAAGTCGATCTGGTTGGCCACGAGGAAATTCAAGCCGAGGATGTAGTGTGGCGACTCGCGTACGCGGCGGCGATCGATCCACGTGCCGTCACGCAGCTTGTACCGCTCCCAGGCCTTGCCGATCGTCAGCCCGGCGAGAAGGGCGACGAGCGCGGCCAGGAGCGGCGCGTACGCGTTCATCTGGTGTGTGTGCTGTCGGCTGGCTCGTGCAGGTAGGCGTCGACGACGCCGTTCCAGAGCCCCTGCACGCGGAGGATGCGTTCGACCAGCTCGCGCGCCGCACCGGCACCGCCGGCGTTGGCGGTGACCCAGTGCACGCGCGACCGCACCTCGTCGACGCAGTCGGCTGGTGCCGTCGCGAGGCCGACGCGGTTCAGCACGGCCAGGTCCACCACGTCGTCGCCCATGTAGGCAACGTCGGCGTCGGTGAGGCCATGGTCGGCGAGGATACGCTGGTAGGTGGCGAGCTTGCTCGAGACACCGTGATAGACCAGCGTGATGCCGAGCTGCGCGGCGCGGTGCGGCGTGGTGGGGGAGAGGCGCGCGGAGAGGAACCCCACCTGGATGCCGGCGCGCTGCGCCCAGATCATGGCGATGCCGTCGCGGATGAAGAAGACCTTGCTCTCGCTGCCGTCGCCGTTCACGGTGACGCGGCCGTCGGTGAGGACACCGTCGACATCGAACAGGATCATCCTGACCGCCGCGGCGCGGCGATCGAGTTCTGCGTCGCTGATACTCACACCAGCTCCGTTCGCCACAGGTCGTGCAGGTGCACCACACCGACCGCGCGTGTGGGGTCGCCCTCAGCGACGACCAGCGATGTAATCTTCCGCTGTTCGAGGATGTTCAGGGCCTGCGCGGCGAGCATATGTGGCTCCACGGTGACCGGGTTGCGGGTCATCACGTCCGCTGCGGTCAGCGCCAGGGTGTCGATCTCGCGCTCCATCAGGCGGCGAAGGTCGCCGTCGGTGATGATGCCGAGCAGTTCGCCCTGCTCGCCAGCCACGCAGGTCATGCCGAGCCCCTTGCGCGACATCTCGTAGATCACGTCGCGCATGCGGGTGGCCTGCAGCACCTGAGGCACGTCGGTGCCGCTGTGCATCATTGTCTCGACCCGCATGAATTTCTTTCCCAGCTTGCCGCCGGGATGGAGGTTCGCGAAGTCTTCCTGGCGGAAGCCCTTGGCTACGAGCAGCGTCATGGCCAGCGCGTCGCCGATAGCGAGCGCGGCTGTGGTCGACGCGGTAGGCGCGAGGTTGAGCGGGCAGGCCTCCTCGGTGACGCTGCAGTCGAGCGATACATCGGCGGCTTCAGCCAGCGTCGACGTCGTGACGCCGGTGATGGTGATGAACTTCGCGCCAACCCGGCGGATGGTCTCGAGCAACCGCAGCACTTCCGCCGTTTCACCGCTCGACGAGATGGCAATGACGACGTCGTCGCCCTGAATCAGGCCGAGGTCGCCATGCACGGCCTCCGCCGGATGCAGGAACAGCGACGCGGTGCCGGTGCTGGTGAGCGTGGCGGCAATCTTCCGGCAGATGATGCCCGACTTGCCCATACCCGTGACGATGACGCGCCCGCGGCAGTGCTGCAGCAGCGTGACGGCGCGCTCGAAGCGCGCGTCGATGCGTGGCACCAGCGCGAGGATGGCGGCCGCCTCGGTTTCGAGCACCCGACGCGCGAGGGCCAGGTCGATCATCGGTGTGCCGCGCTCCCGGCCGGCAAGGTGCCGCCCTTGACGATGGCGTCGATGGCCATCAGGCGGCGCAGCAGCGGTTCCAGCAGATCGAGGCGCAAGGCGTTCTGGGCATCGCTCATGGCGCGCGATGGCTCTTCGTGGACCTCGAGGAACAGGCCGTCGACCCCCGCCGCCACGCCCGCCGAGGCCAGCGGCGTGATGTACTGCGCGAGCCCGGCAGTGACGCCGTTGCCGCCGCCCGGCAGCTGCAGGCTGTGCGTCACGTCGAAGATCACGGGCAGTCCCTGCTCGCGCATGAATGGGAAGCCGCGCATGTCGACGATGAGGTTGTTGTAGCCGAAGCTCGTGCCACGCTCCGTCACCAGGACGTTAGGGTTGCCCTCGGTGGTGACCTTCGCCACCGCATGCTTCATGTCGTTCGGGGCGAGGAACTGCCCCTTCTTGATGTTGACCACGCGGCCGGTGCGAGCCGCCGCCACGATCAGATCCGTCTGTCGCGAGAGAAACGCCGGAATCTGAAGGACGTCGGCGACCTCTGCTGCGATCGCGGCCTCGTGCACCTCGTGGATGTCAGTGACGATCGGCACACCGAAGCGCTGCTTGATCGCGGCGAGGACGCGCAGCCCCTCGGTGATGCCCGGACCGCGGTACGACGCGTTCGAGGTGCGGTTCGCCTTGTCGTACGACGCCTTGAAGATAAAGGGTATGCCGACGCGCGTGGTGATCGCGACCAGCGCCTCAGCCAGTCCCATCGCGTGCGCTTCGCTCTCGACCACGCACGGCCCGGCCATGAGGATGATCGGTCGGCCGTCGCCGATCACCATGTCGCGAAGCGTGGCGACCACGGCCTAGGCCACCGTGCCGGTCGTCGCCGGCAGTGCCTGCGCCAGCGTGGCCTTGTGCTGATAGCTCGCCTTGACGAATGCCGCGAAGAGCGGATGCGGCGCCGTCGGCTTCGACTTGAACTCGGGATGGAACTGGACCGCGAGGAACCACGGGTGCCCCGGCACTTCAGCGATCTCCACGAACTTCCCATCGGGCGATCGTCCCGAGATGCGCATGCCGGTGTCGGTCAGCGCCTGCTCGTAGAGGCAGTTGAACTCGTAACGGTGACGGTGGCGCTCGTTGATGAGCGGCACGCCGTAGATCTCGCGGGCAAGCGAGCCCGGCGCGAGTTCGCAGGCGTAGCTGCCGAGGCGCATCGTGCCACCGAGTTCGTCGACGCCGAGCAGGTCGCGCAGCTTGTAGATGACCTTCGTCGGCGTGTCGGGTGCGCACTCCGTGGTGTCGGCGTCCGCCAGCCCGGCGACGTTGCGCGCGTACTCGACCGTCGCCATCTGGAAGCCGTAGCAGATGCCGAAGTAGGGCACCCGGTGTTCGCGCGCATAACGCGACGCCACCATCATCCCGCGCGTGCCGCGGTCGCCGAAGCCGCCGGGCACAAGGATGCCGTCAGCGCCGGCCAGCAGTGCCGCGCCGCCCTCTTCCTCGAGTGCCTCGGCTTCAATCCACTTGATGTTCACCTTCAGCTGGTGCTGGAAGCCGCCGTGGTAGAGCGCTTCGTTCAGGCTCTTGTACGAGTCCTCGTAGCCGACGTACTTGCCGACGACGTGGATGGTGAGGTCATCGGTCGGGTGCTGGATGCGCTCGGCCAGATCCTGCCAGGCCTTCATGTCGGGCTGCGACTCGGGCAGGTGCAAGTACTTGAGCACGATGCGGTCGAGTCCTTCGGCCATGAGGACCAGCGGCACCTCGTAGATGCTCGCCACGTCCTTCGCCGTGATGACCGCCTCGTCGCTGACGTCGCAGAACAGCGCGATCTTCCGCTTCAGATCCGGCTCGAGGAAACGGTCCGTGCGGCAGAGCAGGATGTCGGGCTGGATGCCGATCGACCGGAGGTCGCGGACGCTGTGCTGCGTCGGCTTGGTCTTCAGTTCGCCGGCGGCGCCGATGAACGGCACCAGCGTCAGGTGGACATAGAGCGTGTTGTCGCGCCCGACGTCCTGACGGAACTGGCGGATCGCCTCGAGGAAGGGGAGGCTTTCGATGTCGCCGACCGTGCCGCCGATCTCGATGAGCGCGATGTCGACGTCGGTGGCGGCCGCGCGGATGGCGTCCTTGATCTCGTTCGTGATGTGCGGGATGACCTGCACCGTGCGTCCGAGGTAGTCGCCGCGGCGTTCCTTGTTGATGACGCTCTGGTAGATCTTGCCGGTCGTCCAGTTCGAATTCTTCGAGGGCACCGAGTGCGTGAAGCGTTCGTAGTGTCCGAGGTCGAGGTCGGTCTCGCCGCCGTCGTCGGTGACGTAGACCTCGCCGTGCTGGTACGGACTCATCGTGCCCGGGTCGACGTTGATGTACGGGTCGAACTTCTGCATCGAGATCTTGTAGCCGTGGCCCTCGAGCAAGGCGCCGATCGACGCGGCCGCGAGTCCCTTGCCGAGCGACGACACAACGCCGCCAGTCACGAAGATGTACTTGGTTACCTTCATGTGTGAGTCCCGCGGCATCTGGTGGTGATGCCGGTCAATTCGGACGTCCCGCCCGCAGCAGTCGACGCACCTGCTCCAGGTCTTCCGGGGTATCAACCCCAATCGAGTCGTACGACGTTTCTACTGCCTTGATGCGGATACCGTGTTCGAGGGCGCGCAGCTGTTCGAGCGATTCCGACCGTTCGAGCGGCGTCGGCTCGAGGCCGGCCAGCACCATCAGTGCGGTGCGCCGATAGGCGTACACGCCGACATGCCGGAAGAGCGGGGGATAACCGGCTCGCGGGTCGCGCGTGTGTGGAATGGGTGCGCGTGAAAAGTACATGGCGAAGCCGGACCGGTCGGTCACGACTTTCACGATGTTCGGGTTCAGCAGTTCCGACTCGTCGGTGATGCGCCGGTAGAGCGTCGACATCGAGATGCTGCGGTCGGCGAAGGGCGCAACCAGTTCCGTGATGGCGCGTGGGTCGAGCAGCGGCTCGTCGCCCTGCACGTTCACGATGACGTCGCAGTCGAGCGAGGTGGCGACTTCGGCAAGACGATCGGTTCCTGTCGCATGGTCGGCTCGGGTCAGGCGCACGTTGCCGCCGAATTCAGCCACGCACGTCGCAATCCGCAGGTCGTCCGTCGCCACGATGACGCGCGAGACCACCGGCGAGGCCGAGGCACGACGGTACACGTGCTCGATCATCGAGCGACCCTCGATGTCGGCGAGCGGTTTTCCAGGGAAGCGAGTAGAGGCGAATCGGGCGGGAATGACGGCGACGACCTGAAGCGGAGCTTGGGAATCGACCGCAGGACCAGTCGATGCAGGGTGCACGACGAATAGTAACACAGTCAAAAGAGGGCCGTGCTACGATCCGCGGCATCACAATGCAGCTTCGACGCGTCGTCTGGGTCGGCGTCTCCGCGCTCGCGTTCGCGAGCTGGATGGCCTCCGCGTCGACCTCGGGTGTTCGTCCGCCAGTGGCGCCGCTTCCGCCGGTGAAGCCCGCTGCGGTCGACCGATCGATGGCCGCCTTGCAGTCCGAAATCGGCCGTCTCCATGAACGGCTCGGGCCGACGGCCGCGCCCATCCGAACTCGCGATCTTTTCCGCTTCACCACCCGTGCACCCCGGCGTCCCGCTGCCGCACCGGTTGTCGCCGCGGCTGAAGTCGCGGCGGTCGTTCCGCCGCAACCGGTCAGGCCCGCGCTCACACTGATCGGCGTCGCCGAAGACGTCACGCCGGACGGTGTCGTGCGCACGGCGATCGTGTCAGGGCTGGGCGACGTCTTCCTGGTGAAAGCCGGCGACACCATCCGCTTGCAGTACCGCGTCGAGCAGGTATCGGCTGATGCCGTGCAGGTGGTCGACACGGCGACGGCCGCCACCACTACGTTCGCGCTGCGGTAGTCCGTCGCGCCCCGCGACGCATGGTTTCCCTCATCATCAACCCGGTCTCGGGCGGCATCGCGCCCGCCGCGGCCGCCGCGCGCGCGCAACGCGCCGCGTCGGTGGTCGGGGCACACGGCGAGGCCGGCGAGGTCTGCCTGTCGCAGCGTCGTGGCCACGCGTACGAACTGGCGGCGGCGGCAGTGCGGCGAGGCGACCGCCTGGTGATGGCATGGGGCGGTGACGGTACGGTGAACGAGGTGGCGTCGGCGCTGGTCGGGAGTTCAACCGCGCTCGGCATCGTGCCCGGCGGCTCGGGCAACGGCCTGGCTCGGGCGTTGGGCCTTCCGCGGACCGCGGCGGCGGCGCTGCACGCCGCGCTCACGGCATCGCCCCGAGCGATTGACGCGGGGCAGCTGGACGGCCGCTGGTTCTTCTCCGTCGCCGGCATCGGCTTCGATGCGCATGTGGCCGATGCCTTCGACCGGCATCAGGGCAGGCGTGGCTTCGCCAACTACGTGCGCATCATCGCCCGGGAACTTCGGCTGTACAACTGCGCCACCTACCGCGTGAACGGCGGTGCCGCCGTTCGCGCGCTGCTCGTCACCGTCGCCAATTCCGGGCAGTTCGGCAACGGCGCGCGCATCGCGCCAGACGCGCAGATCGACGACGGACAACTCGACCTGGTAGTGTTCGAGGAACGCTCGCGATTGTCGACGGTTCTGGCGCTGCCGAAGCTGTTTACCGGAGGCGCGGCCTCGGTGCCGGGGGTGACGATCGAGCGGCTGGAGACGGCGACGATCGAGAGCGACACGCCGATGCGGTTCCATGTGGACGGGGAACCGTGCAGCGGCGGCACGAGGCTCGAGGCGCGCATCTATCCGGGTGTGTTGCGGGTAGCGGCCGTGGCGTAGCGGGCAAAAAAAGGCGGGACGCGACGGCCGAAGCCGGCTGCATCCCGCCTGAGTCGAGTGGAGATTTACAGCCGAACCACCCAGACGTCCTTGACTGCCGCGATCTTGCGGATCGCGTCGACCGACGCGGCGAGCGCGGTCGACTGCGTCGATTCCTCGTCGACGTTCACCACGCCAATCGCGCCCGACTCGTTGCGGCCGAGGGCGAAGTTCGCGATGTTCACGCCGTGCTTGCCGAGGATGGAACCGACGTCGCCGATGACGCCGGGCTGATCGTCATTGGCGATGATGAGCAGCGTGCCGGCCAGCGGCGCCTCGACGTTGACGCCGCGCACCGAGACGAGGCGCGGGCTGTTCGGCGCGAACACCGTGCCTTCGGCCCAGCGTTCGCCATCGCTCGTGTGCAGCTTGAGCGAGACGAGGCTGGCGAAGTCACGCGCCCGCGAACTGCGCGTCTCGGTGATTTCGATGCCGCGTTCCTTGGCTGCCGCGCGAGCGTTCACCACGGAGACACCGCCCGACAGGATGGGACGCAGCACGCCGGCTGCGGCGCTCGAGGCGAGGAGCGACGCCGCCGAGCTCTCGGCCAGCGCGCCGTAGTAGCGGAGCGCGATCTGCTCGACCCGAGCCGGGCCCATCTGAGACACGACCGAGGCGAGCCCTTCGGCCAGCTTCAGCCAGGGCTGCAGGCGTTGCAGTTCGTCGGCCGGAACGGCGGCGGGGAAGTTCACCGCGTTGCGAACCGCGCCGGTGGCGAGGAAGTCGCGAACCGCGCCGGCCGTATCGAGGCCGACTTGTTCCTGCGCTTCTTCGGTCGAGGCCGCAAGGTGCGGCGTCGCCACGACCTTCGCGAGTTGGGGCAGCGTCCAGTCGACCGGCGGTTCCTTCTGGAACACGTCGATGCCGGCGCCGCCGACGATGCCGGCTTCGATGGCGCGGCAGAGCGCGGCTTCGTCGATCAGTTCACCGCGTGCGGTGTTGATGATACGAATGCCCCTCTTGCACGTGGCGAAGCGCTCGTCGTTGAAGATGTTCTTCGTCTCGGGCGTCGACGGCATGTGCAGCGTGAGGTAGTCCGACTCGGCGCACAGTTCGTCGAGCGACTTCAGAGCAACGCCGATCGAGGCCGCCACCTCCGCCGAGATGAATGGGTCGTAGGCAATCAGCGTCATGCCGAACGAGCGGGCACGCGCCGCCACTTCCTGGCCGATGCGGCCGAGGCCGGCGATACCGAGCACCTTGTTGCGCAGCTCGGTGCCCATGAACTTCTTCTTTTCCCACTTGCCGGCCTTCATGGCCTGGTCAGCGGCGGGAACCGAACGAGCCAGCGACAGCATGAGCGCCAGCGCCTGTTCGGCGACAGCAATGCTGTTCGCGCCTGGGGCGTTGACGACGAGCACACCCTTGCCGCTGGCCGCGGGCATGTCGATGTTGTCCACGCCGCTGCCGGCGCGGCCGATGATGCGCAGCTTCGGTGCCGCGGCGAGAAGGTCCTTGGTGACCTTCGTCGCGCTACGGACGATCAGGGCATCGGCATCGGCAAGATCCGAGGCGAGTTCGTCGGGCTTACGACCGGAACGGGCGTCGACAGTCCAGCCTTCGGAGCGCAGGATGGCGAGGGCAGATTCCGGCAGGTCGTCGGAGACTACGATTTTCATTTTTTGGCCGTTGTGGGAGCGAGCGTTCTCAGGAAATTGACGACGTTCCAGGTGTCATCGGGTTTCATCCGTGCCGCGTAGCCGCGCATGCTGGTGCCCTTGGCGCCGTCGCGGATGACGGTGAAAATTTCGCCGTCGGTGGCGCCGTGTATCCAGCGTGCGTCAGTGAGATCGGACGGTTTGGGTGGGTTGATGGCCGATGCCATGCTGCCGTCGCCCTTGCCCGACGGTCCGTGGCAGGTCGAACACTGGGTAGTGTACAGCCTCTTGCCGACGTCGACGGACGCTGGCGACGACTTCACCGGGTTCTTCAGTTTCGCGGCGTCCCGATGGTGATGGGCGCCGACTTCGTGCTGGCCTCCTGCGGCCGTCGGCCCCTGCGCAGACACACCGATTGTCCAGGCAGATAGCGCGGCAACACCGATAGACCATGCGAGCAGTGATCGCATCGTTCGAGCCTCCGTGCCTACAGTATAATCCGGAGGTTTTGTTCGGTCGGTACGTCCGGCGCCTGTGCGCTCGCCCTGCTGTGGTGCAATTCGCTAAAACGCTCGATATGAGCTGTCACAGCGGCGTAAACGCCGCCCTTTTCCACAGAGTTTTCCACAGAAGCTGTGAGAAACGTGCGGCGTCAACGGGGGAACTGACCTAAAGGCAGCATTCACCAATATGTCCAACACTCCCAGCCTCATTCCCCCGGCCGACGGCGCCGCCATCACGCGACAGCATGGCCGCCTCGTTGTTCCGGATAACCCGATCATCCCGTTCATCGAAGGTGATGGCACCGGCGCCGACATCTGGCGCTCGAGCGTGCGGGTGCTCGACGCGGCCGTCGCGAACGCTTACGGCGGCACGAAGAAAATTGCCTGGATGGAGGTCTTCGCCGGCGAGAAGAGCTTCACGCAGTTCAGCAACTGGCTGCCGGACGAAACGGTCGCAGCCTTCAACACCTATCTTGTCGGCATCAAGGGACCGCTCACGACGCCGGTCGGAGGCGGCATCCGCTCGCTGAACGTCGCGCTGCGCCAGATGCTCGACCTCTACGTCTGCCTGCGTCCGGTTCGCTGGTACAAGGGCGTTCCCTCGCCGGTGAAGAATCCTGCGAAAGTCGACATGGTGATCTTCAGGGAGAACACGGAAGACATCTACGCCGGGATCGAGTACGCAGCCGGCACACCGGAGGCGCAGAAGATTCTCGACTTCTTCGCGAAGGAGTTCCCGAAGGACTTCAAGAAGATCCGTTTCGGCACCGCCGCGGCGTCCACGGGCTGGCAGTCGCAGCTCGAAGGCATCGGCGCACCGAAGCGCGACGTCGGCGTACAGGTGGGTGTCGGCCTGAAGGCCGTGAGCGCGCTCGGCACCGAGCGCCTGGTGCACAGCGCGATCAGCTATGCGATTGCGGCGAACCGCAAGAGCGTGACGCTGGTGCACAAGGGCAACATCATGAAGTACACCGAAGGCGCCTTCCGCGACTGGGGCTATCAGACGGCGAAGGACATGTTCGGTGCTGTCGAGATCGATGGCGGTCCGTGGTGCCGGATTCCCGAAGGCAAGCCCGGCGCCGGCATTGTCATCAAGGACGCGATTGCCGACATCACGCTGCAGCAGGTACTGACACGGCCCGATGAATTCGATGTCATCGCGACGCTGAACCTGAACGGCGACTACCTGTCCGACGCCCTCGCGGCGCAGGTGGGCGGCATCGGCATCGCGCCGGGCGGCAACATCAACTACGTCACCGGTCACGCCATCTTCGAGGCGACCCACGGCACGGCGCCGAAGTACGCGAATCTCGACAAGGTCAACCCGGGCTCGGTCATCCTCTCCGGCGAGATGATGCTGCGTCATCTGGGCTGGAACGAAGCCGCGGACCTCGTGGTGAAGGGCATGGACGGCGCGATCGGTTCCAAGCGCGTCACCTACGACTTCGCGCGACAGATGGATGGGGCCACCGAGCTCAAGTGCTCGGAGTTCGGCGACGAGATTATCAAGCACATGTAG
>JBKJMH010000408.1:0-3634 GCA_046596625.1 Vicinamibacterales bacterium | reverse complement strand
GGTGAACGCGGCGAGTCGATCGTGGTCGCGGACCAGCAGCGCGCGGCAGGTGTGGAACACCTCGTCACGCGCGCTGAGGTCGATGTGCGTCAAGGCGTCAATCAGGTCGAGCATGGTGCCGAACGGCACGTCGAAGCCGACGGCTCTGAGCAGGCGTCCGAACACCAGGAGATTGGGGACGAAGGTGGACATGGCAGCGGGCGGCGAGGGTTCGCGCGTTCAGCGCGAGGCTGCCTTGCGCAGCAATGCCGCGAGCGTCTCGCCGCGGATTGCCTCCTGGTCGTCTCTCGACTTCAGGACGACACCGAGTGTCTGCTCGATCATCGAGGGTTCGAGCTCGCGGGCGTCGAGAGCTGTCAGCGCCGCAACCCAGTCGAGCGTTTCCGACACGCCAGGAACCTTGTAGAGATCGGCCTGCCGCAACTCCTGCACGAGCGCGGTGACCTGCGCCGCCAGCCGAGCGGACGCGTGCGGCACCCGCTGACGCACGATCGCCAGCTCCTTCTCGGCCGATGGGTAATCGATCCACTGGTAGAGGCACCGCCGCTTCAGCGCGTCGTGAACTTCCCGGGTACGGTTCGAGGTCAGGATGACCAGCGGTGGCACGGTGGCGCGAATGGTGCCGAGTTCCGGAATCGTGATCTGGAATTCGGCGAGCAGTTCCAGCAGATACCCCTCGAACTCCTCGTCGGCCCTGTCGATCTCGTCGATCAGCAGCACGGCCGGGCGTGTGCGGGCCGGGTCGATGGCCTGCAGCAGCGGTCGCTTGAGCAGGAACGGATCGCTGTAGAGCTCGCGTCTCGCGAATTCCCGGTCGACGCTACCCGCCGCTTCCAATATGCGCAGCTCCACGAGTTGCCGCGCGTAGTCCCACTCGTACACTGCGTGTGTGACGTCGAGCCCCTCGTAACACTGCAGCCGAATCAGCTCCGCATCGAGCGTGGCGGCGATGGCGGTGGCGAGTGCCGTCTTGCCGACGCCGGCTTCTCCCTCGAGGAATAGCGGCTTCTTCAGCCGGAGCGCCAGGAACAGCGACACGGCGAGACCGCGGTCGACGACGTAGTGCTCCGCCGCGAGTCCGGATTCGAGTTGATCGATGGTGCCGGTGAAAATGGGGTGACCTCGCGCACGATTCTAGCGCAGCCGTCCGTGCGCCGGCAGCTCCGCCGACGCCAGGCTGGGCGGCCTCATTCTCGTGACACGTCGCGTGGTCTGCTGGTCTACGCCGGCGTCAGGCCGCCGGCGTCTTTGACCAACCGGTAGCGCACGGGGCTCTGCCCCCCGGCCTCATTCTGCAGTTCGGCCTCGGCCTGGAACCAGTCGTCCTTCGAGTCGCCGCCTCCACCTCGCGCCTCCCAGCGCTCACGCGCCCGCGCCGCCACCTGCTCGCGATCTTCCTCTTCGAACACGAATGACAGGTCGTGTGTCTCGAAGTTCGCGAACCAGTCGTCCCAGGTGATGGGCGTGAACGGGGCAAAGCCAGGGAAGTTGAAGCGGACGCCTGCGCCACTATCGTTGACGCTGCGCACGGTTGGGCCTAAGGCACCTCGTTCACCCGTGGCCGGCTCGGCCGAGTGCTGTGCGGCCCACTGCCGGATAACCGCACGATCTCGTGTCACCACCGTCCGGAACCCCGGCGGATCCTTCGGCGTGCCAGACGTCATCGACGCGAAACGGTCGCGAGGGGGAGGAGTGGCCTTGGGTTCCATGTGACCAAAGACACGCAAGCTCCACGCCGCCGAGGTGCCGCAGAAATGTCGATACCCGACCTCGTCGCAACCCGACCTCGCCGTGCTGGCCCGCGCGTTGCTATCATCCACAAGATGAGCGACAAGACACTGACACCCGACACCATTCCGCTCGAGCAGCTCCTGGCCGAACTGACGGACGCGAGGCTCGAAAAGCGAGAAGACGACATCGCCCGCTTGCAGGCGGCGGTCGAGAAGCGACAGGCGACCGGGGAAACCGTGCCGAAAAGTGATTCCGGTGACACGCCGCCGGACGTCGTGAAGAAGGCGTTCTAGCCCCCTCGTTACTTCTTCGGGACCAGCTTCAGCAGCTTGCCCGTGAGCGGCTCGTCGATGAGCAGGTACAGGGCACCGTCGGGGCCCTGGCGCACATCGCGTACGCGCAGTCGCGGCGTGCGGTCGGTCAGCAAACGCTCTTCGCCCGTCACCTTCTCGCCATCGAGCGACACACGCACGAGGTCGTTGGTCTGGTGGCCGCCGATGAACAGGCTGCCTTTCCAAGCTGGGAACAGGTCGCCGGTGTAGAACGTCATGCCGCTCGGGCCGATGACCGGATCCCAGTAGTAGAGCGGTTGCTCCGTTCCTTCCTTCTGGGTGATGCCGCCGGTGATTGGCGGGCCCGCGTACTCGATGCCGTAGGCCACGGTCGGCCAGCCGTAGTCCTTGCCCTTGCGGACGATGTTCAGCTCGTCGCCGCCGCGGGTGCCGTGCTCGACTTCCCACAGCTCGCCGGTCGTCGGATGAATCGCGGCCGACTGGATGTTGCGGTGGCCGATGGAGAAGATCTCCTCACGCGTGTTGGCGCGGCCAATGAACGGGTTGTCCTTCGGGATGGAGCCGTCGGCGTTGATGCGCGCCACCTTGCCGAGCAGCCCGTCCATGCGCTGCGCCTGCATGCGCCCTTCCGTGATCGACCGTTCGCCGTGCGTGATGAGTAGCGTGCCGTCCTTCAGGAAATTGAGCCGCGATCCGTAGTGCAGCGTCGAGTTCAGTGACGGACCCTGGTGGTAGATCACCTTGGCGTTCTCGACGCGGGCCGGCGGCCCCTCGACGAACGTGCCCCGTGCCACGGCCGTGTTGTTGGTGCCGTTCTCGCGCGGTTCGGAGTAGCTCCAGTAGATGAGGCTGTTCGTGGCGAAGTTCGGGTCGATCGTCACGTCGAGCAGGCCGCCTTGTCCGCGGTTGTCGACGGCCGGCAGGCCCCCCACCGCCTGAGGCACCAGGGTGCCATCGGCATTCACCAGCCTGAGGTAGCCGATTCGCTCGGTGACGAGGACCTTGCCGTTCGGCAGGAACGTCATGCCCCACGGGTTCCGCAGGCTCTCGCTCAGGGGCACGATGTCGAAGGCGACGCCGAGCTTCTTGTCGGGAGCGTCGGTCTGCCCGGCAAACGCCGGCTTCTGGGTCGGGGCGTTCGGCGGACGCGGGTCGGCCACCTGAGCCGACGCGGTCAACGCCGGGGCGGCAGCCCACAGCGCAAGGACGGCAACAAGAATGTTCCGGTGCATCACAGACATCTCCTGGTCGAGGGCGAAAGGACAGGGTGCGCGGCGTACGAATGAAAATCTTACGTCGGGCGCCCTTTTGACGCTCTGCGCCCGTCCCCGGTTTCCGCCCATCGCCCATCGCCCATCGCCCCGCCCGCCCGACGACCCGACCAACGACCAACGACCAACGACCACCCCTGTTGTACACTCCCCCCACCATGACCTCCCGCCGCGTGGCGTGGGCCCTGCTCATCGCGCTGGTCGTTGGCGCGAGCCTCGCCTCGCAGTCAGCGCAGAACGCCCCGCCGCAAGCCCTCACGCTGCGCATGATCGTCGTCTCGACGACCGACGATGCGACCGCCGTGCTCGACCGTCTGACGCGGGGCGAGAGCTTCGCCG